>JACCSP010000081.1 GCA_013812905.1 Pyrinomonadaceae bacterium
TCCGTTGTCAGTGGCATCAAAACTGACCACTTACAACTGACTGTTATTGCTTCAGTCTTGCTAAGACGGGTGGATCTATTGCGAAACGTCAGGCCTGCGCCTCACAAACTAATGGGAACGTGGCCGTCCATGCGGCCCGCCTCTAAAGCCTATCCGACCACCAATTCGTGTTCCTGGAGCAACGATTATATTTCGCCGTCCATGAAACCTGGAGGCAGAGCCGAATGGCACATTGAACGTGCCAAAGGCCCCACCAATCGGTAGACCAAACGGTACCCGGAACAACGCGGGGTTGACCGCAGAGTGCCCACCGAAGAATGGAGCACCACCATAAACCGTAAACGCGCCAGGTGAAACAGATGAGAGATCCCCGCTACGGGACTGGAGATAATTTAGCTGGGCTCTCAAAGCTGCAATCTGTGCCTGGAGTTGTGAAGCTCTCTCGTTAGCTTCTGTTTCTGCGTGTTTGCGGGCTAATTCCCGCCAAAACCGATCAGAGTCCGCCGCAGCTTGAGCGCGCAGTACCGCCAGCGGAGGAAGGCCCTGGTCCTTCAGTCTTTGCTCGTACGCGCGCTCGCTCTCCAGTCTTAATCGCTGAAAAGATTCAAGTTCACGGTTAGTTACTGAACGCGAAGCCTTGGACTCCCGAGCCTGACTTGTCCTTCCTGAGGTCCGAGGCGGTTCTTTTTCGTTGGTGGTGCGGCCCAGCAGGCTGCCAGGCATTTCCTTATTTGCCCGCTCCGTTGCCGGAATATCAATAGCCGCCATCTGCAAAGTAATCCAAAAACCCGGCGCTGCCTCGTAAGTTACTGTCATGTTGGTGACACTAAACTGCGCTGGAATTTCGATGCGTTTGCCACCGCGCATTACGATTGAATAAGCATGTGTTGCGGCCGCGAGCACAAACAACAGACACGTCGCAGACATTAAATATCCTCCCAACCTAACAAGCGCTTTAAAGTTTCTCATTTCAAACCTCCTGAAACCTGCCGCTAGCTCTTAATTAATGGGGGAGGCCGCACAATGAGTATAGCACCGCACCAAATTGACCCAGTAACGGCAGGTTGGACTCCTCAGCGAAAAAAGCTTTGCAAATAGGGTCACCTGTTTGATATACATCCGCTCATTCGGTAACTACCTCGCGGTTAATCTGCGGTCGCACCGTTCGGTCATTAATGCGGCCGCCCAGTTGTCAACCCCAAGGACCCTGTCGGAAAAACGGAGTATTTTGTCTTGTCCCTGAAAGGGACAAGGTGGTGTCGAATGTTTTTCCGACAGACCCTAAGAGGGAACAAACCATGGCAAAGAGAGTTGTTACTATCACGGGGTGGTGTTCATCTTGGCCGGGTTAACCTATTTTAGTTTCATCGTTACGACCGGTAGCTAAATCTTTGTCGAACAGGAGAAAACACTTATGGCCAAGACAGTTTGCAAGGTTCTAGGCCTCGTCTTATTGCTGCTCGGCGTAGCGGGATTTGTGGCACCAACCCTTCTAAGCCTCAATCTCAATCCGGCCCACAATGCTATTCACATCGTTGCGGGTGTGCTAGCCCTCTACTTCGGATTCGCCGGCTCGCTGTCAGGAGCGAAGGGGTTCTGTCTGGTTTTTGGCCTACTCCATCTAGCGCTCGGCCTTTGTGGTATGGTACTGGGAGACGCTGGCAATAATCGTCTGTGGCCAGTGGGTCCCCTAAAGCTGACGTTGGCTGACCACGGATTAAATCTCTTACTTGGGGCTGTCTTCCTTGCTGGCGGTCTGTTCACAAAGAAAACTTAAAGCACAGTGTTTACCACTTTCAGGTTGCAAGGACGGGTTCGGTAAGCTGACGCAATTGCGCCCACAACTCTGAGCCTTGCAACCTGAACCCATGATCGGACAACTAGAATCTGAGGCTGATCCCGCCTCCTTACGCACTTGCGGGGCATTTACCTGCCGATATTCCTACATAAGGTTAGCCGGCTTTAGTTCACCCAGATCCGCCGCCTAGTATTCCAACCGCTGGTACGCATTTGTAGATCCCTTCCATGGGAACAACTCGGGATGAATGAGATGAGCCAAAAGCTCCGTGCCATCCACCACTCGCGGCCCAGGGCGAGCAAAATAAGAGTTCGCATCAACCGCATACACGCGGCCGTCACGAACAGCCGGAAGATTAGACCAACCAGGATAAGTGAAGAGCTGTTGGGCCTTTTCAATTACTTGCTCCAGGTTGAAGCCACAGGGGGTAATAATTAGAACTTCAGGTGCCCATTCCAGTACCTTGTCCCAGGGGATGCGAACGGAATCCCCACGCTCCCGCGAAAGCGCATCCAGACCTCCGGCGAGTCTCACCATCTCTGGCACCCAATGGCCGCTGCAGTAGACGGGATCGAGCCATTCCATAGAGAAGACCCGAGGTCGGTGGGATAACTTTCTTGTCACTGCCTCTGTTTCTTCCAGCCTGGCGCAGCCTGAGGCAATTAATTCGTCAGCCTCTTTGGCGCGGCCCGTCGCTTCGCCCAACTCGCGCACATTAGCAGCGATTTGTTCCAGCGAGTTTGGCGTCAACCAAAGGATCTGCGGCTTCTTGGGGAGCAGACTTAAGGCTTGCGATACTTCAGTCCCTGAGGGCGCGCACACTTGACACAAGTCCTGCGTCAGAATCAAGTCCGGCGCGAGTTCCTGCAAGAGCCTCTCATCCACCACGTAAAGGCTGTGTCCTTCTCGCATCCGTTCGGCGACCGCCACATCAATCTCGCGTTGGCTCATGATTTCTATGGGAAGAGCACTACGAATGACGATAGGCTTTCCTTTAATCTCCACCGGATAATCACACTCGTGGGTGATTCCTACGAGTTGATCAGCCAACCCCAAAGCGCAGGCCATCTCAGTAGCAGAAGGCAAAAATGAAACGATCCGTTGTGGTGCTCTCATCGCATATCGAGTCGGACAATCTATAACGTCTGTCGCCAGCCTGTCAGAACCGCGAGCGGTAGCGACCGGTTTTTCCCAATGGCTGATAGCCGGGACCGAATCGGTGTCCCGGGTTGTCTAAAGTTAGTCGGACATAATCACTCTGGTAACAAGTCTCGGACCCAGAAAGAATCTCTTAATACAGTTTCGCCGATAGAAAACTTCACTGCTTCTGTGAAGATCGGTCCATCAAAGACAAAAGAATGAAACTCTCCGTTCTCGCCACACGGGTCAACGTCGACGGGAAGCGATGAAAGAAAAGCTTCATCAATGATTCTCCCCGCAAAAGATTGGTCAAGCACCTTTGAATTGACACAGGTGACAACGGCCTTGAATCCTAATTCGATAAACTCTTTGATGAAGCTGGACGTGTCGCGCTTCCACACTGGGAACAGGCCGCGCATCTGGTGCCGGGCGAGAAACTGCTCGCGGTACACTTTAATGTCTTCAAGAAAGAGATCGCCAAATACTACCGAATCGATTCCACGCTTGCTGTATTCTGAAAAAGCCTCAGCCATCTTGGCTTCATACTCTTCGTTGGTCGCGTCTTTTGAGATCAGAACCTGATGAAGAGGTAAACCTAACTTGTCCGCCTGCTTTTCGAGTAACTCGCGCCGGACTCCATGCATACTAATCCTGTCGTAATCGCGCGTGACAGTTGTCAGCAGCGCCGCCACGTGGATGTGAGCCTTTTGAATCTCGTAGAGCGCGAGGCAGCTATCCTTGCCTCCGCTCCACGAGATCAACACACTGGTGTTAGCGAGGCCACGGGCATTTGATAATGGTGGTATCGCGTAGCTCGCACCCGTGGTCTTAACCTTTTCCATTAGCGCCTTTTGTCTCTAAAAATATCAGAAGCTAAGCGAAGCGCCCGCCCGCCCTGTACGCCCCGGCGTGCGGAAGCCGCTTTCAAAATTCTCGCGGTCGAAGAGATTGTCCAGGTAGCCAAAGAAACGCAAGCGTCGCTGCTCAGTGAACGGCAGTTCGTAACTCGCGCCGAGATCGGCTTTGATTAGACTTTTGAACCGATAGACGAGTGGGAAGACCGGCGCAAGGTAATCGCTGGTCGCTGTCAGATCGAAGTTAAGGAACGCGCGTCGTCCAAGGCGTTGAGTGACGACGGCAGCGAATTGGTGATCTGGAATAACGAGCGAGCTAATTACGCCGCTACCGCTGATTTGCGGCTCTCGTTGGTCGCTGTTCGTATAGGTGTAACTCGTGAAGAGTTGAAGCGTGCGAGTAGGTGAGGCTGTTGCGCTTAGTTCAAGGCCGCGCGCGAGCCCGCCGCCCGTATTTAGGAAGCCGAAGAAGCGACCGAATGGGTCCGTCTGAGGGTTGATCTTGCCGGAGAAATCGAAGCCAATTACTTCCTGCAGTCGTGTATAAAAATACGTTGCAGACAATCGCAGACGATTATCCGCGAGAGATTGATCGATTCCCCCGTCGAACGCGATAGAACGCTCAGGGCGAAGGCGCGGATCCCCTAGCGGCGAGAAGAAGCCGCCAAAGAACGATGTGCCGAATCGTTCAAACAGCGACGGCGCACGATAACCGTTGCCGACGTGGGCGCGCAGCTTTGTGTTTGTTGCGCGGAAAAAATAGGCAATTGAGCCGTCTCCGGTATAAGCGTTAGCCGGCCCGCTAAACGCGATTCCTATGTAAGGCGCGCCCGCTGTTGGAGTAAATTCCGGTTTGCTCAACGAAAAAAACTGAGCTCGAAAGGCCGCCGAGAGCTGCAAGCGATCTCCCAAAAATCGCAATTGATCCTGCACGAACAACGTACTGCTGCGCTCTGAAACATCCGTCGAGGTATTACCGGAAGGGTTAGGTGGAAACGAGCGATTCAAAAAATTCACGTTTTCAAATTCGTAACCTGCGTTGACGAAGTTGTGTTTGCCGATGCGGAAATCCGTGCGCGCGTTAAGGGTCTGTATGCGGCCGTCAGCTTCGCTGCGCGTCGAGCCGCCGAATGGTTGAAAGCCAACTCCGCCCGGCCCGTTGCGGTTTGAGCGGCGCGTGGCAAGCCCCTGATAAGAGATAGTATAGCCAAAGGCTTCGACAGGACGTTGCGCGAAAGTAAAGGCACCGTTAAAGAAACGACTGGCCGCTGAAGCGTCCGGGTCATTTGCGTCTGGAATAAACGTTGCTCCGTCGACCTTTAATTGTCCCCTCGGGACGCCCATTTCAAAACGTCGCAGCTCCGCGCGTGAAAGCGGTCGCGCA
>JACCSP010000090.1 GCA_013812905.1 Pyrinomonadaceae bacterium
CGGTATCAGCGACAATTAGAATTCCTGGTCAAGAGTGAGAAAACTAATTGACGCCGGA
The DNA here is from genome assembly GCA_013812905.1 of Pyrinomonadaceae bacterium. GTDB lineage: Bacteria > Acidobacteriota > Blastocatellia > Pyrinomonadales > Pyrinomonadaceae > PSRF01. The sequence continues at coordinate 59 of JACCSP010000090.1, forward strand.
CACCTGGCTGCAAAATTCCAAGTCAACTTTCTTAACGGCTTCGCCGCCCGATGTGAGGGTGGGCTGCGCCCTTCCGGGACCTGCCCCCCTCTTAAGGTTTGGGGGCTGCGCCCCCGCGGGGGGGCCTAGCCCCTAAGTTTTAAAGAGCACTGCACGGCGGGGCACAGCCACCGCCTCACATCAGACGGCATAGCCGCAGCGACGACCGAACCGACGCCCGTTTCGTTTTAGCGCAGCTTCGACGCAAAGCGGACACTTCATGTGTTAATGACACCGGACACATCATGCTAACGACATAAAAACCTAACTGTGCTTGACGCTCATGATCCCATCTGTTATATAAAAATCGCCCGCGCCCTGCGCATAGTTTTGACACTATGTGAGGGCGCTTATTCCGCAGTAGCTCAATGGTAGAGCATTCGGCTGTTAACCGAAGGGTTGTAGGTTCGAGTCCTACCTGCGGAGCCAACCTTACGATATGACAAAAGGCCACTCAATAATGAGTGGCCTTTCGTGTTGAGTGACGAGGAGGGTGAGCTAATCTATCTGTTTACCTCTGGGAGACGAGGTAGGGACAGGGGAAATGACAGATGAAGCTCTCGCCCCGCTCTCTCTCTTTCGTCAGTGTCGTCCTCACTAACTAGAAACCCGCACGCCTAACTAATTAGAAAGCCGCAATACTATTTTTTACCAGCTTTAAAGCGGCGTCTGGCTGCACCGGCAACGCCAATAAGCCCGGTTCCCAAAAGCATCATGCTGGCTGGTTCGGGTATAGGGGTCTGAACAATTGCACCACCACCGAGGCGGACCTGACGTAAGTCCTCGAAAGTAACACCAGCCGTTTTACTAGCAAATGTGAGGCCACAAGAATTTTGCCTTCTCGCCGCTTAAAACACCTTGATTTTAATCGCTTTTGCACTAATAGGCCCGATGGGCGCGGACCTAGAGTCTGAAGTGCAGATCGGATTCTAGAATCCGGACGAACATCCGGTAATCAAATTGACCCAGGCTAATCATTCCTACCAGTCGAAGCGGCACGAGGTTGGGAATTCTATGTTGAGCGAGATCAGCGTGGTTTGGGATCATCGAGGACGGTGTTAGAAACCTGAGTGGCAGTGGCAGATACTATTGAAGTTAAAAGGGCCGCATTCTCATCGTCATAATAGCCTAACGAGGTGCAGGTAGACCGATGGGTTTCATGGCGAGTATCGCGTCATTCTGCAAAATGGTACTCAGCTCACGCTCTCCAGGAATTATCGAGACAAGCTGAGCTCTTCCATTTGTACGGCTGGTCTGTCTTCCGGGTGGTCCGGCATGGATTTAGTTCAATCTCTTTTAGGCACCAACCTCTACGAGAAGCATCGCTAAAAAGTCTTGTTCACTGTCGCCAACGTCTGTTTTATTTCATCTTCGTTTGTTGACGGAGATCGTGCAGCTAACTAGAATGATTTCCATAGGCTTGACTGTTGCGCGCGGGTACCAACGTGCGACATCGGGTTAAAACAACGGCGCAATGTTTCAGGGCAATCCCCTCTTACATTGCGCTGTTTGTTTTATGAATGAATCGAACAGGCGGCTGAAACAGTCGTGAGCAGTAATAGAAGCAGTAGTGCGACCCACGAACTAACACGAATTAAGGTTTCAATTTAGTGCGACTTCGCGTGGTTTCGTGAATCGTGTTTGTTTTTCAGCACCCAGCTAAGAAATCGGTAGTGACTTACTTGGTTTCTTATCGAACTAGTCAGCCAGTTCGTCCGAAGTCGTCCTGCAAACGTACGATATCGTCTTCACCAAGATAAGAGCCGCGTTGAACTTCGATGAAAAGAAGGGTCTCCTCGCCGAGATTTTCCACTCGGTGCGCGGCGCCGACAGCAATGTCGATGGCCTGGCCCGAGTGAACAACAATCTCATGATCGTCAAGTGTTACTTTGGCTGTCCCCTGCACCACGACCCAGTGTTCCGCTCTCTGCGAATGCTTCTGATAACTCAACCGTTTGCCAGGCAAGACTTCGATTCGCTTCACCTTGAAGTCTTTACCCTCATCAAGGACTGTAAAAGTGCCCCACGGGCGCTGGTCAAACCTAGCGGATGCTTCCAACTCTTCGTTCATTTGGACCACCTAAAGAGCGCTGCTCTTGAAGAGCGCCATCATTGAATTTATTCGCAACCTACCGACGAACGCACCTGCCGTCAAGTGGTTTTTCTTTAGCTCGGTCAACTTCAGAACCGTGAGAGTTGCAGGAGCCACCCCAGAATCGTGCATCATTCCCCTTGATGCTTGACGGCGGACGTCGCTTGCTTCGACGGAACAGACGTCTGGTGGATTGGAGAGCGAAGTTAGCTCATAGCCGAACAGTGACCAAAAAGAACAATAATTGGACTATATGCCGGAAAACTGCCCCTAATAGCACTGCTAATAACTAGCGGATCATTTGTGGAAAGAGAGAGGCTGGGCAAAGGTTCTGCGGGAGGGTATCTTTCGCAAATCTCTTTGGCTCCTTCAGAACGGCGTGTGCTATAATTTCCGCCGTCGAAAACCCAATCAGTTCGGGTGGATTTTTTCTCGCCGACTTATTCGAGTAGCACTCTCTCCGCACTCTAGAGCTTGATTCTCTAGTTTTAGCCTAATCTTAAAAATGAAGGAAGGACCGGGGTTAAAAGCTTCGATGCGTCGGATACATTATTCTAACAACGGGCACCGCCAAGATACGGTGCTGGTAGTCAACGACATACCTGAACAGTTGTGGCTGCTGGATAGCCTGCTAAGTAAAGCGGGCTATGAAGTAATCACCGCAGGCGATGGGCGCGAGGCGTTCGATGTCGCCAAGTCAAGGCGCCCGGATATCGTAATCAGCGACGTCTCCATGCCTCGGGTAAGTGGAATAGAGTTTTGCCGGCTTGTTCGACAGGACCCGGAACTTCGATCCACCCCGATTCTCCTGGTCAGCGCCCATAGACGGGACACCGAAAGTGTTATTGAGGGGCTTGAATCAGGTGCCGACGATTACCTTGAAATGCCTTTTGAGTCAACGCGACTAATTGCGAAGGTATCTAGATTACTGGAGCGGTCAAAACTTGAGGCCAATTATCGCGATCTAGTCGAGCAAGCCAGTGACATTATTTTCACGCAGGACCTGCAAGGGCGTTTGACGGGAATTAACGCGGCAGGAGCGCACTTTCTCGGCGTCGGCCCGGGAGAGTTGCTGGGTAGACCCTTCGCGGACGCATTCAAAATGAATCCGCAAAACTCCGGAGCTAAGGAGACCGTTAAGCAACTTGAGCTACACGACAATCTCCAGTTCCGGACTGAAGACGCCAAGGGTCGAGGGCGCTGGCTCGAAATCGTCACCTCTCCCACCAAGAATAGACAAGGCGACACCATAGGTTTTCGCGGCGTAGCTCGCGACATCACCGACCGGAAGGAGATCGAGCTTGCCCTGCGCGATTCCGACGAGCGTTATCGGTTGTTGTTTGAATCTACTCCGCAGCCGGTATTCGTTTATGATGAAGAGACTCTTGGGTTTCTTGCCGTAAACCAAGCCGCCATGCAGACCTATGGGTACGATCGGGAGGAGTTTCTCTCGATGACCGTCGAAGATCTTCGCTCCGCCGAGGAGACCCCGGCTCTCCTGATCAAAACCCCTACTGGTGTTGACGAACCGCTGATCTCCAGTCCCTGGCGCCACCGTCGGAAAGACAACAGCATAGTCTATGTGGAAATGACCTCCCATCCCCTGACTTTCAAGGGAAGCAAGGCCCGGTTGGTGATCGCAAATGACGTAAGTGAGCGGAAACTATTAGACGAGAAACAGCTAAGCTTGCATGCTTCCCTTCAGCAGTCTGCAATGGAATGGCGCCAAACCTTCAATGCCATCGATTTTCCTGTTCTGATCGTAGACTTGGACGGTCACATTAAAAGGCTAAATCGGGCGGCCGAGGAAATAGCTGGAGTGGAGGCCAAA
>JACCSP010000098.1 GCA_013812905.1 Pyrinomonadaceae bacterium
TCCTGAGAGCAAACTGTTTCGTACTGCGCCGGCGTCGTCCCCATCGGTGCTTGTCGCTTCAATTTCATCATCATCGAATTAAGAGTTGCTGCCGTCGTCAGCCAATACACCGCGGCGGTGCGGAGTCTCCAAACAAAGTTATGGACCGACAGAGGAAAAGCCTAAGCGTCACGTCGCAGTCCCTGCGAATGGTTAGGCCCGCACTGAGTACAAAGCCCAATCCAACCATAGGCCGCGCCTCCTGGCGTGAGTCTCAAATACCTGAATGGCTCGGAAAAGCAAAAACAAAAACGGTCGACAAGAGTGTTTCTTTAGTTGCGGGCGGCGCGGTTTCTTGTAAGCAACCCGGTGATGCAGCTTGAAACGAAATCCGGCGAGTCGTAAACAGCCCTTCGGAGTCAGACCAGATTCTGGCGGACAGGGAGATGTCTACGCTTGACTCCGACTTTCATACCTGACTTGTTCGGCGCGGCGTATCAGTAATGTTGCTGCCTTAATAAATCTTCAACTTGTGATAAACCACCCTCTTGATAAGCATGTTGAACGCGCACTTCTATATTTGTGATGCCGCAGTAAACCCCGAAATCCCGAAGACCTCTCTTGTCGAAAAGTCAGGCGAATCTACATCAGCACGTATTCGTGGTAACGCGTCCATCACCGCAGCCGCACCATTAGACTCCAAGATTCTGCGAAGATGTTTGGCAGTGGCTCGAACGGCGGTGCAAACGGCGGCAGAGCGAATCTGATATTTTGAATAATTTTGAATAATCAATCAGTTTGAAGATTAGTAAAGCGTGGCAACCAAAAAACTGGGAAGAGGCTTGTAAGCGCAACGCTGGAAGGCGGAAGCTTCACGCGCGGAAGCGGAAAGAGCGTGCCGATCGCATCGTGGGAATACTCGTTGCTATGGAGGTCGCCCCAGTGTTGCGCGAAAGTGCCTATGGGTGGCTTTCCATGGCCGCTGAGAGGATGAAGAAGAGTAAAGCGACTGCATCTAGGGACTTCGCGTTAGCCCGTCGCTTACACAACCAATTTGCGCAACTCTTTGGCAGACCGTTTAACCTACAACTAGATCATATCAAGTGGTCTTGGGACTGGTCTCACTATGGATTCCGCACCCAAGAAAGCCTCCGGTCTGGCCATAAGAAAGCAATTGGTAGTCTCCCTTTCGATACGAGAGCCGAAGTTACCGAGGAAGCTTTTGGAGGGTTCGGTCCCAAGTCTTGGCAATCGGATCGCACAGATCTAAGATCGGTGGAAACCCGCGACTTGATTTCACTTCTACGATCGCTTCGATAATGCATGAAACACGCCTGCGTCTTTGTGGGAGAGAAGGCGTTGCGGGGGTGCGGTTCCCTACCGCACAGAAGGGTGGAAGCGGGGTTCGAGTGGCCAGCCTAACACCCCCCGCAAGGGTGAGACTGTTAGGGGACGCGCGAAACGACGGTATTATACCTCCAAAGCGGCGCGTTACAACGCGGCTATTGGGCCGCTCAATTAGATAGTTCGATGCTTACTTGGTGGCGAGGGAGAAAACCCATGAAGGTCGTAGCTTTTCTTGTTCTGCTGGTCGTGTTTGGCGTCAGCCAAGGGCAGGAAACCACCGAGAAGCCCGCAGAGAAAAATTCCGGAATTGTCTACAATTCTTTTCCCATACCGACACAGCATCTCAAAGCGTATGACTCTGTTCTAGCCGCTTCGCCTTGTGCGGATGTGCTGGCGCAACGCGCTGTGTGCGTTGCGGCGAATAAACGCTCACTTGAGATTATGAGTGCAAGCCGTCTTGAAGCAGTCACAGTAGTTCAAGATGTTCGAACGGGAGCAGTAGTCGCTTTTGCGGCATCTCAGCCATCGGATTTGGATGTTACTGGCCCGGTAAGTCCGCTTTCTCTCTCCAAGCTTTTGCTCTCTGCGTCCTGGTGGGATAACAGACAGCCCGATTCCAGTTTTGACAGCACAAGAGGGACACGGAACGCACAGAATCCCGCCTACAGGTCCCGTGTGTCAGTTCACGAAATGCTCGTCGGCGGAAGCGATTCCGCCGGGAGGCAAATGGCGGTCGCCCTTCGCAAGTCTATCGGGACAAAGGCAGTGGTAGCGGATTTCAAGCGTTACGGCTTCGGCCAGCGAACCACCCCGCCGCGAGATGTTGCATTTTGGGGTGAACTCGCTCCGACTTGGGAAACGCGTCTCACACCGGCTCGGGCATATGTTTCGTTGAGCGACGAAACGAAGGATGCAGAGTGGGCGGAGGCGCTGTCGATTGGCGAAACTAATATGAAGGTAACAGCATTGCACGTTTCTCGCTTTCTACAAGCCATTGGCAATAACGGCATGATGTTGACACCCGTAGCGAGAGAAAAGCAATCCACGCCGTCAGTCACGAAGTCGCTTGTCTCGCGGCTGGGGCTTAAGAATTCAATCCGGGTTATGCAGCAAGGCACAGCACTTCGGCTTCAGTCCGCGATGCGCGACACAGTTCAGCGTGGCACGGCGGAAAGTATTGCCAGAGCATTAGAAAACACTGGGTGGCGGATCGGCGGCAAAACCGGCAGCGGTACGGCACTGCTGCCAAAAGGTTCGCAGTAGACGGTTGGTTTGCAGGATTGATATTCGATCCGCAAGGAAAAGCCAGATTCACAGTTGCCACATTCGTCAGGAGCGGAGGGTATGGAGGAGAAAGCGCGGCCAATATTTCGGCAAAGTTAGCGCGCTATATCATAGGCGAGGAAACCGCAGTGATCCGTTAAGAGCGAGCAGTTCCAACAGTAATCAAGTATGTGATTAAACCGCGCCACCTAACGAATTAAGGATTGTTGTCGCGCGAGTCTTCGAGCCGCGACAAAATCCATGGTTGAACTGAATCCGCGAGCTCAAGCTGGGGTTATTTGGAATTTCAATGGCCTTTTGGGTGAGGTGAGAGGTGGCCTCTCTACTTACGAGCAGCGGGGTTTACCTGCTTCAAGCCAGCCACAAGAGCGATGGTTTCCGCATCACCCCTTAGAAGCAGTTTCACTTTCCTCACAAAAGCAGCCGGAGACAGAGGAATAACAGACTGCCGCGTCAAGATATGAACAGCAGCAGGCGCCGAATAGTTGAGAGAGCCGCGAGTGAGTGGCAATTTCGTCGTCATGGGGGCTCCCGTTGCCGAGGTAGCACTCGGATCTCAAACAATTGCCCAAGGTGACAATGGGGACAGCGAGCGGGTGCGGCTGGCGCCAGTTGCTCAGTCAGCGGGGAGTTAGCAACAGCGTCAACGGCTGCAGAAGTAGCGGCGGCGCCGAGCAGAGTACGTGCCTGCTCGAGTTGCTCTCGACAAGTGGGACTCCAGAGGCCGTAGTAACGCACCTTGGCACAACCGCGCGGCAGGGTGTGCAACAGGAAGCGGTGGATGAACTTCGCGGCCGCGAGGGTGACGTGGTGCAGTTGCTGGCTTTGATTGTCACGATAACGAAAAGTGACCTCACCATGCTCGAATCGTTCCAGCCGACTATTACTAATAGCCACGCGAAAGATGTAGCGAGCGAGATAGTTGAGCACCTGCCGGCCTGACCCGGCGGCCTTGCAATTCACCACCCACTCTTTCTGCCACACCTGACGCGGCGCCTGGTTGAGTAACCCGGCCTTCTTTAGCGCCGCACACAACTTGGCCCGAAAGATTATCGCCAAGGCCCCTTCGGGCACTAAGTAGTTTGAATACCTGGCCGGCAGCCACTCTTTGCCGTCAAGTGAGAGTCCTCCTGCCGTGACCAGCATATGGACGTGGGGATGATAAAGCATGGCCCTGGTCCAGGTATGCAGCACCGCCACGAAGCCCAACCGCCCACCGACGTAGCGCGGATCCAGTGCCAGTTTCTGCAAGGCCGCGGCGGCCGAGCGCATCAACAAGCCATACACTTTTTTCTGGTTGGCAAAGGCCAGCGGGCGTAACTCTGAGGGCAAGGTAAAGGTGACCAGAAAATACGGGCAGGGCAACAAGCGCGTTTCTTGTTGCGCCAGCCAGCGCGCAGTCTGGTCACCATGACATTTCGGACAATGGCGGTTGCGGCAGGAGTGATAGGCATAGACCTGCCTGCCGCAATGGTCACACTGTTTCAGATGGCCGCCAAAGTAGGCCGTGCGACACGCCTCGATATCCTGCATGGCCCGCTGTTGACTGGGCAGCAGTTGATACTGGGCGCGATAGGCCGCACCGTGGCGGCGGAAGATGTCCGCCACCTCCAACATCAAAAGACCTCCGCGAAAGTTCAGAGGTCTTGCATCAGTTGGTTGAGCGGCTCGGTCAGCGAGGCCCGCACTTCGCGGGTCAGATGCGTGTAGATGGCCGTGGTGCGCGGACTGCGATGGCCCAGGTGGTCCTGAATCACTCGCAGGTTGAAGCCAGCCTCCAGCAAATGGGTGGCGTAGGAATGGCGCAGTGAATGCACATGCGCCCGCTTGGCCAGGCCGCTGCGTTTGAGCGCCGCGCGGAAGGCACTCTGCAGACTGCTGCGGGTGACCGGCCCACCATCGTTTGCCAGGCTATGCGCCAGTCCGCGGCGCGTGGGTGCGGGAAACAACCACAGCGGTGAGCGATGCGTGCGCCAGTGAGCGCGCAGCAACTCCAGCGTCGGCTGGGGCAGCGGTACGTAGCGGTCTTTCTTACTTTTGCCGTGAATGTGCAAGAGCATCCGGCCACTGTCCACATCCGGCACCTGCAGCCGGGCTCCTTCCAGCAAGCGCAGCCCGCAGGCGTAGATGATGATCAGACAAACGCGATAGACCGGAATGCGCACCTCATGCAGAATGCGGCGCACCTCTGCGCGACTCAGCACCACCGGCAGCTTCCACTCGCGCGGCGGGCGCACAAACCGCAGCGTGGGCCACTGCTGCTTCAGAGTTTGCTCATAGAAGAACTTGATGCCGCAGAGCGCGATGGTCGCGGTGGGCCGAGCAATCTTCTTCTCGTTAGTCAGATAGAGAAAGTACTGGCGCAGCTCTTCATCGCCGAGTTGGTCCGGGCGGCGCTGGTAATGTTGGGCCAGTTGCCAGACGGCCCGCGCGTAGGCCTCCTGGGTTCTTGCCGAGAGTCCTCGCAATTGCATATCCTCAAGCATCCGTTGTTGTAACGGTGACATGGCTCTAGTGGTCATGGTAGTAGCTCCTTCCGGGGAGGGGAAAAACGGTGGCTTCTTTTGCGTTGAGACACCATGGTCCTCCCCGGAAGGAATACTGTCGCCATTGACTGATTGAGGGAAAGCGAAAGGCGTGAATGATCACCCGTAGGTTTTTATCTATCCGCCCGCAGGCGGATTTAGTTCAACAAGCGCTTGCAG
>JACCSP010000123.1 GCA_013812905.1 Pyrinomonadaceae bacterium
TAAGTTTCTGAGCTATTCTTTTCCACTGTCTACCATTTGAACTCAGGGCTCAGGGGTTGATACTTCCGAAGCTCACTGCTTCTGTCCCCGGTCATTTTCGCGATCATAGCATCCGGAATCTCATCTATAAAAAGCACCGTGGTTGCAAGGTGCCTGAGGTCGTGAATTCTCAGATTCTTGATTCGAGCCCGCTTGCAAACCCTTCTGAACCTTTTTCCTAGATCCCAGGCGTGGGGCTTCTTGAAATCCTCCTTAAATTTAATCCGCACCATTCGGTTTCGTAGGAAAAAGGTAATCGTCGTTGCCGTAGCTTGGTAAACTCTTTATGCCTTCTATCGCAATTCCAGCCATGGGTATCTTTATCATCATACTTTTTGTTTCTGATCGCGAAGTTGAAGACAGAGTTGAGAATAAGACTTAAAGCCGACCCCGCCGGTTGCCGCACTTCGTTGTCCCCACTGCGGCGCGCTGCTTACTCTGAGGGGCGTGCTCACTCCAAGAGGTCGCCCGCCATGAAACTGCGACCCTTGCTATTGTCGTCGTTACCATTGTCCCTGCCACCGCGGCGAGCTGCGCTCGTCGTCAATGCCGAACTCTGTCAGAGTCCGCAAAAAAACCAGCCTCATTGGGCTGGCTTCCTCTACCTTAGGCTCAGTATCTACCAGAGTTAGAAGCGAAAGTGTTTAGCAGGTTGAAAGGCAGCGGTTATCTCGTAGAGGATGTTCTGGGTATAGGCAGGCTGGTTGCCGTCAAAAGTACGGATAATGAAGCTCAATCAAAGCAGCTCGAAAGATTGGTTTGAGATTTGATCGCATAGTGTAGTGTCTCTCAATTTACTTTGCGGTCTTTTTTTCGTGCGCTTGGTGTGATTTCGCGGATCAGGTTTTCCCTCCAGAAGGCGATCCGCGAAATGATGCGAAAATTCACGAATTCAAAGGCACCTTTCGATCATTCATGAGACCCGGGAGTATGCTTGACTCTTGCACAGTGATTTTCGAGACAACTAGACTAGCGACGAGGAGAATTATGAAACTGAAATGGAGTTTGTCTCTGGCGGTGGTACCGTTTTTTGTTGCCGAGCTTTCCGCCCAGGTGTCTAACAAGGACCGCTGGTCTTCTTTCAGGGGCGAACGGGCCTCCGGGGTAGCTGAAGGACACAACCTTCCGGAACGTTGGGATGGGGAAAAGGGCGTTAATGTTAAATGGAAGACGAGGATCCCAGGCCTGGCCCATTCGAGTCCCATCGTTTGGGGCGATCGAGTTTTCGTAACGACCGCAATCAGCAGCCGAGGCTGTGACAGTTTCCGCCACGGGCTCTACGGTGACGGGACTGCCTCCGAAGACCGTTCTCCGCACCGGTGGAAGATCTATGCTCTCGACCGGAGCAGCGGGAAAGTACTCTGGGAGAAAACTGCTTACGAGGGGGTGCCGCGCGAGAAGCGACATATCAAAGCAAGTTACGCTAACTCCACACCCGTCACTGATGGCCGTTACATGATCGCATTCTTCGGCTCGCAAGGGCTCTACGCTTTTGATATGAAGGGTCGTCTCGTCTGGAAGAAGGATCTTGGCGTGCTGAACGCAGGCGCTTATGACGCGCCTGACTATGAATGGGGGACGGCAAGTTCGGCCATCATTTACAAGAACCTGGTTATCGTACAGTGCGACACGCAAGGCAAGTCGTTCCTGATGGCGGCCGATATCAAAACCGGCAAAACTATTTGGAAGACAGCGCGCGAAGAACTCCCTTCCTGGGGCACGCCCAACATCTACGATGGAGCCGGCCGTGTCGAACTCGTGACAAACGCTTCGAACTTTATCCGAGGATATGATCCACAGACCGGCAAAGAGCTGTGGCGATTAGGGGGGAGCTCCAAGATAACCGCGCCGACGCCGGTCTTTTCCGGCGACTTGATCGTGGTCGCGAGTGGCCGTCGTCCGGAGGCGCCTATCTTCGTCATCCGTGCGGGCGCCGCTGGCGATATAACTCTCGACAAGGGCCAGACCTCAAATAAGTACATCGTCTGGAGCAAACAGGCGCGTGGGTCTTACATGCCGACGCCCCTAATCTACGGTAACTATCTTTATGTTCTCTCGAACCAAGGGGTGTTTGATTGCTACGACCTGAAGACGGGCGCTGAAATCTACCGGCAGCGGCTTGCTCATCAGGGTGGTGGATTCAGTGCCTCGCCAGTTGCGGCTGATGGAAAAATCTACCTGCCCAGCGAAGACGGCGACATGTATGTAGTGAAGGCCGGGCCTCAGTATGAACTGTTGGCAACAAACCCCCTCGGCGAGTTGATGATGGCCACGCCGGCAATCTCATCGGGTACGATGTTCGTCCGGACGCAACACCACATCTTCGCCATCAGCCGAACGGGCCAAGAAGGGGCCAATCTGGGAACGCCCGTACCTATCACATCGCTGCGTCCGAAGCCGTGTCCGACGTGCTACCAGGGGCGCGTGTCCTTCACCAACAACAGTGCTATTCGGAACCCACTGCGAATAGTAATCCGTGACACCGGAGCGTGGCGTAAGATCTGGGAGCGCATTCACCATAATCCAGGTCAGCAATTTCCTCCGTTGCCTGAGATCGATTTCTCGCGGGAGATGGTGGTCGTCGCAGCCTTAGGCGGACGGCCAACTGGCGGCCACGGCATTATCGTTGATCGCGCTTACGAACGGGATAACCGGATCGAAATCATCGTTCGCAGTCAAACTCCAGGAAAGTCTTGTATTAATACGCAAATGGTTACTCAGCCCGTAGACATTGTGCAACTCCCGAAGACAGAACGTTCGGTGGTCTTTCGAGAGACTGAGGTCGTGCACGATTGCAAGTAGAGTCCAAAGCTCTAGATCGTGGAGGCACAGCTTAGCAGGCATGACTGACAGAAATTCAGCGTTGACCTCGAACACAAGGAATTTGCCACGATCCAGTAATTGGCAAACATCGCGGAATACAAACCATTTGACGATTCGGAGTCGAACGCAGATGGAAATGCGTTGTACATTGCCTTTACAACTGATGAGCCCAGCGACGAATCCAAATTAAAGCTCGTGACACTCACGACGGAGGTAGACAACTTCCACGTGAATGGTCGTGAAGTCTATTGGCTCTCCCGTAAGAAGATCAGCGAATCCAAGTTTTCCGGGGCTCAGCTCGAGCGTACCCTGGGAATGCCGGCCACGATTCGGAATGCAAACACGGTCAAGAAAATCGCGCAAAAGTACGCTTTATTTGATAAGTTACGAGCCACCGATGAACCGATTGGAATAAAGAAAGAGCAAGGGTAGCAGCCCGAGCCTGGGCAAATGCGCGTTTCTCATACGCAACCGCTATTGTGCTGACCCCGAGAGAGCTGTGGAAAACAATCAGTTCGGTAACTAAGTAGCCAAGCTGGAGGAAAAGTTGCCAGACACTCAACCAGGCCCTAAGCGGCGAGGCTTTCTGGATCCACGAAGGGTGAGGACGCTCTCATTCTGGGTCACCAGCGCCTGCATCCTGGTGTCAGTTTGTACCTCCCTGCTCGCTATTTGGAAGTTTACCGGGACTGACATTTTGTGGCGTACCGTAGCAACCTGCGCCGTGATCGGAGCCGGCACGGTCGCGTTCTACTGGGTTAACGTACTCTTCGGCAAGACTTCGGATTGATTCTGGATTTTTTTCGGTCGGGCTCGAAGGGCTTCTAAAGCGTCCGAAGGATCCTCCAATTCACACGAAATGCCACTAAACTCGTTCGTGTTCGTTAGTTGATGTTTCGCAGATCGATTGCTGCCTTTGCGGGAGTGCTACAGATCGGCGGAATAGACTAGTTGGGGTTACCGGCACCGGCGGAGCTCCGGCTGAAGACTTGAGGCGTTGACCGCTGCTTTATGGGGACCAGAGCTTCAAAATTCTTGTAAATCTGCAGATACATTTGCGTCTCGCGCGGAATCAGTGTACGCCACGACGAACCTCCGCGCTTGAGATAACCCGGCAAACGAGCGGCGTTTGAGTTATAGCCGGCAGCCAGCAGCTCCGGTTGCGTTGCGAGTTTTGCGTTGAGCGCGTATTGCACCTCTTCATTTGCCGCCAGATCGTTCCAGGTGTCTTGCATGTAGAGCAGCATCGCCTGCAGCGCGTTTCCGTGGTTGCGCATGCCCGTCACAAAATCAGGCGTCAGACCAACGCCAGGATGACGCTGCTTCATTAGGTTGTAGGCCCAGGGAATCATCTGGACCATGCCGCCTGCACCGGCGGAGCTGACGGAGTAGCGATACGTATCAAGTTCGTTAAGGGCAAACAGTGAATAAACTTCCTGGAACAGCGCGCCGCGGTTTTCCTGACGAAAGCGTTCGTGGTCAACGTGCTCGACCAGGCACAGGCGCTCAGCAACATCGACGATCGGAGGCGAAATAAAGACACCCTTCTCACCCAGACGCTTTGCCGCCAGATCCAACATGTTGCGTACATACAACTGGCCCGAGCGGCCCAGCTCCGGCGAAAGCAGAGCCGGATGCGCTGAAGTGTAATAAGCCAGCTCACGAAAAATGCCGCGCTTCTCGATCGGAAACTCGACCAGAAGGGGAGTCAGAGAGCGGCCCTGATTGTCGAAGACGCTTACCGCGGTGTTCACTCCGTTCGCACGCAGCACACGAACACTCAACGGCACGCCCAAGGAACTAGTGGTTTGGAATTCAGAGTCTTTGGTGAGAAACGTTTCCTTCAAAAGGGTGATGTGATGGATGCGCGTCGTACTCCGATCCAGAGCGGCGAGGGTTACAAATTGAATCGAAGGCCCCATTGATGTCGGTAACGGACGCGACTTGAACAGGCGCTCGGCCTCTGCAATTCTCGCGCGGATCGCCTGCGGCGAAAGAGGCAACATCTTCCGGGGTTCAACCGCTTCAGGCTCCGTTCCCGCCAACTCGACTGACTGAGGCAGAACGACGCTGGGTGAACCGGCCGGCTGTGGCGGCTGTGATGTGGAGCTCTGGACCGGCACTCGACTTTGCTTTTCCGGAACCGGTTGCGCAGCTGTTTGCTGGGCCTTTTCCGAGCGCGGAGCCGGAGAAGCTACCGTTCGCGGGCGTGTTAATTCCGAGGCTTCCGATGATTGTGCGCGAGCAGTGACGAACGCAAGAGAGAGAACGAGTGGCGTGACTGCAAGGGGACCTAATTTCATGCCGATTCTTTTCGAGCTCTAAAACATAACAACTCGCACGGTCAGCGAGTTGCAAGCTTTAGATTCGCCGATAGCCCGGCGAGTTGTCAACATGTTGACGAACTTAAGTTAATTAATTTCGAAACCGACATTGACCACGGCCGTAATGTCCTTTTCCAGAGAGGAGGTGTCATTCATACCGCTGTCGGAGACTTCGTTTGAATCGGCCGGTGTGATTTGCAAGACTCCCATTCTTGCAGTGCGCACATTGCCAATGCTGCTGCCAGTGCTTTCCGCTACCTTTTCAGCGCGCACCTTGGCATCTTTCGCCGCCTCGGCAAGCATGGTTATCTTCTCTTCACCAAGTTTGGTGTAGTGGTACTCAGGCGTCATGGACTCCAGCAGAATGCCCTGATTGATTAGTTCAGTTGCCTCCCGAGCAATCTTCGCAATCTTGTCCACATCATTTGAACGCACTTCCAGCTCCTGTCTCAGTGAGTACCCGGTAATCTGTCCAGGGTTTTCTTCTCCCTGGTCGTTACGGGCATGCAAGGTTTGGGAGGAGATAGAAGAAATCGTAATTTGATTCTCGGGAATGCCCTTGCCGATCAGGTACGCCTTAACCCGAGGCACATTCTCGGAAATGGACCGGTAAGCGTCTGCAAGCACCGGTGCCTGATAGGAAACCCCGGCCTTCCAAATAACCAAATCTGATCTGATACGCTTGCGCGCCGAGCCAGTCACGGTAATCGTCTGATCGCCGCGCTTCCCTTTCACAAAAGCCCATCCACCAATCACAGAGGCAAGCACCAGCCCAATTGCCAGTGCGATACCGGCGCCAAAACCGGATCCAAACCTTCCGTCACCCATCGGGGGAACCTCCTGTCGAAGATTCAACATTCGAGTGCTGCACAATACACAAGTAATTCTCGGAGCTCAACCGGTTAGTATGTTAGGAGAGCTCGCTACAGAACCTCCTTCATGCAATTACATTCTGAAGATCTTCGGCTCTGAACGTTGAAACTCAACCAGTTTGAAACTGGGGGGCGCTGGTGCGGCAGCGCGATCTCTACTAGAATGCCCGGGCTTTCGTAGATTAGCCATTTCATTCAAAGACGCTCCAAACTTATCAGAGCTGAGCAATGCGCATCTTAGGAACAATTCTGGCTACCCTCCTAATACTCCTCGCTAGTGTTTCTACATTCCTATCACAAGAAACCGGAAAACAACCGGGCGCCATCAGGCCAACCGCTCCACAAGGCAAAGGCGTGGTTGTGCTTCGTGCAGATCGGTTGATCGATGGCACCGGCAACGCGCCTATTAGGAACGCCGCGGTTATTGTGACTGATGACAAGATCACCGCGGTGGGTGCCGCCGGCGACGTGCGCATTCCGACCGGCGCCAGGATTATCGACCTTGGAGATGTGACGCTCCTGCCCGGTTTTGTTGATGCCCATACTCACCTCATCGGCCGTGTGCTTGGCGATCCCGAGATCGAGGCAGCCGCGGTTCGGGATTATGAATCCTTCGGGGCCATCCTTGGCGTCGGCAATGCGAGAGACACGTTGATGGCTGGGTTCACTACCGTGCGTAACGTCGGCGCGAGCGGCAGGTTTGATGACCTTGCGTTGCGGAAGGCAATCAATGAAGGGTGGGTACTGGGACCGAGAATGCAGTCTGCTGGCCATTCACTCGGCATCACGGGGGGCCACTGCGATTCAAATGGCTATCGACCCGGGCTCATGGATCGGTCCATCGAAGACGGCATTGCTAATAGCCAGGACGAAATACGAGCAGCGGTCCGTTTTCAGATTAAGTATGGCGCTGACCTAATCAAGACCTGTGCAACCGGCGGGGTGCTGTCGGAAGGCGATGCGGTGGGAACAACGCAATACAACTATGACGAGATGAAGGCGATGGTTGATGAAGCGACTAAGCTGGAGAGAAAAGTCGCCGCGCATGCTCATGGTAAAGAGGGAATCAAGATCGCCGCCCGCGCCGGGGTGGCCTCAATTGAGCACGGATCTTTTATGGATGAGGAAGGCGCACGACTGATGGCCCAGCGCGGCACATTCCTGGTACCTACCATGATGGCTGGTGAAGCGGTGGAACGAGCCGCCAGGAGTGGCATACTTAAGGGACACCGGGCTGAGAAAGCCCTGGCCGCCGCCGCCGCAATGCGCAACGGAATCAAAATTGCTGTCGCTAACAAAGTACGGATCGCTTTGGGTACCGACGCCGGAGTGATCCCTCATGGCACCAACGCGCGTGAGTTTGTGCTAATGGTGGAAGGGGGCGGGATGAGTCCAATGGAGTCGATCGTGGCCGGTACTCTAAATGGATCGAAGTTACTCGGCTGGGATAAGAATCTGGGCTCACTGACGGTGGGGAAGTGGGCGGACATTGTCGCCGTCTCTGGCGATCCCTTGAAAGACATTCACAATATACAGAAAACCGTCTTTGTCATGAAAAATGGAATTATCTACAAACAGTGACCATGTAGGGGCGTCCACAGTTTCTTCTGCGAGGTGTCGGGGCCTTCCGCGCTATTTGTCTTCGCAGCCGAAGGCGGGCAGGGTCAATCCGTCGCCCGGCCGTCAAGGTCTAGCCAATCGCGCGTGAGATCGCACCAGAGGGCCAAACCACGCCACTCTTTGAAGCCAGAATAGTAACGAGCAATCTTCTTGTCTGTTGCTCTGCGCCCATTGTTGCGAACTTCGAAGAATTTGGCTCGGGTCCAAGAATCCAGCGCCAGACCATCGTACCGGCCCAGGAGTTTGAGAACGTTTTCAGCGGCGTAGTCGCCCACTCCCTTGACGCTCTTCATCTCCTTGATTAGTTCTGCGGTGGGCAATGGGCTCTCGAGCCACGCCTCCACATTCAAGGAGCTGGAAGCCACACGTTCCGCAAGTTCCTTCAAATAAGCAGCACGATAACCAGCTCGCACTTCGTTGACGTAGAATTTTAACGGCATCAGCGCCATCGCTTCGGGAGTCGGAAAGGTTCTCCGTCCGTCGGCCGACTCCCGTCCCAAATTCCGAACCAGCCCCGTAACCATCTTCCTGGTGAGTGACCATGAGCAATTCGTGGTGCATATCATCTTCACCAAATCTTCGAAAACGGTGGGGGCGCGGAGCAGCCGGCCTGCACCCTGCTCCGACACCCATTCAAAATCGGGTGTCGCTTCCATCGTTTGATAAAAGACGGCCATGTCATCATCGAGCCGCAGCATGTGTCGTACATCCTGCAGCACACGCTCGATAGCTTTCTTCCCAAGCGTACGAGACGAATCGATTCGCACGGCGCGCTTGGTTGCTGTGATTTGGACAGTGACTGGTGGGCCGTCTGAGAGATCGAGGGCCCGTGTGAGTGTCCACCTGTCCCGATCAATCTCGAATGGCAAGAGATCACACCAGCCATGACTGATCACGGTCCGCTTGAAACTGAAGGTGCGGGGGGTAGCTATGGATAATTGCATGAATGACTCTGATTACTTCATGGTAAGACCCACTAGTGACGCTGCTGCAAACAGATTATGACCATGGACGGAGAGAGTTCGCAAACGGATAGGGGTGCAGCTCTTGACTTGATGAGCAACTAGCCGCCTTACCGCCGGGGTACGAGTTCCGTTTCGCAGTTGCCGATGCGATGCAGTTTTCCGAGCTGTGCAAGGCTATGCCGCATGGGAGGCGGTGGCTATACCCCGCCGTTAGCCCGACTCTTAATTCTTGGGGCTATGCCCCTGGGCCCCACTCTCAAGAACGACTCGGCGGAGTTCGCAGCCGCTTCCTCACATTGGGTCCCGAAGCGTAGCGAAGACCGGGCAGGGCGCCCGCTCTCATCATGCAACTTTGTTCGTGTTGTATAATCTTGGACGCAAAGATGGACCTCGAAACAATTGCGACTCCCGCACTTATACTTGATGTCGAGCGCCTGCGACGCAACGCCGACAGAATCGGCAACCGCGTGCGCGATCTCGGCGCCAGACTGCGCCCGCATGTGAAAACACACAAGTCGATTGAAGTAGCACGTATTCAGACTGAGGGCCACTCGGGTGCGATAACCGTGTCAACCTTAGCCGAGGGCACCGCTTTTGTCGCTCGTGGTTTTCAAGACATCACCTACGCCGTTCCCATAGAACCGGGTAAATTTAAGACGGCGCTCGCACTGGCCAAGTCCTGTCAGCATCTAAATTTGATCACCGACACTCCGGAGATTCCGGCGCTGCTCAACGAAGCCGCACGAAGGGAGAACGTCTTTTTCGACCTATTTCTGAAGGTTGATTGTGGCTACCACCGTTGTGGTGTGGAACCAGATTCAAAAGAGGCACTCGAAATCCCTGGACGAATCTCTGGTTCTTCGAATCTTCATTTTGCGGGAATTCTTACTCATGCGGGCCATTCGTATAACTACCGCTCGCGAGATGAGCGCCTAAACGTGGCCCGGCATGAGCGCGATGTAATGAGGCAACTGGCCGCAGAATTGCGAGATTCGGGAATCGACGTGCCGACTGTCAGCATAGGTTCGACGCCTACCATCACGGTTGTGGACCATCTTCAGGGGTTGATGAGGCGCGGCCTGGTAACTACATTTTCTTTGACGCATTCCAGGCTTCAATCGGAAGTTGCACGCTGGACGACTGCGCGTTGACCGTTCTGGCGGCGGTCGTACATCGGGATCTCAAGCGCAACAAGATCGTTATCGACGCGGGCGCAATCGCCCTCTCGAAGGACCGTGGCGCTATTAAGTTTGATCCCACCTGCGGATACGGTCGCGTGCTGGATCTTGAAGGCAACGACCTGGATCTTCGTCTCGACTCATTGTCACAGGAACATGGCGAAATTATGGCCGGAAATGGCGATATTTCGAGACTAAAAATCGGGTCGCGAGTTCGGGTGCTGGCGAATCACTCCTGCCTGAGTGCCGCCCAACACTCACATTACCATGTATTAGAGAGGGGTCGAATTGAGGAACGCTGGGAGATCCAGCGGGGCTGGTAGCGAGGCGGTTTTTCACCGTTCACTCCGAGAGTTTCGTAAGGTCAATTTAGGACACTACTCGGTCAACCTGAACCTTGACAGAGCAGGGCTTCCGGAACTAAACTGACTCCACTGAAACAATGTAAGGAAGGCTGTACTCGAGTTATCCCTAATACTCGGGAAGACTTGGGAGCAGAGTCAAACACAACTAGACTCTCTACAGTATTTTCGGTGAACGTACGTCACCGCTTCCGAAATTAGCCGGAGCTTTCCGGCGCCGTTCGTCGCCCCAACCGGGCAGTCAGCAGGGCAGTCCGGATTTGGGGCGATGTCGTGTCCGGGTTCCTTAGACTCTCACCAAACCTCCTCTAAGAATTGAGCAAGCAATTGCGGTTTTGGGGCCCTCGTGCGGTAAAGGCTATGGCCACCCCCACTAATTCAGGCTCTGCCTCTGGCAGTCCCCGATGGAGGCCCACACTTGCCGCTACTTCACATAAATTGGATTAGAAAGAATCCAGGGTTGCTCGCTGAGGGATCCCGGGAGCTGGGGCAGATAGAGCTCGACTCGGTAACTGCCACGCTCAGTTACAATGAATTCCTTCCCGGTCACCCCGCTCTCACTCTGAAATGCATTGCCATCTCGCAGTAAGACGATGCGGCTGGAAATGGGCGCCGTCACTTTTAGCCGGATTTCACTTTCGAGTGTGATCTCATCACCTTGAAGCCTAGTCTCCTTTGCGTTTGCACCGGTAAACCGAAACCCCGAGGAATCAGAGAATAGATCAAAGCCAATAAAACAA
The DNA here is from genome assembly GCA_013812905.1 of Pyrinomonadaceae bacterium. Lineage (GTDB taxonomy): Bacteria > Acidobacteriota > Blastocatellia > Pyrinomonadales > Pyrinomonadaceae > PSRF01. Next base: position 10,924 of record JACCSP010000123.1, read on the forward strand.
TGGCCGGCAGCAAGAGCCGCTCGCAAAGTTTCGGCATCAAGGGTGCTGCCACTTGGAACCAGTGCGTGGACCCTCACCAGTCGAAAACTTCTTTCGTAAGGATCGAGATTCAGACCCAGCAAGGTGTTTCCCGAGGTGTCTTTGAGTGTTAGGCCGACGTTTGCGTGAGCGTCATTTCCGGCGACCCCAACCAGCCTTTGTTTTCTGGTAACAATTGCGCTGTCCCAGCGTCGTAGATTTTCTGCCGGTCGTTGATAAAAAGTGGCAAACAGGAGATCGGGATAACTGCGGTACGACCAAAGTCCATCGAAGAACGTTATGATTGGATTTATTTTTCGCGCATTCGAGTAAACATTGTAAACCTCGACTCCATCGTAGTCAGTTGAGTCCCAGCTCTTGAACTCTTCGGGGTACGCAACAAACACCATCGCGTTCGCGACTTTCGCCTGAGTGATCACTTGCTGAGTTTGGTGCCGATCCGCATCGGCAGCGGAACCATTTCCAGGTATAAGCAACAGGCGGTCTGACTGGGCCGTGCTGACCTCATTGCCATTGATAAATAGAACGCCGGCATGAACGCCCTTCAGAGTCATTTCAGCAGTGCTGAAATTCTTGGACGGGTGCTCAGTCATAACGATGAAGTCTAACTGATTCGACTTAGCGGCCGCGATGATTTCGTTGAAGTTTCCGGTGCTGTGTCCGCCGAGAAATGAATGGACATGCATCGCACCCTTGTACTCAACGAAGTCGTCCAGCATTGCGACGCGTTGAGAGTTCGTTTGCTGGATTACCGCATGGAGGCGTCCCAATTTGTAACGGCGATAGGCGAAAGGAATCTGTGAGAGCAGGATCAGTGCAAGCAAAAGCAGTGCGAGCTTCTTCCAGGGCTTCATAAGAACAGGACTCACGCGAAGCTTTCAACTTCGAAATCAACCGAGGCCACGTGCTCGCTAATGCTTCTACCCAGCTCGGCAACTCTGATATGTGCGGGATGAATGATGTAGGCTTGGAGTCCTGCGTGATCGCGAAAGACAGCGACCATCCCCGTATCGTACGAGCGCGGTAGACGCAGCAGGTCGAAGCCCACTGACAGGCTCACCAGCTCGGGGATGGTACCAACCAGTGAGCGGAGAAGGCCGACGTGCTCCTCGCGCACTTCCTGTTCAATATCCACCCGATACTTCCAGACAACGATATGTGTCAGCATAAGTCCCTCGAAAGATGCAGGTAGTTTACTCTTTCCGTCTTCGCCTTCATCTTTCCTCCTTCATCCTTCCCTTCTTTCGCACCACTCCCGTGTAACCCGATGGCGGTAGTCAAAAAGCTTTCCCAAGCGGTTCTCGATTACTAGCGGCGCAAAGGCACGTCCCACAAAACCCAACGGCGGTTCGTAGTCTATTTCATCTCGCAGTGTAGCTCCGTCCTTGTGAGGCTGGACGACGTGGCGATGACGCCAGCTGCGAAAGGGCCCTTTGATTTGAACGTCTTCAAACATGTGTGGCGGATCGTAAACGATATGCTCGGCAATCCATTGAACTGTGATCGGTCCAAGAATTCGCGTCTCGACTATCGCTCGCGCACCGACTTCCGAAATCATCGCACTCTGTATCACTCGGGCGTTCTCCCAGGGCGGGAGCAAAAGCACCAACGCTTCAAGTTGTTCGTGAAATGCGAAGACCCGCTCTTGACTTGCACGGATCAAGCTCTCCTTAACAAATCGCATTAAACTGTGCTGTGAACCAATATCTCAGTTTCTGACTGGTTGAGCTATCTCGACCCAACCTAACGATCCGCTAAATTACACGAAACCAACACGAACTCTTGTTAGTGCCATTTCGTGTAAGTTCGTGGATCGTATCTACCTTTACTTCAAGAATCGATCGAACCACGCGAGTGTTCGCTCGAGTGCATCTACGCGATGCGGCGGTTCGCGCAAGCCATGACCTTCGCGCGGATAGCGAACGAAGACAGTTTCCACCCCACGTCGTTTGAGCGCCATGTACATCTCTTCCGCCTGCGTGATGTGCACGTCATTATCCTGCTCGCCGTGAATGAAGAGCGTTGGGGTCTGCGCTTGTTTGACATACCGCAGAGGCGACCATTGCCAGAGCCGCTCGTAATTGTCCCAGGGAAAGCCGCCAAATTCGGCATGAATCAAGTCCTGGTAAAGCGAAGTCGCATAAAAGCTCACCAGGTTACTTACGCTGGCACTGGCCACGGCAGCTTTGAAGCGCGGGGTCTGCGTAATGATCCAGTTGGTCATGAAGCCGCCATAAGAACCTCCCGTCACTCCCATGCGAGCCTGATCGATCCATGTGTAGCGTCTGAGCGCTTCATCGACGCCGGCCATCAGATCTTTGTAATCGCCCCCTCCCCATTCATTCAGCGTACCGTCAGAAAACTTTTGACCATAGCCGCTCGAGCCGCGTGGATTTAGATACAGCACCGCGTAGCCCTTCGCCGCATAAGCCTGAAAAGCCGGATTGAATCCCCAACCCGACATTCCGTGTGGTCCACCATGCACACTCAGGATCAGCGGATACTTGCGGTCCTCACGAAGATTAACTGGTTTCATCAACCAACCCTGAACCGGTGTGCCGTCGAAGCTTTTGAAGTTGATCTCTTCAGGTTCCTGAAGTCTCAGCGAACGAGCAAAACTGTCATTGTGGGCACTCAAACGCCGCAGTACTTCGTTTCCCAAGCCAGCCCAGACTTCGGCTGGGTGCTCTGAGTCGGTCAAGGTAAATGCTATCGGCGTGTGTCCGGCGATGCTACCTTGCTCTACAGCAGACACTGTCCTGGTTGCAACGGTGAAGATGCCGAATTGCAGCGGCCGCGCCGATTCAAGATTAGAGTGAGGCCCAAGACGAAGCCCCGCATTCTCAGACTCAAATATTCCCACTAGTAGTCCGCCGGGCCCGGCGTAGATTATGAACCTCTCAATTTTCCGGCCATCAACTCCAACTCTTGAGATCTGAGTACTCCCCCGGTCTCCGGCAAGAGAGAGAATACTGCGACTGTCAGCTGACCATTTGGGGCTGCGCGCGCGTCTGTCCTGCTGGGCCGTTAACTCTCTGCCGGCGCCCCCGGCGGCAGCTATCACCCAGACGTGGGTATCTTCCGCAACACTGTCGATGGTCGTTACGTCGCGTTTAGTGGCCGTGTAAGCGATCCATCTTCCGTCAGGCGACCAACTGGGTTCATATTCGCAACCTTTAGTCTGGGTGAGTTGTCGTACCTGACCTCCGAAGTCCACCGCAAAAATATCGGAATTGTTGTTGGCGTCGGGGTCAGGTTCGTGGTTTGAGAGAAAGCCTATCTCGTCACCCCGGGCACTAAAGGTGATTGCGTGATCGTAGAAAAGTCCGGAGGTCAGTTGCCGAGGCTCCGGTTTATCTACCTCTACGATCCAAACATGAGTGCGGCGATTATCGGAGAAGGACGTTCGCGACTTGTATTGAATGCGATCTATGACGCGCGGGTTATCGAGTTTCCTTTCGACTCCGGTCAATTCTGAGATTTCTTCGCTTGCTGAAATGTAGGCGATGCGCTTTGAATCAGGCGACCATGCGAACGACTCGCCAGCGTAAGGGATGAAGAAATTGGTGCTCTGGACCGGGGTTACAAACCGAGGCTCGGGTTTCGTGATGTTTACTACCCAAATGCCATTCTGGTCATCACGATTCGACAGGAAAGCGATCGTGGTGCTATCGGGCGACCAGCGCGGCGCAGACGCAACCCATGATTGAGGCAGCAACTGGGACGGGGGGCGCACGATGTCCCGCCAGTCTCGCTCCGGTTGACGAGTCTGTGGCGGCACGCTCGTTGGCGGGTCGGGAAACTCCTGTCCCGTTCGCGCAAGCCAAAGTGTCGAGATCGATCGATCACCTTCCGTGGTTGAGACGGTG
>JACCSP010000132.1 GCA_013812905.1 Pyrinomonadaceae bacterium
TCCCACGCAAAGCCCAGGCGTGGCTGGAACATTTTCTTCTGGTCATGCAACGTGCCGTCAGATGGGAAGCGCGGATCATTCAGGAAGAGCCCATATGCCGTCTGTTCGGGTGCCACAACCGGGTCAGGGAAGACTTGTGCTTCCCAGCGCAGGCCGAGACTCAAAGTAAAGTTGCGTCGCACCTGCCACTTGTTCTGGACGAAGAAGCCAAAGTCTTCATTCTTGATATCAGAAAACCCTGCCGCATCCGTCGCCGGGCCCGACGGTCCCGCGCCCTGGAGATAGAGCAGGAGAGGGCCTCCGGAAGCTGTGGCCCCCGCCGGGCATGTTGCCGGAGCAGTAACGAAAGATCCGTCTGAGCAGCCGACCGTGCGTGGCCCGAAGCCCCCAGGTGCGGCGGGAGAGGCGTAGCGAAGAAATCCCGTTACGCTGTCAAAAATATATCGACCCTGGAAGAACCCCCGGAAGACTTGCGAGTTGCGACTGTGCATCCACTCCCCACCAAACTTAATCGTGTGACGACCTGACACGATTGAGAAATTGTCCTTAATCTGCGTGCGCCAGAAGGTCTCGTCAACGTTGGGTCCGAGGAAGAATGGACTGCCAAAGCGAAAGGTGGTGCCGAAACCCATAGCCGTGTCGGCCGGCACGTTCGACTCAACTGCGGAGCGCGGCCGCTCCTCTCGCGCATAGGTGAAATGAGCCTCGTTGACCTCCGTTGGCGAAATCGTTGTGAAGAGATTCGCGTTGAATGCGTTGATCTTCGAAGGTCCCTCGATGCCATTGGCCGAATTTCCGTAAGTGGCGACGTCGAAAGTTTGGTTCGTATTGCGCGAATAGTCGAAGCTGTGGGATAGGGTAAGCCGATTGTTCTGCGTGAGGTCGACGTCGATTTTGCCAAGCAAGGCGTTATTCCTAACTTTGCGGTTAATGGGCAAGCCTTCCTCCTGACTCCGGTTCGTCCTAAAGAAGGCGATCAGCGCTTGCCTTTGGCAGTCCGGGTTGTTGTTGATCAAAGCTTCATTAGCAGTAATCACCGGCGCAGAAATAGAACAGGCAGTTGGCCCGATCTGTTCGCTTAGGTTAGGTCTTACCAGACCCTCGTTAATATTCTCACTGGAAAAAAAGAAGAAGGCCTTGTCGCGTCGAATTGGTCCACCAACCGTTCCCCCAAACTGCTCCCGATGGAACTCTGTCAGAGGCTTGCCATCAGAGGTGTTCGAGGTGAGAGCTTCGAGTCGCTGAAAATGAAAGAGACTGCCATGCACCTCGTTGGTGCCTGACTTTGTAATCACATTGATAACGCCTCCGGCAGTGCGACCGAATTCGGCGTTGGCGCCGGTGGCGACTACCTGAAACTCTCTAACCGCGTCGAGTGGTATATCGATGGCGGCACGCTGACCACCTGCCTGTTCGCCAAAAAAGCCATTGTTGTAGTCGCCGCCATCAAGGCTGACGTTATTGAAGATTCCGCGTTGACCCGCAAACGTGATTTCGTCGCCGTCGGGTCCCTGAACAACGCTGACGCCCGGAGTGAGGGTTAGCAAGTCTTCAAACTTTCGTCCCAAAATAGGAGTATTTTTTACAGTCTCTTCGCCGAGCGTAGTGCTCGATTCCGTCTTTACCGTGTCAACCGTTGGGGTCGCCGTAATAGTTACTCGCTCTTCGACCCCGGAAACCTTCATTGAAAGTGGCAGCGACATCGCCTGTCCCACGGTAAGGTTGGCATCTTCCACTACCAAAGTGGCGAAGCCTTGCTTCGAAACGGTGACGGTGTATTTACCGGGCGGCAATGACAATGCCACGAAGCGTCCGTCTTCATCAGTGGTTAGGTTGCGGGAAAAGTTTGTCTCGACGTTCTTAACTTCCACCCCAGCGCCCGGGACGGCTGCGCCATTTGCATCGAGCACCGTTCCCTGGATAGTACCGCTAGTGATTTGAGTTTGCGCCACTCCTGCGGTTGCAAAGACGAGCGTCATACATAGACAAATACTCAGTTCTTTGACCCGCACGGCAAAGGAACGAAGTAGAGCGTTGGGCATAATTTTCTCCTGTCTTCGAATTCAGATTGACTTCAGGTCTTATTTGGATCGGAAACCGGTGTGTCAGCACGCATCACTTTGTGTGAAACACCAGAGCAAGAGCAGACACCGCGCCGACTGACACCGCCGCAATCTGTGCGGTAGTTGAAACGAGGAGGCTCATCTTAGTGAAAGGTTCTTAGCAGTGTCAACGTTTTAATCCTGCACAAGGCGCGTGAGAGGCATCAAGCGGCCGCCGAACGCGCCAGGAAGGCATCTAGAACGAGGGTATTAAATTTCTCCGGATGCTCTTGCTCCGGCATCATTCGGCAATAGTCAAATACTTTCAGGATGGCTCGTGGGTTCGCTTCAAGTAGTGCGGCCGCCTGGGCCACGGGAGTCGTCTGGTCCTGTTTGCCCCAAACCAGCGTCACGCGTTGAGTCAATCGTGAGAAAGCAGCTCGTGTGTCGATGTTCAGATATCCAGAGAGGAAAGCCGCGATAGCATGTTGGGCTCCATGCTGATGACTGGTGGCGTAGAAGTTTGCCACTACCCGGTTAGTCGCGCGTCGGTGGTCATAGAACAAGTGCTTGCGTGAGTAGTCGCGTATACTGCGCTCGCTGGCCATCACGTTATAGAACGATGTACCAAGCACGGGCGACTGCAACAGTCCGTAAAAGGCTGCCCCTGACATTCCTGGGCGCCCGTTTAATCTGTCAGCGCCGGTGGGGGCGTTGAGCACCATTGATTTAATTAGTTCTGGATGTTCGTCCGCTACCCGAATGGCGTAAGCGGCGCCCAGGGAACTGGCAACGACATTCGCGGGATAGCCTGTTACTTCCCGAATGAAATCGCTGATTAGCTCAACGTAGAGGTCGGCGGAGTAAGGGGCCGTACCTGGTTTGTCAGAGAATCCGAAGCCCAGCAGATCAACGGCGTAGACGCGGAAATCGCCCGCCAGCGCGTCAAAATTTTTCCGCCACATGAAGCTTGATGAACCTGCGCCGACGCCGTGGATAAAAACCAGGGGGCGAGAATGTCCAGTCCCCGCAGTCTTATAGAAGATTTTGCCATATTTCCAATTGAAGAAACGGGCCTCGCCACCCAGCGCGCTGTCATCCGGATCGCTTGCATTTTTCCGGATGGCAGAGTTCATCGCTGCGAGAGCGGCCACGCCGGCGCCGCCCGCAATCATAGTCTTCCAAAGATTGCCGAGTTTGCTCATGGATGACAGTTCCGGGTTCCGGGTTTAGAGTCCCGAGGTCGATTCACAAGACGATAACTGAAATTCGGAACGCGAAACTCGAAACCCGAAACTCTTAGATGAACGCGAAATCAAACTGCTCCTGGTGGACCGTGGGATCGCTGTTAATATCCACCGGGCCCAAGTATTCTTCGATCTCATTCAACACGTCTCGTTCCGGGCCGCGCAGCGCACGCGCCACCTCAGGGTGGATACGAAGCGCCGCTTGTTTGTTAGCCTTGTTACCATTCATTGCTCTTCCCAGACGGCGGGATTCCTCGAGCAACTCGTAGCACACAGTCTGCGGAGATTTGATCAAGCCAGCGCCCTGGCAGTACTGGCAAGGAGCACAAAGCGTTCTTTCCAAAGACTGCTTTACCCGCTTGCGCGTCATAATTACCAGACCAAAATCATTGAAAGATAGGACCTTCGTCGGTGACTTGTCATGACGCAGCGCCTCCTGTAAGGCTTGCATAACCCGCGTGCGATTGCGCCGCTCCTCCATATCGATGAGATCCAGCACAATAATTCCCCCTAGATCGCGCAAACGAATCTGCCGTACAATTTCGTCAACTGCTTCGAGATTGGTCCGCGTGATCGTGTCTTCCAAACGACCGCTCCCACGGCCAACAAACTTGCCGGTGTTGACGTCAATGGCCACCAACGCCTCTGTTTGGTTAATCACCAGATAGCCGCCGGATCGGAGCCAGACTCTGGGCTTGATGGCTTTATCAATTTCCACCTGTACGCCGTAGGCCTCCAGGATTGGCTGCTCCTTCGTGTACAGCTTGACGCGTTTTACCATGCGCGGGTGAATGCGATTCACAAACTCCACAATGCGGGCGTACTCGTCTTCGGAGTCGACTCGAATTGAGGTAAATTCTTCCGACAACTGGTCGCGCAGGATGCGCTGGACCAGATCGAGGTCGCGATGCACGAGGGAGGCCGGCTTCGATTTTTCAGCGGCGGCTCGAATGTCCAGCCAGGTCCTCACCAGGTAGCGCACGTCTTCGCGCAAATCCGCTTCGCTTATTCCTACACCAGCCGTTCGCACAATGAAACCACCCGATGGAATATCCTCTTCCGCCCTTAACATCTGGATTAGTTTCCGCAGCCGGTGTCGCTCGCTGTCCGATTCGATCTTCCGAGAGACCCCCACATGTTCGACCGTCGGCATGTAGACAAGAAAACGACCCGGCAGCGCGATGTGAGAAGTAATACGGGCACCCTTCTTGGCAATCGGTTCCTTAGCGATCTGAACGAGAATCTCCTGTCCTTCGTCCAGCAGATCCGTAATCGTTGGTTGTTGTCGATCTCTTCGCTGGGAACGGGGATAATTGCGAGAACCCGGCTCACGATCGCGAGAAGGTGGTTCAGGAGTTACAGGGTTCTCCAAGGGAGCCGCAGGCTTCGCTTCCTCCATCGGCGTCGAAACAGATGAGGTCTCCGTCTCTTCGTCCTGCCCGTTTGCGGGGGCGTCCTGGACGGCGCCGGCGGTGGTTTTTGCCTTTAAAGGGGGACGGCGTCGCCTTCTGCCGCCTCGTCGAGTCGCGAACTCACCGCGAGAGCGATTCCCAGTAACTCGTGCTTCGGAGTCTTCCAGACCAGTGTCTGCACTCGTCTCGGTTGGGGACTCTGAATTGACCGCGTTACCGGTCACGCTTTTGGCACCTCTTTTCGTAGGAGCTTTCTTACTAGGGCCTCTGGTCTTGGGGTTTTTACTCGCCGCCGGCTTTCGAGTTCCGGTCTTCCTCCTCCCGGCGCTGACAATTTTATCCACGGCTGGCGCTGCAAGTTCGAACGCTTCCTTCGCTTCATACGCTTCGGCCTCAAACGCCGAAGGAACCCTCACCTGTTCGGTCTCCTCGTCGTCACTTATACGTTGAAAAGTGCCACCAGGAAGTGTTTCTCGGTCAACGCTATCAACAAAGCTCTTCACATGAGCAGCAATCGCTTCCGGCGCGCGCATCCTTGTTCGTCCCTGATCGCTGGTGTCCTCCCCATCATCTATTCGTTGAAACGCAGCATCTTGATAGCCGCCCGACGGCAGAACCGAGCCCACTTCGGCGTTACCATAATCATCTTCGAAATTGAACTCAATGGCGTGGATTTGATCGAATATCCTCTCCTGCAACCGGGCATCTTTAAACATCTCGCCGTTTACCGCTGCGGTCTCCTCTTCGTCGACAATTCTCTGGATCGACGGGTCAGTTTCGACAAAGGGTGTGATGATCTCTTCCTCTTCATCTTCAGCGTCCGCAGCGTTTATCTCTGCCTGGCCGACGGGGGCTTCCTGACCATCTCGGCCACGTCCGCGACGGCGGCCGCGCCGACTACGCCGTCGGCCTGGGTCGGCGGTTTCGGCGGGTTGCTCTGTGGCAACTGAGGACATCTCCCCCAGCACAGTCTCTACTTCTGCCTCGCGAAGTGGCTCAGCACGTTCGTGAGTGGCTTCTATGCGATGTTCGCGCTCAACACGACCGAGGGCGATTTGTTCAGCGGCGGCGCGCCCTGCATCGGCTTCGCCTTGCTTCGCCTTGTCGATGACGATACGTTCAAACTCTTCCTCTTCGTCAAAGAAGTCTGAGACATAAAGGAAAGCATCGCGTTCCAACCCAACATTCACAAAGGCCGATTGCATGCCCGGCAGAACACGCATCACGCGTCCTTTGTAGATATTGCCTACAATGCCTTGGTTGTCTTCACCACGCTCAATGTAAAACTCAGTAACTTGATCGTCCTCGATGATCGCAATCTTTTTTTCGCGTCCGTTGAGGCTTACAATTAATTCTTTTGCCATATTTTAACTTGAGTCTCCTGGAATGCCGGCCGTAAGACTCCACGCTTTTTTATGGAAGTCAGCTCCCGATGCCACGCGGTCTGCTGAGTACGCCAAGCATTCTTTTGAAAATGTGAGTTGCGCGAAACAAGCCCGCCATCTAGCTCAAAGAGCGAGGCGCGTGCTTTACGCGAGATTAGTGAGACGGCTAGAGGTCCCACTGCGTTTTGATCAGTGGAAATTGTTGGCCAGGGCTTAGCCGAGTCTGAAAATAGAATGCCAACCGGTCGTGGGCGAGTTATTTGCAGGTTGCGCCCGCGAGCGTCCGAGTTTGGACTTACTCGGTGGATGGCGCGTTCATTTGAACTGTTCAACAGAAACCCTAACTGCGGTTGTGGCGCTTCGAAGCCAACTTTGCTACAGGGAGCATTTCCTCAACAAAGTTGAGGAGCCGCAGAGAAAATCCGCCCTAGCGTGCTCGAACCTTCTGTATTGTTTAGCCTTCCCCGGGGAGGAATGCTGTCCATAGCACACATGTCTCCAGAGCCCATTTGAGCTCGAGCGGCTTAAATAATTTAAAAGCGAGTCGTCACCTTGTACGACAAAAACTCGTCTCGCCTGGTCGGGCGCACGGAAACTTCGACGTGGCTTTTCGTGCTTCGAAGATATAAGGCGCCTTTGGAGCGCCAAATGAAAACAACCGGCAGGCTAGCTAGGTTGGAGTATAACCGAACGGGAGTAAAACGCGAAACACAAGAGTTTACGATGAGTAACTCCCTACATTGAACAGAGCTTTGCACGGGAACAAGTAACTATTCGGGCCTACTCGGACTTTGGTAACACGCGCGTCTTAAGGTTGTTTAGACATCTAACTGCAAGCATTTCTTACACTCGGCGAAGGCTGCGTCCCATGCTAATTAACGAACCGTCTAAGCTGAACGCTGATTGCGAAACCGATGGCAATGAAAGTCGCGATAAGCGAAGCAAGCCCGGCGCTCATCAGTGGCAGTGGGACGCCAATGACGGGCAAAAGCCCGAGTTCCATCCCGATATTTATGAAGATCTGGAACATCAGCCCACCAACAATTGCCATAATGACTAGCATTCCGGGTCGATCTGGTGCCCGTCGCGCCCCCGTGATCATCCTCGAAAGCAGGATTGCGTAAGCAATCAACACCAAAATGCAGCCGATGAACCCAGCGTTACCAGCCGCGACGGCAAAAATAAAGTCGGTATGGGGTTCCGGCAAAAACTTCAAACTGCTTTGAGAGTGTTCCGAGGTGGTTTTTGCGCCGAGCAGGCCGCCTTCGCCAACGGTCAGGATCGATTGCCAGGTGTTATACCCAAATCCGCGTCGGTCTGCTTTTTCGGGATCGAGGATGACGTTAATACGCTCCTGCTGGTAAGGCTTTACAAAATTTGTCTGCACTCCCACCCAGTAGGCAACTGGCAGCAATACCAAAGCCAGAATTATTCCGCCGATAACCAGTCGCAGTCGGAGGGCCGAGAGGAAAAGCACCACAAACAAGATAGGCAGGTAAGTCAGCACCGAGCCGACATCCGGCTCCAACAGGATCAGAATGCATGGCAAAGCCAGGATCAAACCTCCGACCGCCATTTCGGGTACTTTTAGAGCCTGCGTTCGATGTTTGCCGAAGTACCAGGCCAACATCATAGCGGTCGTTACTTTGACAAACTCGGACGGTTGAAACTGACCGATGCCGGGAACTTTGATCCAGGCGCGTTGCCCATTGATCTTCAGACCAATACCTGGAATTAAAACTATCCCCAGAAGTATCAATCCAAAAATGTAAAAAGCAGGGGCGATAGCGAGCAGCCTGCGATAATCAGTGACTGCCACCAGAATCATCGCGATCAGGGCAATGCCCAAGCCGATCAGTTGTTTAACCCAGTAAGCCTCCTGCGGCTGCGCATAGCGAATCTGAACGGTGCCAAAACCTACAATACCAATTGCCAGAAACGCCAATAGCCAGTCGAAGTCTCTGAGTGATTTTTTTTCTAGAAGTGCAGACATTGGAGTCTATTTCCGATTGCCGATTGCCAATTAGCGATTGGAGTGATCATGTTTTTAGTTTGTCGCTTGTGCGCTCTCAAGAATCGAAAAGCAATCGGCAATTGGCATTTGGCAGATCCGTTACTGTCCCTCAACTGTCTGAATGTCCTGCGGTTTCTCTGTAGTTTTCCGCGTCGGCTTTGCGGTCTTAGCCACGGGGAGGGCGCCGGGCGGTTCCTCGTTTCGGGTCTTGCGATAGTAGGCATCGTAAACTCTGCGCACGGCGGGTGCGGCGTGCTGATTACCAAAACCGGAATTCTCAATTAGGGCAATGAGCGAAATCTCAGGTTTGTAGGCGGGTGCATACGAAACAAACCAGGAATGGTCTTTGTTCTTACCGACATCCTTGCCGAGACCGACTACCTGCGCCGTGCCGGTTTTGCCGGCGATGTCAAAACCAGCCATACGAATACCGGCGCCCGTGCCTCCGTTATTGACCACACTCCACATCCCTTCAACGACCGCCTGGTTAATTTTCTCGGGGATGGAGACAATCTTGGGGTTGGGGCGGGATGAATCCAGCGGCTGAAATCCGCGAGCCTGACGGTAATCAGGTGTACCCGCCTCGCCTACGGGCTTCAGCTCTTTCAGAAAATGGGGAACATAGAGTTTGCCACGTAAACCAACCCCGGCAACTGTGCGCAGCATACTAAGCGGCGTCATTTCCTCATAAACCTGGCCGAACGAAGCGAAGACTGTGTCGATTTCTTTCCAGTGCTGACTGCGGCGATCAAAAATCGCCTTAAACTCCGTGGGCGTACGGCTGTTCACTTCGTTGGGTACATCGATTCCAGTTCGTTTGTTCAGGTCAAACTGGTCGACCATGGCCACGATGCCTTCGACACCCATCTTCAATCCGAGACGGTAGAAGTAGCCGTCGCAGGATTTTGTGATCGCCATTCTTACATCCGGCGTACCGTGATTGCCCATGCATCGGGTGAACTTGTTTCCGATCGTGATGCCGCCGCCGCAGAGAAGGTTTGAGTGCTCAAGTGTGATTGCGCCCTGCTGCAAACCTGCGATGGCCATGGGAATCTTCCAGGTAGAGCCTGGTGGATAACGGCTTTGTATGGCGCGGTTAATCAACGCTTTGTCGGGATCATTTAACAGGGCAACATACTCAGCCCGGCCTTCTTTGGTGCCAATGCGCTGGGAGAAAAGGTTGGGGTCGAAGGTGGGCGCGGAAGCGAGGGCCAGAATTTCACCGTTGTTCGGATCCATGGCGACAATGACGCCGCGTTTTGTTGCTGAATTACGCAGTTGCTCCTCAGCGACCAATTGTAGATCCAGGTCAATGGTGGTAATCAGATCCTGGCCGGGTTGCGGCAAAACTATTTCGATTTCGTCCTGGATCCTGCCGCGGCTATCAACGACAACCTTTCGATAACCATCACGGCCGCGCAAGAAGTCGTCATAACTCTGCTCCAGACCGCTCTGGCCCATTACGTCCCCTGGCTTTAGCCCCTTGTCTCTGTATTCTGGATGTTTCAACTGTTCGGGACCGATCTCACCAACATAGCCAAGCACGTGCGCCAGCAGTCCGTTTGGCGGGTAGCGGCGCTGGGGTTGTTGCTCGACTCGTAGTTCGGGGAATTCCAGTTCGCGCGCTTCTATCCAGGCGATGTCACCCGGAGTGGCATCCTGTTTCACCGGAATGGATTCAAAAGCGGGAAGGGATTTTATTTCTTCAAAACGATCACGCAGGATGTCGGCATCCAAGCCGAGACCCTCCGATAGAGGCTGCACCAGCGAGCTTAGTTCCTTACCTTTTACGTCTTCGCGAGAGAGGATCACGTTATAGATGGGACGGGAATCGACGAGCGGGTGTCCATCGCGATCGAAGATAATGCCGCGCGGTGCCGTTATGGGCAACAACCGGATTCGTTGGTTCTGGGCAATTTCCGCATAGTGACTACCGCGAACCACCTGCAGGAGATAAAGTCTAACGCCCAGCACGCTTAGCAGCAGCACTGCAACGATCTGGACAACCATCAGCCTGCCGCGAAGATTTTGGGATGTGTCAACAAACTTCATTAGAGTAAATATCAGACATAAGATGCGAACGGAGATTCGATGTTTGGCTGTCTTACCGCCTTTTTAACGAGCCCGCGCCGCGGCGCGCGACGCGCCGCCGCGACGCAAACTGGCGACGCAGGCTCACCTGTTCGGAAACGATCGAATCGAGCATGTAGAGTGCGAAAGTTCCCACCGTAGTCGTTCCAATGAGGCTATACGAGATAGTCTGCACGAAGGGAGCAGACGGGGGATTGCCCAACGACCGCTGCCAAAAAAAGTATATTGCGCCGTCTATGAGGGTCGCCGCGGCTAGGACCGGAATTCTCAACAGCGCGTTTTCAAGGTTTATGCGAGTGGCCGCGAAGTAGATCAAGTATGCGGTCAGGGTTTTTGAAAACCCCCCCGCGCCTAGAAGACCGCCGCTGGGAGCGTCAATCGCTAGACCGGCAATCGTGCCAACTATTAAGGCTTGCCAAGCCTCACGCTGCAGTGCGATATAAACAACGACAATCAGGGGAAAGTCAATATAGGAAAGTGGAGCCCACGCCTCCCGTAGCGAGAGCTGCAGAATGATGGCGATCGCGAGAACCGCAGCAGTCTTAAACTGAGGCATTTACGTAAGTGCGGCCAAGTGATGGGTGATGGGTGATAATGGATAAGCAAGACGGAATGATGAATCTCATTCTCATTACCGCCCGCCGACGGCCTTTGTTTTGTCTACATTCGGTAGCGCCTGGTCAGGTGCAGGCCGCCGTGGCGGGTAATAAAGGAGAACTGCCACCTCTGCTAATTGATCCAGCCGTGCGCTCGGCTTGATATATATTTGATGTGTTTGAGTGGCTGTGCCCTGTTTCACCTCAACCACCTCTCCGACGTTTAGTCCGGGCGGATAAATTCCATCCTGACCGGTCGTCACGACGTAGTCGCCGGTTGAGACCTTTTGAAGTCCTGAGACGTACCGCATCTCGATAAGACCCGAGTTACCAAGACCTCTAACCGAACCCAGGGCTCCCGATTCGCCAAGCCTTCCGATGATCGCTCCGGCTGCTGCTTTTTCGTCAGTAATCAGCATGACCTGCGCAGTCCAAGGACTAACCGCAATCACCCGGCCGACAATTCCGCTTGGCGTAACGACCGGCATGTTGAGGGCGATGCCTGAAGAGCTGCCACTGCTGATGGTTACAGTGTCGAACCACACCGAGGCATCGCGAGCAATAACCCGCGCATCGACCTGGTCGTAACCAGTCTTTTCTTTAAGGTTGAGCAGCTCCCTCAAACGCTCGTTCTCGACCAATGCTTCCTGTGCTCTTCGAAGTTCTAATTCGGTAGCCGTGAGTTGACGCGTGAGACGCTCATTCTCCGCAGCTGTACTACCAAAACTACCAACTTGGCTGAAGAAACCGCCTACCGCGCCGCTCACCCAGGAAGTTGCTCTCTGTACAGGAGAAACGACCACCTGAAGTCCGCTCTTGAACATGTTTTGCTTGGTGAAGTTTTCCTGGGCGTCAATGGCCATGACAAGCAGATTCGCAAAGAGCAGCATCACCAGCCAAAGTGGGGCGCGCTGACGAATCTCCTTTTGGGTACGACTGCTTGCCATATTCGTAAATCGTCAATCGTAAATAGTGAATCGTTAAATGCCAAACCGTTACTTGAACTTAAATGTTTTTCTATTAACGATTAACGATTAACGATTTACGCATTCTTTCACATTCCACTGGTCATAGTGTTTTCCCACTTAACCCGCTTCAAGAGGTCGAAGTCAGAAAGCATCTTGCCTGTGCCGAGCACCACTGAAGCCAGCGGATCGTCGGCGATCGAGACGGGCAGGCCGGTTTCGATCGAAAGGCGCTTATCGAGGTTTTTTAGGAGAGCGCCGCCACCGGTCAGCACAATGCCACGCTCGACAATATCGGCGGAAAGTTCCGGCGGTGTACGCTCGAGTGCAACACGAACCGCATTAATAATGGTCGACACTGAATCTGCCAACGCTTCGCGCACCTCTTCATCAGTCATCGTGATCGTTTTAGGAATGCCTTCAATCAGATTTCGCCCGCGCACTTCATACGAAAGCGGTTCGTCAAGTGGATATGCCGAGCCAAGCTCGATCTTGATGGCTTCCGCAGTTCTCTCCCCGATCAGAAGGTTATACTTCCGCTTGATATAGGAGATAATCGCCTCGTCCATCTCATTACCAGCAACTCTAACAGCCCGGGAATAGACGATACCGCTCAAGCTGATCACGGCGATGTCGGTAGTTCCTCCGCCGATATCGACAACCATATTGCCGTGTGGTTCGGTTATCGGCAGGCCGGCACCGATCGCAGCAGCCATGGCTTCTTCCACCAGATAGACCTCAGACGCTTTGGCCCGATACGCTGAGTCTTCGACAGCGCGGCGCTCCACCTGCGTGATCTCGGAAGGAATACCGATCACAACCCGGGGGCTAACCCAAGTTTTTCCATTGTGGGCTTTGCGTATGAAGTGCTGCAGCATCTTCTCGGTCACTTCAAAGTTGGCGATTACACCATCTTTCATGGGCCGTATGGCGACGATATTGCCAGGTGTTCTTCCCAGCATGTCTTTCGCGTCGCGGCCTACGGCCTCCACCTGGTTGGTGACTTTGTTAATAGCGACTATCGACGGTTCGGAAACAACGATGCCTCGGCCCTTCGCGTAAACCAGGGTGTTGGCCGTGCCCAGATCGATTGCCAGGTCGCTGGAGAACAGACTAAAGATAGATTTGAAGGCCATCTAATTTGATCACTTCCCGTGTAGGTAGAATGAGAACTTCGGGGGTCAGGCGGTCGCGGTTGGCAAGTGCTTGTGCTCACTAAGAAGACGGCAGATGGCAAGATTTCCACCAACTGACCAATTCAGATTCTGGACTCACCTCTAAGACAGACCAGCGTCCGATCATAAACAAGATACACCTGATTCGAACTTTTGTCCTATAAAATAAAAGAAATCGGTCCCCGAATTAGTCTTCGGTGGCTAGCCCTGTCGCAATGCTGGCATTTTCAACGCGAGGGTTGGGCGTAGGAGCCGCAGAGAAGCGGACGCAGTTCTTGCCTGCCGCCTTTGCCTCATACATGGCGGTGTCTGCGCAGGCTATGAGTTGTTGCGGGGACGAGGCGTGAATGGGGAAAGTGGCCCCTCCGAAACTGGCGGTGAGGGAAAGCTTCAGACGTCTGCCACCTGTAAAAGTATATTGTGAGATCTTTTCGCGGATGCGTTCTGCGACAACACCTGCTAAGTCCACGCCTGTGTCGGGCAGAACGATAACGAACTCGTCACCACCGTATCGTGCCAGCGCATCGGTGTCGCGCACCGAACCTAGTATCGCACCGGCCATTTCCATGAGCACGTGTGAGCCTACCAGGTGTCCGTGGACGTCGTTGACTTGCTTAAAGTTGTCAAGGTCCAAAAATAAGGCTGTCACACTCGAACCGTACCGACGAGCTCGACGGATCTCATTGAGCAGAAACTGGCGCAGATATCGCGCGTTGTGCAGCTTTGTCAGATCGTCAGTTTGTGAAAGCCTCTCGGCTTCTGCGATCCGCACAGCGTTCGCGAGAGCGGAAGCCAGCGGCAGAGAAAGCGCGTCAAGCAGTTCGATTTCCGACTTCTTGAAAGACGATTCGTCCTGGCTATCACGAACGCCTTCCAGAATGCCCAGGATCCGTTCGCCAAAGATGAGCGGAACTGCCACCACATGCTTCCCCCGCTCCTTTTTCTTGAGGGTGCCCATCCCAGCTGCCGCCAAATGCGCGGCCCTAGATTGATAAAGCGGAATAGCGGCTCCTTCCTGCATGTAGGTCCGGCGCCATTCTTCAACATCCGCTGCTATGGGTTGCCGATCTCGGTCCCTTACCGCAATCGCTTCCAGGCAAGATGCTTCGACTGTCTTTGCATCCGAGATAAGATAGATGGTCCAACACTTGGCGCTCACCAACCGTTCGATGCCAGCCAGCGCGGTGTGTGCAGCTCCAATTTGATCCCCAATGAAGTGAAGCGAAGAAACCAACTCAAAGGCCGAGCGTATTCCCTTCGCTTTGAGCTTAAGCGGGAGCGAATATGAACCCTGTTCAACCGGTTTCTGGATTATCTCGGGCAACTTGAGGGCCCCGGTAACCCCGTGGCCTTCAATTTCTTGCAACAATGCCGGTAGTTGTGCCGCCTTATCCGCGATTGCCCGGAACCCCAACCTCTTCAGCGTGACGCCATCCAGGTTGCGAAGATTGAGGCCTTGATAGGCATTTCCATGTCGCCGGCATGCCACTAGGGGAGTGCCCGGCCAGAAAGTTCTGGCGTGATCTGTGGCTGTTTGCGTCTCCACCAGATCAGCCCCTGGTACCAGCTCATATAGAACGGCTAAAGGCGGCGGGCCCGGGGTCCGAGAGGAACCTTCGCTGTCCTGTCTTCTCGTCAGAGCCAATTCCGCCTCCACCTCGCGCAGACCTTCGATCAGCGTTTTCACGCCAGCAGCGCGCAAGGCCTCGATTAGCTCGTAGGCGGGAGCCTCGTGGGCGTCTGTCAGGAGAATTACGTGTTTCGACATTGTAAAGGAATGTAATCTCAACCCCGACCGCCGCCGGAAAGTGTCAACTTATAGCTGCTGATATTGCCATTGGGATCCAAAGCTTCGACAGTGATCTCTCGCCCGCCCGCCGGGGCGGTGATCTGAACTTGAAAAGACTTACTGGTGGAGACGAGGGTTTCGCGGCCAACGGCACGAATGGTGGTCCCGGGTTCGGCCTGCCCGCGAACCAGATAAATGTTACCGCCCAGCAGTTCGGCGGTCAGATTTGCAACCGCAACTTGCGAGCCCGACCCTTTAGACGCCACAACAAACTTCTTTGGGTCGCTCCAATCACTTGTTTGACCAGTGGCGGCAGTGGCTCTCACCCTCCAAAAGTAAACACCCGGCCGCAGATCGCTGGCATTAAATTCCATTGCTACCAATTGATCGCGCTCGATCACTCGACCATCAGCAACAAAAAAAGGTGAAGTTGCCACTTCAACACGGTAGTAAGCTGCAGATCCTGAAGGAGGCCGCAACCATTTCAAACCCACGTTTGCAGAACCCTTAGCGCCCACCACCACCTTGTCGAGATCGCGTGGCTCGGAAGGAACCGGCACCTCTAAAAGCCTCTGCGGCCGTGACATAGTGCCCGAAGGATTAACTGCCACATACTGACCTCCGTTGAGTGAAGTTTTCTCCCCTGCGCGGTTGCTGGTTTCGATGGCACCGGTATTGACCCGAATCTCTTCCGTGCCTTCGGGATTCACGCCGAAGCTGGCGCCGGTTCGCTCGCCAAGCTTGCTGCTCGTCTTGGGAGTTTCCACGACGTTGCTGGTGCCTTCAGGTTGCTGCTCCGTGCGCACATACATCTGACCGCTATCGACGACTACGTGTACGTTGCTTTTCCTTCCATCGTCGTCGCGGGCGTTAACGCGCACGGTAATGATGCTGTTGGGACGGACTATAAGCGTTGACCCATCCGCCATGCCGATGCGGGCTCGCCCACTTTCCTGAGTCTGAACGGTGTCGCCGGGGTAGAGTTCGGTGTCGCTCTTGGCGGCAATTGTCTCGCGTGTCGAAGCGCGAATTACGCGCACGTCACCTTCGAATGATATGAATCTCGCACCGGCAGGCGTCTTAACGCCGGTACCCACATTTCTCAAGGGATTGCCGTATTTCCAGACGTAGAGCGAAGCGCCTGCGGCCAGTAGACAGAGCGAAAGCAGGGCGATGCCCAAGTAGACAGATCGCTTCTGAACTACCCACCAATCAAACGCAAAACGATTGGTTTTCGTGAACATATGTTTCCAAAATCGAGGGAGGGAGGGGCAACTGAATTACAACGAGCTAGTTATGGGGGGCCCAAGTTCCAGGTAGGATCCTTGATCCGGGTGATCAAGGAAGTGAAGTCCATCAGCGTCCGGAAGTCAAAGTTAACCGTCGAACTCAGCCGTCACCAATCAGCAGCCCATGAAATTTAACACACTGCGAGAGGTGTGTTCAAGCAAGTTTGTTTAAAAAGAGCTTTTAGGTCAAACGGCGAGCGAGGGAGTAGGATTTAAGGAATTAGCCACGTCGCAGTTAGGCAATTCGGCGCCCCCTCCTCGCGAGACTAGTCCTCAATGAATGACCGAAGTGCTTCAATATTAGGTTTATTGTCCTCGGGTTTGTCGTATGGCGTCTCGAGAATGAAAGCCGAGTGGGAAAGTTTCGGATGACGGGCCACCCGCCTCAGCGCGTCCGTCCCGATGTGACCCTGTCCGATGTGCCAGTGGCGATCCACCCGCGAATGGTAATCAGCACTTGAATCGTTGAAATGGATTGCCAGCACTTTCTTAGTCCCCACCTCGTGATCAAGTGCCTGGACGGTTGCGTCGAGTCCCTCTGCGGTGCGGATGTCGTAGCCGGCGGTGAACGCGTGAGCCGTATCGAAGCAGATACCGATGGGAAGGTCGGGACAGGCCCGAATGATTTCTCGTAGGTGCTCAAACCGATGGCCAATGCACTCACCCTGGCCGGCCGTGTTCTCCAAAAGAATCCGAATCGAACCCAGGTCCAGTCCGTCCGCCGAGCGCTTCAAACTCTCTGCACACGTTTGAATCCCATCAGCTTCACATGCGCCGCGCGCGCTACCGGGATGAACTACTAGGTAGTCTGCGCGGAGCAGGATCCCGCGCTCCAGCTCTTCTCGAAAAGAGGCGCGAGACTTTTGCAGCATTCCCTCGTCCGCAGCAGCCAGATTGATTAGATAGTTAGCATGAATGGCTACCGGCGAGATCTTTGTCTTGCGGCGAACGCGCTTGAACAGCTCGACTTCTTCGTCATCTAGTGGCTTTGCTTTCCATCCTCGCGGATTACGCGAGAAGATCTGCACCGTCTGACAATCAAGTTCGTTGGATCGAATCAGGGCGTTGTGCAGCCCTCCGGAGATCGGTGCATGGAATCCAATGCGGGGTCGCTTGCCTCTTCGCTTAATCTCCGCGTCCCTTCCCCTAGTGACCCGCTCGACTTTCACTTCTGTATTTCTTCCATCAAGCGCAGTACATTCCCGCCCAGAATCTTTTCGACCTCAGATTCGTTATAACCGCGCCGCAATAGCTCCCGCGTTAGACTTGGTAGATCTTCAACTGTTGCCAGGTCACTGAGGGTCGACTGCACTCCGTCAAAGTCAGACCCCACACCAACATGATTTATGCCAACCAGTCTTACGATGTGGTCCATATGGTCAACCAGGCGCGAGACACTCGTAAGCGGCAAACGCTTAGCATACTCCTCCCTCCTCACTCGATCCCGCGCTATCTTTTTGTGAGCCATCGAGCCTGACTCATCTTCAGAGGCTTTTTGTACCATCGAAGCAATCTCTGCATCGACACTTTTCTTCTTGTCATCCCATCCTGGTTCGAGAAATGCGGGGTAGAAAAGGACGCAAACAACGCCCCCGCCTTTCGCGATAGCCCGGATCATTTCGTCATCCAGGTTGCGCGGCACGTTGGCAATCGCCCGGCACCCGGAGTGCGTGGCAATTATGGGTTTTGAGGAGGTGTTGATGATGTCCCAAAACGTCTTATCTGAGACGTGGGAAACGTCGACCAACATCCCTAGTCAATTCATCTCCCGGATGACACTCTTGCCGAAGTCGTTTAGGCCTCGTGTCTGCCCGACTTCGTCGTTAGACGAACCTGCCCAACTCGTGCTTACGCTCCAGGCCGGCGACATGTAACGAACGCCCATCTGGTAGTAGCGCTGAACATATTCGAGTCGCTCGTCTATGGCGTAACCACCCTCAAGTCCCATAAGTGCGGCCAGTTTTCCGGCTCCGGCGATTCGCCGAATATCCGCGGACGTTGTGGCCATCTCCCAGGTTTCCGGATATCGATCAGGGAGAGCCCGCACCACGGCAATCTGATCGTCCGCGTTTCACCGCGCCGACACCACCTCCGCCAAACAATTCCGGTTCGACCCAGATAGAAAAGAATTGCGCGTCTAAACCACCGTCTATCGCGCGCACGTTATCGAAGTGGCCATCGGGCAACCGCAAGGAAATGTCGATTTGTTCGTCAAGCAAACGCTGAGTGGTATCGGCGTGCATGTCAATCGCGATGGCGCGCCGATGGATCTCAAGAGGATAGTTCGTTTGGCTGGAATCTTTTTGGTCGGCAACCACTGTAGTTCCGGTTTTTTGGGTCATGCGGCAGCTTATTGAGGCGCTTCCCAGCAGGATGATAACAGTCAGGAACAGCATCGCGGCTCGTAATTAAACTCCGACGCCGGAAAGGAGTGGTGATTAGTAATATTTGCTAGTTGAGGGAACATCTTGGATGGTACGTTGGCCAACTCTTTCCAAGCAAGTGTGCCTTGCAAAGCTGAACAAATGTACTGTATTGTGCCCTTTCATATCACACCTGCAAGATCTACCTTAGAAGGACCAAGAATTGTTCTTGCAGAATGCATTTCGGCGAAGCCTTTCTGCTCCCACGTTGAAGGCAGGATCCTCGCACTGATTTCCTGAAGGAGTAAAACCATGTTTTCAAAAGATGGCAAAGCGAAAGACATAAAGACTCCCCGCATCTGCGACGTCGTTTGGCACGACGGAAAGTTTATCAAATGGAACGACGCGCGGGTCCACGTTATGTCTCACGTTCTGCACTATGGTTCAAGTATTTTTGAAGGCATTCGCTGTTATACGACCAAGCGTGGGCCTGCCGTCTTTCGTTTAAAGGAACACATGCAGCGGTTCTTAAACTCGGCAAAGATATACCGCATGGATCACACTTGGACATTGGATCAATTGTGCGACGCTTCGGTGGATCTGGTTCGCCGCAGCGGCTTGGAACAGTGCTACATACGTCCCATCCTCTTTCGCAGTCTTGACGAAGAACGTCCCGCCTTCGGCGTTAATCCGTTTCCCAACCCGCTGGCCTGTTATATTGGGGCCTGGGATTGGGGAAAGTATCTGGGTGATGATGCCATCGAAAAAGGGGTCGACGTCTGCGTCTCCACCTGGAATCGGCTGACGCCAAACTCGATGCCGGCGATGGCCAAGAGCGGCGCGAAGTACATGAATTCCCAGCTGATCAAGATGGAGGCTCTGCTTAACGGCTTTGCGGAAGGGATTGCGCTGGACGACCGCGGTTATGTCTAGGAGGGTTCCGGCGAGAATATCTTCGTGGTAAGTGGTGACGTTGTACTTACGCCTCCCCTTTCTTCCTCCATACTGGCGGGAATCACGCGCGATAGTGTGATTCGAATCTGTCAGGAACTGGGCATTACAATCAAGGAACAAAGCATTCAACGTGCGGCGCTCTACGTCGCGGACGAGCTTTTCTTCTCTGGGACGGCAGCGGAGATTACTCCGATTCGTTCGGTTGATCGGATTACGGTGGGTGCCGGTGGGCGGGGAGAACTTACGGCTCGCATTCAAAAAGCATTCTTTGAGATCACCAAAGGCGAGCGCGAGGCGCCCGGCGAATGGTTAACCTACGTTCACGCTTTACGCTCTAAGCCTGACAACAACGGTCACAAAGCCCCAGACGTAGTTAGTCCCCGCTCCGGCCCGGGGAAAGAACCGGTCGTTACTTATCAGACGGCCGCAACCGAGTAAACCCCGCCCGTAACCAAATCACGAACAGCGCGCAAACAGCATTGCTCGCTGTTTTTGTATTTGCGCCCGGGCAACTATTAAGGGGCTTGATCTGGGCCATCGGAGCCTGCCGCACTTGAGTAACGTCTCAGGCAAAGTCCTTTTAGTCGTCGAGTGTGCCTCTAGAGGCTATCCCAACCTTATCGTTGCCGTACCTCCCCTGGCGGGCTATTATCCTATGGTGTTCCCTGTCTGAGGGACATCCGCTAGCAATCCGCCCTTTTCATTCTCTCTAAGATCCTCGAAAGCTGCCTCTTCGCCCCAATCCTTTGCATATCAACCGAAAGGTGCCCAGTCCGCCATGCCTGTAAAAATTGAGGATTTGTTAAGAACTGCCACCACCCACGGTGCCTCTGATCTTCACCTCAAGGTGGGTGCTTTCCCAATGATGCGTATTGGCGGCGAATTGCACCCCCTTGGCGATGTCCCACGCTTGAAGCCCGAAGACACTTTGGACATGGCCTTCGCTATGATGACGAGTCGGCAGAAGCAGCGTTTCAAAGACGCCTCCGAGGTGGACATTGGCTACGGGCCTGAACGGTGTCGGAAGGTTTCGCGCCAACATCTTTCAGCAACGCGGCACAGTGAGCGTGGTTCTGCGCGTAATACCGGACGGCACAAAGAGTACGAGCGAACTGAGACTCCCTCCCGTCATCGATAGAAT
>JACCSP010000136.1 GCA_013812905.1 Pyrinomonadaceae bacterium
GTCAGTGGTGCAGTGTAAAACAGAGAGCTGTTTTACTGAATCAATGTTTCATAACCATCACCTTGATGCCCGCTTTC
Source organism: Pyrinomonadaceae bacterium (assembly GCA_013812905.1). Taxonomy (GTDB): domain Bacteria; phylum Acidobacteriota; class Blastocatellia; order Pyrinomonadales; family Pyrinomonadaceae; genus PSRF01. The sequence continues at coordinate 78 of JACCSP010000136.1, forward strand.
GCATCCCCTATACTGCGAAAGTACTGCGAAAGCCTCTCAACCTGCGTCGACGGAGCGTTAGAAAAAGTATTGCGGCCAGTTACTTACGAAGGACAACTCAACGGCAAAGGATTCCGTTTTGCAATTGTGGCGAGCCGTTGGAATGATTTCATCAGTTCGCGACTCGTCGAAGGGGCGCTTGATGCGCTCGCTCGTCTAGGCGTTGCGGAGAACTCAGTGGCGGTTTACAGGGTTCCGGGATCTTACGAGATTCCGCTCCTGGCTTTGAAGGTCGCCGGTTCAATGAAGTTTGATGCCGTAATCTGTCTGGGAACGATTATTCGAGGACAAACTCCCCACTTCGAATACATTGCTAACGAAGTGACGCGTGGAATATCACAAGCTGGAATGGAAACTGGAGTGCCTGTTGTCTTCGGGATAATAACTGCCGATAATCTGGACCAAGCCATAGATCGTGCGGGAGTTAAGCTGGGCAACAAGGGATTTGAAGCCGCCACTACGGCAGTGGAATTGGTAAATCTTTATAAGGAAGCTTTTCGGGAGTAATCGGTGATGAGTGATCAATGTCAAGGCAGACCTAGTGCTTACTTGTCACCTCATCACAAGTATCAAAAGTCCTGGTAATTGAGTTATGGGTTCGCGACGTAAGGCGCGCGAATGCGCCTTGCAAATGCTCTTTGCGGCTGATGTTGCTGAAACGCCCCCGGACGAGGTAGTGCGGACGTATTGGGCGGAATTGGGCGATACTGATCTGGAAGAACCGGCGCGCGATTTTGCGACGCGACTGGCTGCCGGGACGCTGGCTCAGCTCCAGGCCTTGGACGAACGCATACGTTCGCGAGCGGAACACTGGCGCATTGCGCGTATGGCGGTTGTCGATCGAAACATCCTCCGCCTGGCCGTTTACGAGTTTCTTTACGAACCGACTCCTCGCACCGTGGCCATCAATGAAGCGCTCGAAATAGCCCGCCGTTTCTCAACCTACGAAGCCACTCAATTCATCAACGGCATTCTTGATGCCATCAAGCGCGATCTCGACGAGCAGCAACCGCAGGAGAACGTAGAGTTAACGGAAGAATCCGAGGATGCCGCGCGCGATGAGGAAGGTGAGCGTCCCGTCTCTTCGCCGTAGTGTAGAGGACAATTTTTCTGGTGGCCGAAATGAAATAAATCTAATTTCCTTCCTTCCTGACAAAGTAAATAAGATGGCGTTTCCAGCTATCAACCTTTATCCATTAGGCCTTAATATTCAATCGTGGACCAGAGCCAGCGCCAGTTTCTCGCCGAGACCGAAGATCTAATCGAGCAGATTTTCGACGACCTCGACGAACTACGCGAGAAAGCTAATGACCGCCGAGACCGTCGTGAATTAGTAGACCGTATCTTCCGCCGCGTCCACAGGGTCAAGGGCTCTGCCGCATCTTTGGGTCTTGGGGGGTTGAGCGAAATTGCCCACGAGTTTGAGAGTCTGCTTAGTGCCGTTCGCGCGGGGCGGATAGTCGTAGATAACGATGTTCTGGGCACCTGTGAGAGTGCGGCCGTCGCCTTGGGCGAGAGTTTACAGCTCGCTTCCTCAGGCGTTATCGAACCGTCCCGCCAAGCACTGTTTGAGCGCATTCGGGTTCTCGCCCGTGTAAACAACGCGAAAGCTAGTCTGGATTTTTTGTCGGTGCTCAATAGTTTACCGTTCGAGACTGGGCAGTCCTCATTGACTGACGACGAGAAGCACCGCCTGGAGCAAGCGGTCGCAGAAGGGGACGACCTCTATGTCGTTACAACCAGTTTCGATATCGCAAGTTTCGCCGAAGAGTTCTCTAGGTTGAAAGAAAAGCTTGCAGCGCGCGGTGAAGTTATCGCCACCTCTCCGATGGTTGGGGCCCAGCGTTCCAATAAGATCAACTTTCAAATCCTCTTCGCCGGGGCCAGCCTGGATGTTGCCGATCCGGATCTAGCCGACTTTGTCGGTATGGGCATCATGAGGGTTGCCAGCAAACCGGAAACGTCTGCCTCGGACGGCAAGGCTGAACCGGGTTCTCCAAGCAGGCAGCCCGCTTGGGGTGGTGATGCAAACTCGTTGGTGGCGGGATTGAAACTCACAACATCTTCCTCTCTTTCCAATTTCATTCGCACTGACCTGGATGATCTCGACCGGTTAATCTCCTCCACGCACGATCTATTTCGCGCGACTGCCAAGGCCCTTGACTTGGCGCTTTCACCACACATTAGCAATGAGGTTCAGGAAGAACTCGAGAGATTAGACGTGCAAATCAGGCGATCGTTTCTGAGCGTGGAAGAGAATCTGATCGGACTCAGAATGGTCTCCATCGCGCCAGTCCTGCAACGGTCGGCCCGAGCGGGGCGAGCTGCTGCTCGCTTAAGCAACAAGGAAATAGATTTCGAAGTTGTCGGGTCAAACCTGAAACTCGACAAGTTATTGAGTGACTCGATCGCGGATCCGCTCATCCAACTGGTCCGTAACGCGGTCGATCATGGGATTGAAACTGCTGAGCGATCAGTGCGCTCGCCAGAGAGAAAGCGGGGCATGGTGCGCATAGAAGTCAGTAGCGAGGGTAGGCAAACCTGCCTGCGCGTTACAGACAATGGTCGTGGCGTTGATCCAGCACTCGTCTCGCAAGCGGCAATTAAGCTGGGAGTAATCGGTAAAGACACCCTTCTGGACATGGATCACAGCTTGCGAATGATATTTCGTCCCGGCTTCACAACTTTGTCTTCAGCCTCAACTATTTCGGGTCGCGGTGTAGGTTTGGATGTAGTAGAGAACGCTGTCGAACACGCAGGAGGTGAGCTTCGAGTCTCTAGCGAATCGGGGCGTGGATCCACCTTCGAGATTCGGCTGCCAGCTACGTTTGGTCTGCTCCTTTCGACTACGGTCGTCTCGGGAGGCTATGGCTTCTGCATAGATAGCGCCCACGTGGTGAATAGTGAAGTGATCGCCGCCAATCGGATCCAGAAGTCCGAGAATAAAGAGACCCTACTCTCTGAAAGCGGAATTCTGCCTATTGTTCGCCTGCGTAACCTGTTGGGGCAACCAGCCGTTGAAATGTTATCCACCGACCTGGTGCATATCATCACTTGTGGGTTTCCCGGAAAGGGCTGGGGCGACACGCGTCAAACAGAATGCGTTGGCATCATCGTCGACAGGGTGGCGGGAAGGGAGGAAGTTCTGGCACGCAATCTCGGTCGTCACTCATCACGCTGGCCAGGGATCTCCGGAGCTACCGAGTTGCGCGACGGCACGGTCGCTCTGATTCTTGACCTTCCCCGCCTGATTCAGGGCGTGGTAACCGACAATTAGTGGTAGTGTCTCAAGACAAACAACTGTACACCGGTCAGGCACGTTCGCTGGTGGCCACCTAACCCAGGCGAGAGCGTCATTGAACCGCTCCCACTCGTAGCTCCGTTTCTGACTTTGCCGGTTCAGCCAGTGGTACAAAAGCCGCGTCACCTCGATTCTGAACGCGTTGCACATTTCCCAGTTGTCCGTGATGGCGTAGTAGTTCAGATGCCCTACCAGTTTCAGTTTGGCCCGACGCAAGAGTTCGCCTTTCTTTAAGTGGCTGCGCTCACGTTGAAGCCATCCCTTCACTTCTTTCAGTTTCGC
>JACCSP010000153.1 GCA_013812905.1 Pyrinomonadaceae bacterium
GGCCACCTGGGCGAGGTACTTCAGGAGCTTAGGCAGCGGGGTCTTTTCGCGGTGAATCTTGTCGCACAGCGTCTCGCCCTCGATGTACTCCATCGAGATGAAGTGCTTGCCTTCCGCCTCACCGATCTCATAGATGTGTGCGATGTGCGAATGATTAAGGGCGGCCGCCGATCTGGCTTCCTGTTCGAAACGGCGCATCCGACTTTTGTCGGCGAATTCGGCGGGCAGTATTTTCAGCGCGACGGCGCGGTCGAGTTTGGTGTCTTGCGCCAGGTAGACTTCACCCATCCCTCCCGCCCCCAGGAGCGTGGCCGCCGCTTATCAAACGACTTTCGAAGGAAAGGATGAAACGGCGCAGAGCAAGTTGGCACTGGAAAAGTTGAACGTGATCATCGATCGAATGATTGATGCCTATACTCGCGCGGTTGCAGCTGCAGGAAATGATCCTGCGAATGCCCAAAACAAGACCCAGTGGTCGAGTAAGCTGTCAGAATTCTACAAGTTTCGACATCAGGGATCTGAGGTAGGTCTGAACGACCTAATCCCAGGGGCTCTTGCCAAGCCCTTACCGCCAAAACCTTAGTGACACGACAAAGGTAGGAACGTCACACCTAACAGTGATCAGCAAGAGCACATGAGAAGTCTCAGTTATCAGAATGCGAGCCGCAACCCGACCTGCACCTGTCGATTCGGCGCAGCCGTCGCGGTGATTCGCCCAGCCTGCGGCGAGCCAATGGTGGCGTTTGGTTGCCGAAGTGCGCGGTTTTGGTGAGATTAAAGAACTCGCCGCGCAATTCCAGCCGCGTCGTTTCTGTCAGGGGAACTTGCGCCCGACGAGGAAGTCCAGATTTACCAGCCCCGGCGCGCGCAGCACATTGCGTCCCGAATTGCCATATGTCGAATGAAACAGTTGATCGAAAGCCGCACGTTCGCCGGGCCGCAGTTCCAGTGCGGCTTGAGAGAGCTGACCTTGTTCCCAACGTTCAGGAGTCATCATCTCCCTTGCTCAACTCACGGTACAGCCAAACCCTGGCCAGTCTCCAATCAGACCTCACTGTCCGGGGTGAGATTTTGATCACCTCGCCCACTTCTTCGTCAGTCAGTCCGCCAAAGTATCGCAATTCCACCACCCGACTCTGCCGCGGGTTCAGTGCCTCCAGTCTGCCCAGCGCCTCATCCAGAGTAAGCATGTCCGTGCCGCGTTCCGGCGAGGCAACCAATACTCCATCGAGTGAGACCTGCTGTGCCCCACCGCCGCACTTGAGATTGTGTCTGGCCCTCGCCAGATCAACCAGGATACGCCGCATCGTTTGGGCCGCGACGGCAAAAAAAATGAGCGTGGTTAGCTGGATTACCTGCGACGCTATGGGCTTCCACTCAGAATATCGAACAGGCCCGCTGCTGAGAGCGGGCCTGTCTGCGGGCGGTCCACGAAAGCTAAATCTTAGGGCACTCGACTAACACCTCACCATGCCCAGCAGCCAAAATACAAGTATGAAAATCAGGACGGTGGAGATACACCCACCGCCAAACTTCCACGCTGCGGCTCCCGCCAGGAGTCCCCTTAAAGGTCCCTGCATAGCATCTCTCCTACACTGGCAAGTATCTGTTTCGAAGTTTACCGGGTTGACGTGTGCCCGGCAATCAGGCTGTTATCGAGCCGCGGCCGCCTTCTGCTCGCCTTTGGCTTTTTCCATGCGCGTTCCCAGTTCTTCAATCTCTTCTTCGCTGAGAACTTTTCGCGCCTTCTTAAACATCTCCCCTTCCTCTTCTTCGACGTGATGCTCGATTTGTTCCTTCAGTACCGTGAACTTGGCGGTCCACCTCTCGTCGTCTTTAACTTCTGCTTCCAGTTCGCCGAGGAGTTGCTTCACCAGGCGATGCTCTTCAAAGGCTTCAAGTGTAATGTCTCTCGACGCCTCGGCCTTCTCCAGAACAGGATAGAAAATCTTCTCCTCGATTCCTGCGTGGATGTCGAGTTCGGTTTTTAGTTGGGTGAAGAGTTCTTCTCGCGTTTTGAGTGCACGTTCGGTGGTGCCCTCTAGCTTCTCCAGGATCCCCGCCACCTTCTCATGATCACTCGTAAGTAGTTTAAAAGCGTCCATTTGATTCACTGCCTCCATGTTGGATTTAAAATGCTGCACGGTATCGAGACACCGCGGTTAGATTATCTATAGTGCCGCAAGCCAAATGCCAAACCTTCCTTCCAGGGCGTCTAGCACAGGTTTTTAACGAGGCTGGATTATCCACTCCCAGCTTATAGCCAGAATCGTCGCGATAAATCACATCTTGGCGTCACGCTTAAGAAATCTAAGCAACCCATGCTCCGCCCGGTGCAGCTTTCGGCCACGGTAGGAAATTAAGTCTTCGAGTGTTTCAAAATACCCGTCTATGATTTTTCCCTTTTCGAAGTTGTGGATGATCTCGGGATTGATGTAAGAGCTGCGACAAACAGCCGGAGTATTGCCCAGCATCTCAGCAGTTTCCTTGATTGCCGCCACCACCTTTCGTTTGCGAGCCGCACCTTTCTCGATCGCCTCAGTTCCTACGCGAGCAAGGGCACAGGCGCAGATAATTGTGCCGGCCCAAGTGCGAAAGTCTTTGGCGCTGAATTTCGCGCCCATGATCTCCTTAATATAATCATTGATGTGACGGTTGGTGACGTTGATAAATTCCTCGTCGCCGTTTTGATACTTGAAGACTTCCCGGCCCGGGTTACGGAGCAGGCTTCTCACGACTTTCGCGACCTGGAGATCTCTTAGCTCGCGGCGCTGACGCACCCCTGATTTACCAGGAAAGTCGAATTCCACCACACCCTTTCTGACTTTTACGTGGTTTGGTCGGAGCGTCGCTATACCATAACTCCCATTCTCGCTCGCATAAACCTGACTTCCCGGCCGCATAAAGCAGGTAGAAAGGATCCTCACTATGCAGGCCAACACTCGCTCCTTGCCGAGGTCAGGTTGGCGGATGTGCCGACTGACGGTTGAACGCAGTTTGGGCAACGCTTCAGCAAATTTGATCAGTCGCTGAAACTTCTTAAGCTCCTGCGATCGAGTGTGGCTTTCGTGGTAGAGATACTGCCAACGCCCCGCAACGTCCTTCCCGATAGCTTGAAGCTTACCGCCCGGCGCGGAGTTGACAGCAACCTCAACCCACGCCGGAGGAATTTTCAGCTGGCGGATCCTCTCGAGATCGGCAGCGCTTACCTTACGCCCGTCGGCTCTCTTGTATCGGAACCCCCTTGTAGACCCACCGGTTCGTACAATACCGGTCGTTTGAAGTTGCTCAATTCGTGTCATGATCAGACTAGCTCTGTGAACGGAACGATATTGTGTTGGATAGCGCCAGCGTGGTTGAATGGCCGAGCTCAAACCACTTTGCGGCAGATAGACGTGATCGCAATTCGAACCGAATTAAGAAATGAATTATTTCCTACATGCAACGGAACACCTTGAGCCACTCACAACTTGCTCCACGTGCGGCGCGCCGATCGAGATAGCGCCTTTCGAACTCCGGAGAGATATGTCTGTTTCGCCAAGCGCGAATTCTTGAATTATCATTTCAGAAGTTCGTGGCGGCAAATCCGGCAAGGTAGACGGACAAGTGTCTCCAGCAATAGGAGGTACCTCTACTTAGGTTTCTGGTCACCACGACCGCCCCTGACCCGCTGGCATTCTTTTTGGGCAGCCCACCTCCTATCCTGAGCTAGTGCTTCCACGTCCGCTGATTCTCCATCGTCGCGACGAACAAAACGTTTGGGTGTCGGTGTCCATCAACTCGCGAGCAGTCTTTTTTTTAGCCATGATAACATCGCGGAGTGTGTAGGCTTCCTATACATTAGTAAACTTACTTTTGTTTATTTACAGACCAGTATTTTTTCCGGAAACTCCGATTTCGTCGTCCCAGCGCAATCACAATGCCAGCACTGCTGCATTAAATTGACCGATACGGCAGGTCCTCATAAGACACAATCAGCTATTTCCCATGAATTAGCTAACAAAGCATTGTCGGCTCACCATTTGCAATAAGCCCGACCAATAAGGTGGCGGAAGCCCGGTGCCTATATAGCAGACTGCGTAACAGACTGAGTGTCAGGTATGGCGAGTAAAGAAGGGCGGCAGCCAGACGGGAAGAGAGCCAAAGCCCGTCAAAGGTGGAAAAAGGCGCAGGAAGTAGCCTGGAGCGACGATGGTCACGAAGAATAATAGAAACCCTGGCTCTGGAAGGCCCAAGTCCTTCCGAACGAAAAAGCGAGCGACGGAGGATAAGCGCCGGTCTACTGTCCGCATGTCCTCAAAGGCATCCATAAATGCACCTGGGGAGTTGGGCCAACTAAAGCAGCCGAAGTCGCCCATGCCGGCGCAGCATCAGCAGAAGCCGGGCCTGGAGTCGAAACTCCAGCCGAGACCCAGCTATGAGGCTCCTTACTACCAGGGCGCCGAGAAGTTGAAGCAGAAAGTCGCTCTGATCACGGGTGGTGATTCAGGTATTGGGAGGGCCGTCGCGGTGCTCTTCGCTCGTGAAGGGGCAGATGTGGCTATCACCTACCTTCCCGAAGAGCAAAGCGACGCAGACGAGACTCGAAAGGCTGTCGCGGCCGAAGGCCAAAGCGCCCACCTGATTGCCGGCGACCTGACGGACCCGGATTTTTGTAAAGAAGCCGTAAAGGCGACGGTAGCCAGGTTCGGAAAACTCGACATCCTGGTGAACAACGCGGCGTTTCAGCAACACCAGAAGAGTCTAGCCGAGGTTTCGGAGGAACAGTGGGACCTAACGTTTAAGACAAACATATATAGTTATTTTCTGGTAACGAAAGCGGCGCTGCCGCATTTAAAAAAGGGTAGCGCGATCGTGAATTGCGGATCTATAACAGGCCTTGAAGGTAGCAAGCATTTGCTTGATTACTCAGCGACGAAGGGGGCCATCCACGCCTTCACCAAATCCCTCGCTCAGAATCTGATTGAGAAAGGTATTCGCGTGAATTGCGTAGCGCCTGGGCCCGTATGGACTCCACTCAACCCGTCGGATAAATCGGCGAAGGATGTCCCGGAGTTTGGCGCAGACACTCCATTGAAGCGTCCAGCGCAACCGGAAGAAATTGCACCGGCTTTTGTCTACTTCGCTTCAGAAGGCGATTCGAGTTATGTCGCAGGGGAAGTTCTAACACTACTCGGGGGTGAAACAACCGCCGGGTAACCATTTGGACAGGAGGATAAACGCATGGGAGACGATGGTGGTAGCGGTAGTACTGGAGTAGTAGCCATCTTGGTGATCTTTGTAATCATCGTGGTGGTCGGGCTTTTCATTTTTGGTGGCCGCATTTTCAGCGGCAATAAGAGTATTGACGTAAACGTTACGACGCCCAGCAAATGAGCCTGCGGCACAGTTGCCGTAGGACCTCATGCCAGAGACCGGTTTTAGGGCACCCCCCGTGTCGCCGGGCGGTGCCTGATAGCCAAACTGTCCCGCCCCACGCTCCAGTGTATTGCACATTAAGCAAAAAAACTGGAAGATCGGTTAAATTGGTATTTTCTCTACTGGATAAGGAGTTAATATGAAAGCCTTCGCTGACCTGAAGCGACGAAAAATTTCTGCGGCTGTGGCCGCAGCTCCGCTGCCGGACAGGGACTTCGATTACCCTGCGTTGTCGTTAGGAAAACGCTCTCGACGGGGATTACACGCGGTATCTCCTCTGGAAACACCTTCTCAACCAGACTCCAGAGGAATGAATGAGGCCGAGCTCGCGAGGAGAGCTCGCGATTCTCAAGGTGGGATTTCCAGTGCCACAAACTTGGTGATCTGCCCTGCCTTCAACAACAATGCTAAGGCGAAGAGATTAACAAGTCCCATGTTGACCACCCAGGAGTTTATTCAGGTTAGGTTAGCCACGGTGCGCGAAAGCGCCAGACACTGTTATTGGCCAGCTGACGTTTTGGCGAAATTCGCTGCCGCAGACGTTATCCGTTGAATTCTACACAATACTCACCCGCGATTGACTTCTGACTTGAGTGGAGGTTAAGGTCCCAAGAAGATCTCCCGTTAGCATTTTCTCACCACCTCTGATCTGATCCTTCCTTTCTTAAGCAAAGATCCATCACCAGCCCAAATTCGTTCCAGTGACCTGTGAAGTTAGTTTTGGCCACGCGTCTAATTCGTGAGAGCAGCCGAAGACCGGGCTAAATTCACGTCTAAGCTACGCCCCTAGGAGTCAAGAATGAGAAATAGAAAATGGTTTTCGCTACTCAGCCCGCCGCATACTCAAAGCTTTTTGTTCTCCTCATCCAACCACTGCTTTAACGGTGCGAAATAATCGATAATCGCTGTGGCGTCCATTTTGTCTTCCCCGGTCATGGTTTTGAGAGCTTCCTGCCAGGGCTTGCTCAGACCCAAAGCCAGCATTTGCTTCAATTTTTCACCGGCTTTCTTGTTGCCGTAAATCGAACATTGATACAGCGGTCCGTTGAACCCCGCTTCGCGGCACAAGGCGCGGTGAAACTGAAACTGAAGAATCGCTGCGAGAAAATAGCGGGCGTAGGGTGTGTTGGCTGGAACATGGTACTTGGCCCCGGCGTCAAAGTCTTGCTCCGAGCGCGGGGCAGGAGGAGCTACTCCCTGGTACTTCTCTCGCAAAGCCCACCAGGCGCTGTTGTAATCGCCAGGACCTACTTCGCCGGAGAAAACCTTCCAACGCCATTGATCTACCAGGTAACCAAATGGGAGGAACGCAACCTTCTCCAGCGATCGCTGCAAAAGAAAACCAATGTCTGCACTCTGATCCGGAACCTTGTCAATCAATCTAATCTGCTTCAGATAAGGCGGAGTTACAGAGAGGGCAATGGTATCGCCGATAGCTTCGTGAAAGGCATCGTTGGCACTGTCGCGATAGAGAAAGGGCTGGCTGGCATAAGCCATCTGGTAATAATTGTGGCCCAACTCGTGGTGAACGACCGTGAAGTCTTCCTCTCGGATCTGAATGCACATTTTCAGTCGCACATCTTTCTCGTAATCAAGGTCCCACGCGCTGGCGTGGCAGACCACTTCACGGTCCACCGGCTTGACGAACAGTGAGCGATCCCAGAAGGTTCCCGGCAACTGTTCAAAACCCACCGAGGTAAAGAAGCCTTCGCCGTGGCGCACCATCTGTTTCGCGTCGGTGTTGCGCGTTTTGAGTATTTCGGTTAAATCGTAACCTCGATCACCGCCTGACGGAGCCAGCAGTGGATAAATGTTATTCCACTGCTGGGCCCACATGTTGCCAAAGAGATGAGCGGGAATCGGCCCTTCGTGGGGGACGACTTGGGTGCCGTATTTAGCGATTAATTTCTTGCGCGTGTAGGTGTAGAGTGAATCGTAGAGCGGCTTCACCTGTTGCCAGAGCCGCTCCATTTCGGCAGCAAAGGCGTCAGGCTCCATATCGTATTTCTCCCGCCACATCGCGCCGGTGTCTTTAAAGCCCATCTCGCGCGCTCCCTTATTACTGAGCTCGACAAAGCGCTGATAGTTTTTGCGATAGGGCGGAGAAACCTGGTGCCAGCCCAACCAGATACGTTTGAGCTCCTCTGGGTCGCGGCTGTTCGCGAGAATTACTTCCATCTCGCTGAGACTGAGACACTTTCCTTTATCTCCATCGGGGCAATATTTGCCTTTGCCATAGTCACCTTCCAGCGAGGCTGCGATCTTTGTTAACTCATCTCGTTCGGCTGCATTTGAAGGCGCCGGCAGGGTAAGCGCGAGCTTGAGGAGTTTGAGCTTGCGCGCTGTATCGTAAGGCAGATCTACTCCGTCGAAGCGACGCGATTGTTCCGCCAGCTCCGTTGTTGCTTCGATCACTTGTTTGTTCGCTTCGGCCGAAAGAGTCTCTGTGTCGTCGGTTATGAAGGTGCTCTTCACCCAGTCAGCGCGAGCGAACTTAATGTTGAGTTCGAGCAGTCGCTTCTCGGCGTCGGCAACAAATTGCTCAGCTTCCGTCGGCGTGCCTTTGGCGTCGGAGCCCACATCCGGCCCGCCGGTCTTGGCGCAGGATGACATGAGCGCGAGACCTAGACTTAAAATCAGAAACGAACAAGTCCTGAGATGGGTATTGATAGACAAGAAAAGCATTCTCAACCTCCGTCCGTGAGTTGTTCGAAAGGGAAGTGACGATTGTACATAAGGAATTGGTAAACTTGGAATGACAAAAATCGAGGGTAATGGTTGGGGTTGGCAGCGGACACCGATCCACGAAACTACGGGGGACCTGGAAATGGTTCAAGTTCAAGGGGGAGCGTAGCCCCTGGGAAAGGAGTAGTCAACCATCCCATATGTTCGTCGAAGTGCGTAAGGGCAGCTAAGGAGTAACTAGGAACCCGTCTGGCAATCGAAAGAGCCCGCGCGGAAACTCTACACCTAAGGTTGGC
>JACCSP010000160.1 GCA_013812905.1 Pyrinomonadaceae bacterium
CCTTCAGCGTACCAAGTTCAGTCAGTCAAAAAAACATTCACGCTGCGTACAAGGATGGGGTACTGGAAGTCCGCCTTCCGAAACGTAATGAAGAAACGGCGAAGCGCATTGAGATCAAAGTATCTTGACTCGGAAACCAGTACGACAAGGGACCATTGGGAGGAGAGCAACAACACGATGGATTTTTATAAGCCAAGGGGACGAAATTCCGACCTAGACGAGAATAAGGAAAGCAAGATTCGAGTAACCGATCGCCGCCGCAGCTTCCTGGAGGACGACGCGAACTCGGGGGCCGCCGTCACTGCCGAGAGCCCAAATCTAAAACCCAGTTATGTCGCAGAGCTCGAGGCGCGGACGGAAGCCGCCGAGAAGTTGACGCAAGAGGTGCAATCACGTTTTGAGAAGCTGCGCACCCAACTCCAACGAGAGACGGATGAAACTCGCCAGCGCTTGAACCGCGCAGCCGATGAACGCGCGGAGCGGGGAAAGGCGGATTTCATTGCCGGTTTGCTTCCCGTGCTGGATAACCTTCAACGAGCGACCGAAGCTGCCGAGTCGGGCGGCACACCCGAACAGATTGGTGAAGGTGTGCGCAGGACCGCAGCGAGTTTTGAAAACGCACTTGCCGCCGCTGGTGTTGAACCCCTCCAGTCAGTGGGGCAGGAATTCGATCCTGAGCTACACGAGGCAGTGGAGACGGTTCCGGTGGAGCCTGAGGAAGAAGGGAAAGTCGTGGCTGAATTCAGCCGTGGCTATCGAATTGGCGATCGTTTGTTGCGTCCTGCGAGCGTAAAGGTCGGACGAAGTTCTCCCAGGATGAGAACAGCCGGCGAATGAGGTCTGAGTGATTCCGTAAAGTTTTTATTTGAAGACTGAAGGAGAAAAACATTGGCTGCTAAAGAGATGAAGTTCCACGAAGATGCCCGCCATGCCATGCTCAAAGGCGTAAACACGCTGGCTAACGCGGTGCGCGTCACGCTCGGACCCAAAGGGCGTAACGTTGTGTTGGGCAAGAAATTTGGTTCGCCTGTGATTACGAAAGATGGCGTCACAGTCGCCCGGGAAATTGAACTCGAAGACCGTTACGAGAACATAGGCGCACAGATGGTGAAGGAAGTTGCAGTCAGGACGAATGACACCGCGGGAGACGGTACCACTACAGCGACGGTGCTGGCCCAGGCGATATTCCGGGAAGGCGTGAAGAACGTGACTGCTGGAGCTAACCCGATGTCTCTGCAGCGCGGCATTCTGCTGGCGACCGAAAAGGTGGTTGCGGAACTCGAACGCATGTCGCAAAAGGTGAAAACCAAAGAAGAGCTCACGAACGTAGCTACTGTGTCGGCGAATAACGACCGCGAGATTGGCAAGCTTATCTCCGAAGCCATGGAGCAGGTGGGCAAGGACGGTGTCGTCACTGTGGAAGAGTCAAAGACGCTGCAGACCGAACTCGACATCGTTGAGGGAATGCAGTTCGACCGCGGCTATTTGTCGCCCTACTTCGTGACTAACCCGGATCGCATGGAGACCGTGCTCGAGGATTCTCTGATCCTGCTGCACGAGAAAAAAATTTCAGCGATGCGGGATCTGTTGCCATTGCTGGAACAAGCGGCCCGAAGCGCGCGGCCGCTGTTAATAATCGCTGAGGACATCGAAGGCGACGCCCTCGCCACACTCGTCATTAACAAACTGCGCGGGACCATCAAAGTCTGCGCTGTTAAAGCGCCGGCGTTCGGGGATCGCCGCAAGGCCATCCTGGAAGATTTGGCCCTCCTTACGGGCGGCCGCGTGGTAACCGAAGACCTGGGAATAAAACTCGAGAATGTCGAAGTATCCGATCTCGGTTCAGCGAAGCGGGTGATCGTCGACAAAGAGAACACCACGATTGTTGAGGGTGGTGGCGATCCCAAGGCTATTCAGGGCCGAGTGGCAACCATCAAACGACAAATCGAAGAGACCTCTTCGGATTACGATCGCGAAAAATTGCAGGAGCGTCTGGCAAAGCTGGCTGGTGGTGTTGCGGTAGTAAAAGTTGGAGCTCCGACCGAAACGGCAATGAAAGAGATCAAGATGCGGGTTGAAGACGCATTAAACGCCACCCGGGCCGCAGCCCAGGAAGGCATCATAGTGGGTGGTGGAGTGGCGCTGCTTCGTGCTGCCAAAGTGCTCGATAAGTTTACCGACGATGATCCGGATCTACAAACGGGCGTCAGGCTGGTAAGACGTGCGCTCGAAGAACCGCTACGGCGGATCGCCGAAAACGCGGGGGTTGAGGGAGCCGTGATTGTCGGGAAAGTCGAGGCTTTGAAAGGCCCCAGGGGTTTCAATGCGGGCAGCGGTGAGTTTGAGGATCTGGTTGCGGCTGGAATCATTGATCCTACAAAGGTAGTGCGCACTGCCTTGCAGAACGCTGCGTCAATCGCCGGTCTTCTCTTGACTACTGACGCGGCGGTTACGGAAGCTCCTGAACCTAAGAAACCGGCTGCGCCGATGCAGGGTGGCGGCGAAGACTATGACTACTGATAAGTGCTTTTCCTCAAGACTGGCTTTCCTCGAACCAGTTGGCAGCAGATTTGCAAGCAGATCGCCCTGGTAAATGTTGTTGCATCGAAACGCAACGGCGCATATGCTCAGAACATCTAACCTGCGGCTCTCCCTGTGGGTTTTAAAGGACTCAGGTCAAACTTGCTGACTCGAACAACGTACGAAGGCTTTTGAGGTAGTCAGAAAATGGCAGATCTAGGGGCTTATAAAGACAAGTTTGGTGAAAGCGGTCAGCGCATACTTGAGCACGCCATGAGCGAATCGCGCCAGCGGGATCAGAACTACGTGGCAGTTGAGCATATTTTGCAGGCTCTAATGCATGAAGAGCCGGATATGTTTAACTCTACGATGCGTGAGCTCTCTCTCGACCCCATCGTGGTGAAGATCGCTATCGACCAGCGGCTGGATACCACCCGCCCACCACACGTCGGAAAAGGTTTCCGTATTGCCCCAGATACTACAGACCTGTTCAAACGCGCCATGGAGCGAGCGCGTACCCAGGGTCGCAAGACCATCGAAGCTACCGATATTTTTGAAGCGCTCACAAACTACGATAGTCTCTTCCTGGACGTCCTCAGAAACATGGGGGCAAACACAGACGCCGTGGCGGAGAACGTTCGCGCGCAGGTGCAAAAACGGGAACAGGAAGAGGAGCAGTTTCGCAAGAAGTTCGAACTCCCCCCTTATCTTAAGCACTTTGGCGTTTCCCTAAATCGGTTGGCGCGGGCTGACAAGATTTCGCCCACCATCGGTCGGGAAAAAGAGATTCAGCAGATTGTCGAAATCCTCTGCCATCGTGAACGGGCCAATTCACCCATGCTCGTAGGTGAGCCCGGCGTTGGCAAGACAGCGGTGGTCGAAGGTCTTGCCCGCACCATCGAATTGGAACCGGAGAAAGTGCCAGCTCGCTTGCGTGGCGCGCACGTAGTGCAACTGCAAATGGGCGGCCTCGTCGCCGGCACAATGCTGCGTGGCATGTTCGAAGAAAGAATTAAGGGCATCATCGACGAGGCAAAAGAGCACTCCAATTTGATCCTCTTCATTGATGAAGCTCACACCATCATAGGGGCGGGCGCGGCCCTGGGAACTTCGTCCGATGCGGCCAACATGTTTAAGTCGGCGCTCGCGCGTGGGGACATGCGCATCATTGGAGCAACTACGCTCTCAGAATACAAGGAATACATCGCCGAAGATGAGGCACTGGCGCGTCGCTTCCGGTTAGTGAAAGTGGTCGAGCCGACGATTAGCGAAACGCGCGAGATTCTGCTTGGGCTGCGTCCGCGTCTGGAGCGAAACTACTCCGTCAAGATTTCAGACGACGCCATCAACACCGCGTTGGAGATGGCGCCCAAGTACATTCGCAACCTCCATCTCCCGGACAAGGCCATCGGCTGGCTCGATACGGCTGCCGTTAAAGTCGAGATCAACGAACCCCAAACGATGATTGTCAAACCTGAACACGTTATCGATGTGATCTCGCAGGAGTCCCGTATTCCTCGCGACATGATCTTTCGCGACACGGGCGAACGTTTTGCCATGACCGAAGCTCTCCTCGGTAATCGAGTGATAGGCCAGAAAGCCGCCATCAAGGCTGTAGCCCAGCGACTGAGATTGAACAAAGGGCCCTTGAAGGAATCGCATTACAAACCCGATGGCGTATTGCTGTTTCTCGGCCCTACCGGCGTAGGCAAGACTGAACTCGCCAAGGCGGTCGCTGAATTCATGTTTGGCGACGAAGAGAAGATGGTGCGCATCGACATGTCTGAATACAGCGACGGCACGGTCAGCATCGAAAAGCTGATCGGCATGCCGCGCGGCATAGTCGGTTCCGAGCGCGGCGGTATTCTCACCGAACAATTGCGGGAGAATCCCTACACGGTGCTCCTGCTGGACGAGGTGGAAAAAGCATCCCCGTACCTAATGAACCTCTTTTTGCAGGCCTTCGACGAAGGCTGGCTGACGGATGGTCGTGGTAAGAAGGTTTACCTCTCCGACGCTATTGTGATCATGACCTCAAATCTCGGCTCAGACAGCTTTAGGAAGTTCGAGAAACCTCTGGGGTTCGGTACCAAGACAGCCTCCGACTTCCGAGTAGTAAACAAAGAAGTAATGAAGGCTGCCGAGACCCGCTTTTCACCCGAGTTTCGCAATCGAATTGACGAGATTATTGTCTTCGCGCCGCTAACGATGGACGAGGTGCGGCAGATTGCCAGGCTGTATCTGGACAAGTTGCGTCGGCAGATGGAACGCCAGGGTAAGGCGGTAGACTTCAGCGAGACTGCGCTCAACTTGCTTACCGAAAAAGGCTTCAATACAGCTTACGGCGCCCGCTTCTTAAAGCGCCACATCGACGAAAAAGTTAAGCTGCCGATTACCGCCATGTGGAAGACGGCCTCGAATTTCCTGGTCGATGTGGAAGAAGGCGAAACTGTCGTCAAACCAGCCGCTGCCAGCAAGCCTGAATTGAACTAGCTCGCCGTTATGTCAGAACCGCGAGCGGTAGCGACTAGGTACCCGAACGGGCAGCCCGCTTGGGTCGTGGATGCAATGGGGGTCATTGCCAAGACTTAAGTGAGGGTTTCAATGATTGTCTTCATTGAAACCCTTTACTGCGCTTGAGTGAGCTCCTTTGGTAACACATGAGGATTTCAAATAAGTTAGTTCAAGTTCTCGTGCTATTGGCGATGGGTTGTTCCGGACCGGTTGCTCTTCAAGCGCAGGACCCTAAGCCGGCGCCAATGCCTGCTTCGACCCAAAAGGCGGAAGAGATTATTAAGCGCGCTATTGAGGTGCTCGGTGGCAGTGCTTACCTCAACGTGCAAAGCGTGGTCGGGCGCGGGTTTTACACTGCTTATCAGGATGGCATGTCACAATTGCCGGCCAGATTTCTCGATTACCTTGTTTATCCAGACAAGGAACGAACGGAATTCACCACCGCCGGAGTGCGTGTAGTGCAAACCAACGTGGGCGCAACCGGCTGGGTTTATGACGGAGCTACCAAGAGCTTACAAGATCAGAAGCCGGCGCAGCTCGAAGACTTCAGACGAAGCATGCGCACCAGCATCGATAATCTTTTGCGCGGCTGGTGGCGTCGCGAGGATGCCACTCTTAGTTATTTCGGCCGGCGCGAGGCTGGGCTGGCCCGTCGCAACGAGACTGTGCGACTCGCTTACCCTGACGGGTTTTGGATTGAATATGAATTTGGGGCAAAGGATGGACTTCCCGCGAAGGTAACTTACAAACGCAACAGTAAGGTAGCAGACTCTGATGAGACTGAAGAGATAACCGAAGAGGACCGGCTGGCCAGGCTCATTAGCATTAACGGAGTAACTGCTGCCTTCGTCGTTGATCACTTCATCAGCGGCAAACAGACAAGCCGCATCAACTACGAGTCAATCGAATTCAATCGCCCGCTTGCCGCTTCACTATTCACCAAACCTGAAAGCGCAAAGTCAGTGAAGTAACCTCCGTCCATTTATTCCGGCAGCGGTTAATCGTTGACTGCTTCTCGCAGGCTGCTGAAATACTAAGAACGAATTGACACGAACGGACACGAAGAGAGCGCTAAGTTCGAGTCATTTTCGTGCGCTTTCGTGGATCATCTTACTCTTCATGGGCATGGCCCACCCTTTTTTTGGCAGCCCGCTAGGCGGCCTTAACCGCCCTCGGATAGTCCTTCCCCAGACCCTTCATTAACTCCGCAAATCCGGGAAGATCCAGGGACTGAGGTCCGTCCGATAGCGCGCGTTCCGGGCAGGGATGCACTTCGATTATCAATCCATCCGCCCCCGCCGCGGCGGCTGCTTTAGACATCGGTGGTACCAGACTCCGCAGGCCCGTTCCGTGCGAGGGATCTGCCAGCACAGGCAGATGAGAGAGCTCCTTCACCAATGCAATCGCGGCCAAATCCAGTGTATTTCGGGTGGCGGTTTCGAACGTCTTAATCCCTCGCTCGCAAAGGACAACGTTCGCGTTTCCGCCCGCTAACAGATACTCCGCCGCCAACAGCCACTCTTTGACTGTAGCTGACGGTCCGCGCTTCAGCAGAATCGGTCGCGCAAGAGGGGCGAGCTTTCGCAGGAGCGAAAAGTTCTGCATGTTGCGAGCACCCACCTGCAACATATCGGCATACTCCGCCACAATCTCGACATCCGCTTCGCTCATAACTTCAGTCACGATCGGCAGGCCCGTCTCCACACTGGCATCTCGCAGAAGATGCAACGCTTCGACTCCCAGTCCCTGGAAATCGTACGGAGACGTCCGGGGTTTGTATGCACCGCCGCGCAGCATGTTACCGCCCGCAGCTTTCACTGCCCTGGCCGTAGCCATCAACTGCTCGCCCGATTCGACCGAACAGGGCCCGGCAATGACGACCAGATCGCCGGCTCCGATCTTGACCCCACCTACTTCAACAATTGTGCCACGCTGTCGCAGTTGACGGCTTACGAGCTTGAAAGGGTGTGCGATCTGGATTACATCCTGGACCCCGGGTGCTGCTCGCAGCGCTTCAATTTCCGCTCTGCGGCCGTTGCTGCCGACGGCACCAATCACGGTTCTTTCGGCGCCTTGGATGACGTGTGCTTGATAGCCACATTCCTTAATCCTATCAATTACGTGACGGATCTCTTCTTCACTAGCGAGTGTTGCCATGTTAACGATCATGATTTGCACCCTTTGCTTTTTAGTCGTGTACCTGATTAGTTTTTCAAACGTAAGTTGTTCGAACCGAAGCCCATCCAACTGTCCTGCTCGGACAGCAGCAAAAACCGCGTATAATTCTGCGAACCATCTTCGAGGTTCTCTCTAAGAATGGAACCTCCGTAAAGTTCCGCAGCGCGTCTTCCGGCGATGGCGGCGCGAGTGCGGTCGCGGCCCTCTACTATTCGAGCCACGCTTCCGGCGGTATCTTCCGTTTCGATTCTTTCAATTTGAGGATGAGCGGCCAAAAAGCGTTCACACTGTGCCAGGGCCGCCGGGTGAGATTCAACCGCTACGATTTCTCCAAACACGGCACCCGGGCATCCGATTAGAAGCTGGCGAATCGGTATTGCCACTTCCCCCACGATGCCCAAGGAGCTTTTGTCAAGCAAGTCGACAGCTGGTTGGATGGCCCCAATGAGAGTGTTTTCAACCGGCACCACAAGGAACTCCGCAAGGCCTTCATCAAGACTACTGAAAAGCGTCTCGAAGGTGCGACGCGGCACGAGATGGATCTCAGGTCCGAGCAACTTGACTGCCGCCTCCTCGCTAAACGCCCCGTGCTCACCTTGGAAAGCTACTCTCGGTAGATGCGAACTGCTCACTACAAGACCTCGTGCGGCCCGACTCTCTGTGCGATGGCCTCACCCGTGATTGCCGTGCGTGCCCCGTTGGCCGTGACCACTCTTTGTTCTTCTCCCATCAACATTTTCGTTTCCATAAACCTTGACTCGCGGATGATGCGCCGGAAGATTCTGGTTATGGCCTCCCCATCGAGCGGTCCAGCGTTGGCGTTCTGAAGATCCCTGAGCACAGCAAGCTCGCGTTCCGGATCACAGCACGGCAATCCGGCTGTCCTTTTCAAAGCACCGACCTTCATTGCGAGTCGTGCGCGGCAATTCAAGAGTCGCAGTAGCTCTCGGTCGAGTTCGTCTATCTCTGTGCGCCAGTATTCGATGTTCATGATGGTGATTCCTTCCTGGGGGTAGTTAGCACTCGTTGTTCGTTCGAAAACCTTTGCCGTTTCGCAGAAAAAAAGCCAGCCGCGACTGGTTCCCCATCGGGAGTCGCGGCTGGCTGTTTGAAAAGCTTTGGTGCTAGATATCAGGTCTGCAGCACTTCACGCTCACAATTCGCCGGCCCGCTCCTCCCATAGGAGAAGAAGCCGTACGTAAAAGCGAAGTAATAAGATGAGCAGGTGCTATCGATCATTTGATTTTCGGGTTCGGCTCCAGCACCGCGTGCGGGAATTGTCGTCTAAACTGCTTCGCCTCGGAAGCGAGGGCTTACTATAGACAAGGAGCGAAAAGGGTGTCAAGACTTTTGTATGGTACTGGCGGTTTTGTCTTGGTTTTGGCTCGGAACCGCGCTCATCCGCGCTAATCCCCAGCTAAATTAGTTAGGTTCTCGTGCTCGGTTCTGCATCTAAGCCATTCTGACCAGCCTGCGCCAGTACCTCTTCTGCAGGGCCCGCGGAATATAGTCGGCAAGAGGCGTATAATGAGGACCGAAAGCAATCTTCGAGTATTTACTGAATTAGGGAGGGAATCATGAGCTGGAACCAGTCTTCCTTTACTTCACCGCAGGTTGCGGATGTGCGCGACGAACGTGTCGGCGCTTTTTTAAGCCGAGTGTATGGCTGGATGTTTGCCGGTTTGCTGGTGACTGCTGTAACGGCTTTTGCCGTGGCGGCGTCTCCCGCGCTTATCGAAGCGCTGATACTTAACCGACTCGTGTTTTGGGCGCTAATCATCGCTCAACTGGGACTCGTCATTTATCTCTCAGCCCGCGTTGAAAAGGTCTCACCGGCGACTGCGGCCGGCCTTTTCATCCTGTATTCGGCGCTCACCGGAGTCACTTCATCTATCATCCTGCTGATTTATACCGGTGCGTCGATAACCTCGACCTTCATCATTACCGCCGGAATGTTCGGAGCCACAGCGGTCTTCGGTACCGTAACCAAGAGAAGTCTCGCCGGCGTTGGGCAATTCATGTTCATGGGTTTAATTGGTCTCATTCTCGCCTCGATCGTCGGCATCTTCTGGCAAAACAGTGCCCTCCAGTTCGTGATTTCGGTCGTCGGCGTTTTGGTTTTCACCGGTCTTACCGCCTGGGACGCCCAACGGCTGAAGCAGATGGCTCTCGCGCTGCCGGACGGCCAAGTGGGTGCGTACGCGGTGGTTGGCGCCCTGTCTCTCTACCTGGATTTCATCAACCTGTTCTTCTTTTTATTGCGTTTCACAGGAAGTCGCCGCGACTAGGAAGCTCGCCACTAAAGAGGAGTGGCGGGAATGGTTTCAAGCTCTTTCTGAAATCGCTCTGTGATCCTTGATCTGAGATCTCTACGGGGAGTCTATGATCCATAAAGAATTTATATGAGTAAACTAATCAAAATCATTTTGACTTTGGCGGTTGGTTGCACTGGAAGCATAGTCTCTCTTGGGCAACTTCAAAAGACCGCGGACAAAGATCTCAAGTTTAAAGTTAAGGGTGATCGGGTCGTCCAGCGGGACAAATCGAAACCGGTGCGGCGAGCCTTGGAAGAACGTTACGCGAAGATTGTGGAAGCCACCCGGAAGAAAGACCTTGTCGCTTTACTCGCGCTGCGCACTCCTGACTTCACAGTAAAGACGGCGAATGGTGAAACCTGGTCGTACAAGCAATCTGCGGATTATGCTAGGCGTGGATTTGAGCAGGTGCAGTCGGTCGTGAGTTTAAGCTTCACCATCGGGACGATTAATATTTCCGGCAACGAAGCGGCCGCCCTCATTCATCAGCAATGGTCTCGAATGCAGATGATGAAAGGAAAGCTGCGCCGCGTTGATACGAGCGCAGTGCAACGGGAGACATGGATCAATACGCCGGAAGGTTGGCGGTTGAATTTAATTGACGATGTCCATCCCGGCGCGTGGTTTGTTGATGGCAAGCGCGTGGATCCGAGCAAGGTCTACGATCCAGATGCGCCGGCCTATGAGCCGTAAGTGACACAGACTCTAGTCTGGGTTGCCTTCAATCCGCAGCCCCACAATCAATCGGCAATTGGAAATCGCCAATGTTGTCCCTTAGTTCGGGCAGGCAGCGCCAAAGCGGTGCCATTCTTGAAACTTCTGCGCAAATTCACCGTGACTTAGCGGCGGCAACGTACGGCCCTCACCTGGGTTCCAACCCCATAACACGAGTTTGTCTGCAGTAACGTGTTCTACGATCTGCGCGACCGTCTTTCCGTTGTTCTGTTTTGGGTCCTTGATCTGGCGACAAATCTGTCCAGGCGTTCGGCCTTCCCAGATCATCGGCATAGCCGCAGGCGGCAGATGCCAATTAGGTGCTCCCGGCGGCATGTTCAATCCGGCAACGTTGTGTTCCTGATGACAGGCGCTGCACTTTTGGCCATACTTGCCTTTACCATCAATTCCCCGGCGCACGTTCTGCACATGAACGCGGCTATCGTCGCCCTGGCGGGGAAAGTCGCCAGTCGCGTGACAATTCAAACAGCGTGGATGTTTCAGAACGGGAATCACTGCCAGAAACGCTTCGCGCGCGCGTGCGTCGTTTCTTTGAGCGGCGGTCTCGGAGTTAGTGCGGTTTAACAGGTGGACGGCCCATGCGGAGATTGGTCGAGCAATCGCGCCCAGCGCGATGAGGCACAGGGCTCCGATTAGAGAGTTACGTATCCGTTTGCTCGGCATGTTCGATTCCCTTCTACTCGAATTCACTCACAACAAATTCTTAGCCCGCGAATCGGCACCACTTATCCGCGACGTGGCGGCACTCGGATGTAGAGCCCGTGAAGCGTGGCGAGAGCATAAACCCTAGGGTGAAGCGAAGCGGAACCCTAGGTAGTAAGTGAAAAAGATCTGCAAGCCCGCGCAGCGGGCGACAGTGGATGAATAATGTTGTCTTGTTCGAGCGCCAGGCTTCATAAACGATGTTCTCTCTATTGCCTCTGCCGCCCGCTCGCAGGCTAAGCATTTCTTTTCGGTCAACCTGGGGCTTCACGCCCCAGGCCTTACGCTCTCGCCATGCTTCGCGGGCTCTAAGTCCGATTGCCGCCCACTACGCCTTGCGAACCTGATTCGATAAGCTACTTGGGTTTTCCCCTCACTTACACCTGTCAGGTCACCCGCGCAAGTCGACTTTTAGAATCGGCAGCTTCCTAATCCGTTTGCCAGTTGCCGCGAAAATCGCATTCGCTACTGCGGGCGCGACTGGCGGCACACTTGGCTCACCAACGCCGGTAGGTTTCTCTGTACTCGGCACAATGTAGACGTCGATCGTTGGCGCCTCATTGATGCGCAGCATTTGGTAATCGTGGAAGTTGCGTTGTTGTACGCGTCCTCGATCAAGAGTGATTTCACTCTTGAGTGCGGCCGTGAGGCCGAAATTGATCCCACCCTCCATTTGTGCCTTAACGGTGTCAGGATTGACAACGCGTCCGCAATCAACGGCGCAAACCATCCGATGCACCCGGACGGCGCCCTGTTTGTCTACCGAGACTTCAGCTACCTGGGCAACATAACTGCTGAAAGAAAAATGCGTGGCGATACCGCGAGCGCGGCCGGGAGGCAGTGGCTTCCCCCAAT
>JACCSP010000162.1 GCA_013812905.1 Pyrinomonadaceae bacterium
CGTCTGCACCATGTGCGCGAGAACTACTTCGCCACCATGGAGATTCCGGTACTGCTCGGACGCAGCTTTACTCCCCAGGACGACGAACGCGCGCCTAAAGTTGTTGTAGTCAATCAGACTTTCGCACGGCTCTTCTCCTCCGGCGAAAACCCCATCGGCAAACGCTTCGGATTCAATGCCGACAAACCCACCGAGATCGAAATCGTCGGCGTTGCCAGAGATGCAAAATACCGCAACCTGCGCGACGAGTCGCCGCCAACTGTTTACGTGCCCTGGTTGCAGGAACTCGGCAGAGTCGGAGCGGTAACTTTCGAGGTCCGGACAGCGGGCGATCCAGTGGCTTTTGTAACGGCGATCCGGCAGGCAGTGCGCGAAGTGGATCCCAACCTGCCATTAGCAGGCGTTAAGACGCAGCTCGAAGTGGCTAATGAGTCGTTGAGAATCGAACGCTTGTTTACCCGGCTGCTTAGCTTCTTCGGTCTGGTGGCGTTGTTACTGGCTGCGATCGGGTTATACGGCGTAATGGCGTATGCGGTCACACAACGAACGAAGGAAATTGGGATCCGCATGGCCCTCGGCGCTCAGCGTCACAACGTGCTGAAGCTAGTCCTCTCCCAGGGAATGATGCTGACGCTAATCGGTGTAGTGCTTGGTGCTTCAAGTGCGATTGGGCTAACGCGGCTAATGAAGAGCCTGCTGTTTGGCGTAAGCGCGACCGACCCCGTGACTTTCATTGCTATATCCTTTTTGCTGGCTGCTGTGGCCCTGCTGGCCTGTTACGTACCAGCGAGGCGCGCAATGAGAGTGGATCCTCTGGTGGCCCTGAGGTACGAGTGAGGTCATTGCCGCCCAATTGCCGATTGCCAATTTGAGCGTTGATTGTTAATCGCGTGGTACCTCGGCACTTGAAATCTGAAATCTGAAATTATCTGAAATCTGAGATCTGAGAATTGGCAATCGGCAAGCGGCAATCGGCAATGGGTTGAATCGGCAATCGGAAATTGGGAGGAGAAATACAGGATGCCCACACTCTGGCAAGACGTGCGTTATGGCGCGCGCATGTTACTGAAAAATCCCGGAATCACTTTCGTGGTTATACTGGCGCTCGCCTTGGGTATCGGCGCCAACACGGCGATCTTCAGCGTGGTGAACGCCGTACTGTTGCGCCCGCTGCCTTACGACGAATCTGACCGCCTGGTGTTCTTGAATGAGCGCAGCCCAGTCATCGATGAGATGTCGGTTTCATATCCAAACTTCACAGACTGGCGAAATCAAAATCATGTATTCGAAAAAATTGGTGTGTATAACCGCAATAGCTACAACCTGACCGGCGCCGGCGAGGTCGAGCGCATCCCCACGGCGCAGGTTTCGGCGGATCTCTTCTCCGCTTTGCGAGTGAACGCTGCGATCGGACGGGTATTTACCAACGAGGAGGATAAACCCGGGGGCACGCCAGTGGTCGTGTTGAGCCACGGTTTATGGCAAAGACGCTTTGGCGGGCAAATGAGTATTTTGAACCAGCCGATCACTCTCAATGGGAAAAACTACACCGTAATTGGCGTGATGCCGCAGGGTTATCTGTATCCGAGCCGCGTCGAGATGTGGGTTCCCGTCGGTCAACTGTCTGGCGATTCCAATTGGCAGCAGCGAGGCAATCATCCAGGTCTCTTTGCCGTCGCGCGTTTGAAGTCAGGCGCAACCCTGCCGCAAGCGCAGGCGGATCTGGACAACATCGCCGCTAATCTTGAAAAACAATATCCCGACTCGAACTCTGGCAATCGTGTGCGGATACGACCTCTCTTGGAAATCTATGTGAGCGATGCCCGCAGTGCTCTTTGGGTGCTATTTGGGGCCGTCGCCTTCGTCCTGCTGATTGCCTGCGCCAACATCGCAAATCTGTTATTGGCACGGGCCACCGCGCGTCAAAAAGAAATGGCGATTCGTTCGGCGATGGGGGCGGGACGCTGGCGCATCGCGCGTCAGTTGCTGACGGAAAGCATCCTGCTTTCTTTAGTAGGCGGGACTCTGGGGTTGTTGATCGCGCGCTGGTGTATTGACTTCATTCTCTACATCAGCCCGGACGCCATCCCGCGCTCAAAGGAAATAGGTCTTGATTGGCGGGTGCTGGCGTTCACGATCGGCGTTTCATTTCTGACCGGCATTCTGTTTGGGCTTGTGCCCGCATTGCAGGCAAGCGTGGTGGACGTTCATGAAACCTTGAAAGAGACGGGACGCGGGACGACTCGCCGCCACTGGCTGCGAAGTTCACTGGTGGTCGTAGAGGTAGCCAGCACTCTCGTGTTGTTGATCGGCGCGGGTCTGATGATACGAAGTTTTTACCGTTTGCAAAACGTGAACCCGGGATTCTCATACGCGCGCCTGGCCAGCTTCACCATCAGCTTGCCGCAGAAAAAATATGTTACCGAGGAACAGCGCGCCGCGTTCTTCAAACGGCTTCTGGAAAATGTCAGGGCTTTGCCCGGGGTTGAAGCGGTTGCCGCCGCTTCCGGATTACCGCTTGGCAACAATGGCTGGCAAACGTCGTTTATGGTCGACGGCCGGCCCATTCCGCCGCGCGATCAGACGCCGCTGATGGAAGCCTGCACGGTAACACCCGATTACTTTCGCGCGATGAATATCCCGCTGCTGCGGGGGCGTTATTTCACCGATCAGGACAATCGATCCTTTCTGGCGGGACGCGATTTGAGCAAACTCGACGAGGGCGAAAGACTCACAGCTGGAACTAATGCGATTATCATCGACGAAGAGTTTGCCCGCCGGCATTGGCCGAATGAAGACGCAGTCGGCAAGAGAATTAAACTTGGCACAGACGAGAACTCCTCGGTACTCGCCGTGGTGGGAGTGGTGGGCCGGGTAAAGATGGAAGGCCTCAGCCAGGACTCAAATCGAGTCCAGGGCTACTTCCCATTTTGGCAGCTTCCTTTTACGGGCATGACAGTCATCATGAAGGCTTCCGGCCCTCCAGACCAGTTGGTAGCATCCGCGCGCGAGCAGGTAAAGCAAGTCGATCCAGACCAACCAATCTACAACATTAAGACTATGGATGAGATTCGCGCTGAATCCGTGGCTCCGGAGCGGTTGAATCTAACGTTGTTCAGCATCTTTGCCGGCATAGCTTTGGTTCTGGCCGTGGTCGGCATTTACGGCGTGATGTCGTACACGGTCACGCAACGGACTCACGAGATCGGTATTCGCATGGCTATCGGCGCGCAACAACGAGATGTGTTCAAGATGATCATGGGCCAGGGGATGATCTTGGCTCTGATTGGTGTTGCTATCGGTTTGGTGGGGGCGTTTGCTTTGACGCGCTTGATGGTCACCATGCTCTTCGGAGTTACCGCCACGGATCCGGCAACCTTCGCAGCCATCGCGATTCTGGTAACGGTCGTGGCGTTGGTTGCCTGTTACCTGCCGGGCAGGCGCGCCACAAAGGTCGATCCGGTGATATCGCTGCGGTACGAGTGAAGGCATTGTCGATTGCCAATTGCCGATTGCCGAATTGAGCGAAGTCGCAAATCGCTGCTGGCATCGGCACTTGGGAAATCGCCTGAAATCCAACTATGGACACACTACTTAAAGACATCCGCTACGGAATCAGAAGCTTATTAAGACGGCCGGGCTTTGCAGTCCTTGCGGTCGTCACTCTCGCCTTGGGTATTGGCGCGAACACAGCGATGTTCAGCGTAATCAACGCAGTGTTATTGAGACCGCTCCCTTATCCCGAGCCTGACCGGCTGGTGTGGATGAATGAGTCAGGCGATGAAGTCACCAATCGCTGGCCTTCTTATCCGAATTTCCTGGACTGGCGAGAACGCAATCAGGTCTTTGAGGGGATGTCGACCTTCCGTGGGTGGTCGGTAACGTTGACTGGTGCCGACCAGCCGGTAAATCTCACCGCGCGTATGGTCACGGCCGATTACTTCAAAGTGATGCGCGCATCACCATTTATGGGACGTGATTTCAGTGTGTATGACGACCAGCCCAGTGCGAATCCAGTGACGATACTCGGCTATGTCTTCTGGCAAAAGCAATTCGCCGGCGATGCGAGCATCGTGGGCAAGACCATTACGCTGGATGATCGCGGCTACACCGTGATTGGCGTGATGCCGCAGAGCTTCGCCCATCAAGGACCTCCGCCGCTGTGGTTGCTGATTGGTCCGCATAACTGGAATCAGCGAGATGTTCGATTGGCCGGAAATGTGATTGGTCGTCTGAAGCCAGGCGTGACGATCGAGCAGGCGCGTTCAGAGATGAACACGATAGCGCAGCAACTGGCGCGCGAGTATCCGGTACACAATGCCGGCGCCAATCGCGTTAACGTGATTTCGTTACAGGAAAGCGTCACAGGAAATGTCGCCCCGTCGCTATTGGTTCTTTTCGGCGCGGTTGGGCTGGTACTGCTAATCGCCTGCGCAAATGTCGCAAACCTGCTGTTGGCGCGGGCGGCGACGCGCCGGAAAGAATTTGCTGTTCGTGCCGCCCTGGGCGCCACCCGCTACCGGATCATCAGACAACTATTGGTGGAGAGTCTAATGCTGTCACTGGCCGGTGGCGTATTCGGATTGCTGCTGGCGTCGTGGGGCACGACACTGCTGGCCCGAGTTGCGCAGGAAACGATTCCCAGGCTAGACGGACTGCAAGTTAGTTACCGCGTGTTGGCGTTCAACCTTCTGGTGTCGCTGCTTAGCGGAATCGTTTTTGGTCTGGCGCCGGCCTGGCGATTTTCAAAGGCTGAGTTGCAAGAAACCCTCAAAGACAGCGGAGCCACGACCAGTGAACGCGATGGGAAGAGATTGCGTGGCGCGCTGGTCATCGCCGAAGTGGCGCTCTCCGTAGCCCTGCTGGTAGGCGCGGGTCTGCTGATCAAAAGCATGTTGCGTTTGTCCAACTCTGACGCCGGATTCGAACCGCGTCAGGTCGTGACTATGAATCTCAAGGTCCCGCGGAACCGCTATCGCGGTCAGGGCGAACGAGCGCGATTACTGCAACAGATACTCGATCGCGTACAGGTCCAGGCGGGGGTCGAAGCGGCCACGCTCTCTGCCGGTCTACCTGGTTTTGAAGGCTGGACCAGCGACATTTTCCCTGAACGCCAAATCCCGTTAGAGCGGGATGAATTCATCAACGTTGATTGGGCCATCGTCAGTGCCCACTATTTCAAGACGATGAGAATTCCAATCTTGAAAGGCCGGACATTTACAAGAGACGAAGACGCCGAAGGAAAGCCCGTGCTGTTGATTGACGAGAATCTGGCCCGGCGCTTTTGGCCCAACGAAGAGGCGATCGGCAAACATATCAAGTACGACAGCCCCGCCTG
>JACCSP010000176.1 GCA_013812905.1 Pyrinomonadaceae bacterium
AGTCATTTAGAAGACCGGGAGTATAGGAAGTTCCCCAAAGAACTGTCAACTTTGGCTTCCCACGCCTGGATTTGGTCGGATTCATCACAAAAAGTCGTTGACTGGTTGGGGAAGAGGTGTATAATCCACGCGTTGAGGGTGGGGCAAGCGCCCAAACGTGAGCCAGTCGTAAGACGATCCATCCGATTCAAACTTGATAGTGCCCGCCAGTGCCAGCTCGGCCGCCGATCGCGCCCCCCGCAGTCGCTACCTCCGAGCTGGCACAGCAATTTTAAGCGGCGCTTTCACACACGCACGGAGCTTCCAAAAAAAGGAAACCGCCTTAATTCATATAGTCGCGCGTCGCCACTCTGTTCATCAACAATTCAGCTTCGCGGTTTGCCTCACTCACAACACTTAACTCGTCGACCGTCAGAAGTTTCCCCTCCATCATCACCAACCGACCGTCAATAACCACAGTCTCAACATCTGATCCCTGGCCGGAATACGTAATCGCCGAAGCAAGATCCGGATGTGGCGTGGAATGCAGACAATCCATCCTCACCACGATCACGTCGGCACGTTTGCCAATCTCGAGGCTGCCAATCTCATTTTCGAGATCAAGCGCCCGCGCGCCGTCGATTGTCGCCATGCGCAACGCTCGTTTGGCCGGAAGGACCTCAGGCCCGTGTAAGGCTTTCTGCAGCAGCGCGGCAGTGCGCATCTCAGTAAACATGTCAAGACGATTGTTGCAGGCTGCTCCATCGGCACCGAGGGAGACCGAAATACCAGCTTCCAGCATCCTCTTCACCGGCGCAACACCTGATCCAAGTTTCAGGTTGGACGAAGGACAGTGGACCACGTTTGTGTTAGTACGTTTCAGAATAGCAATCTCGTCATCATCGACGTGAATGCAATGCGCAAGCGCGACGTGCCTACCGGTCAAGCCGAGGGAATTAAGATAGGTGATGTTGCGAAGGCCTGTCTCTTCTTCGACCAGCTCACACTCATCCCGGCTCTCAGACGCGTGCGTGTGAACCATCACTCGGCGCTCATGGGCTAGATGCGCAACGTTCGAAAGAAGTTCCGGAGTGCAACTGACAGCGAAGCGTGGCGCAAAGCAAAAGCGAATGCGCCCCTCTCCCTTACCGTGCCACTTTTCAAGCAAGGCGAGTGATTCCTCAACCGAGGCCTCGGTGCCCTCATGCAAGGGGGAGGGCACTCCCTCACCCCTGTCCATCATGCACTTGCCAACCGTCGCACGGTAGCCCGTCTCCTCAACAACCTGAAAAACCGCTTCAGTGTGGTTGACTGTTTCCATGGTTAGCGCGCAGGTCGTGCCGCCCTTGATCAATTCAGCTATGCCGAGACGCGCGGACGCCCGTAAGGACCGAACTGAGTGTGCGGCTTCCATGGGCCAAATGCGCTTCTTCAGCCAGTCAATCAGGCTGAGGTCGTCTGCCGCGCCGCGGAACAGTGTTTGACAAAGATGGATATGCGTCTGAACAAAGCCCGGAAGGACCACGCAACCCCGCGCGTCAATCTCAACCTTGGCTTTTGCACTTTTGCCACCGGCAATGTCCTGGATCTGTCCGTCGGTGATCAACAAATCACCGCTGACGATGGAATCCTGATCATCCATCGTTATGAGGGTGCCACCTTTGATCAGTATCGATTCGCTCATTGAAAGATAGGTGTCGGGTGCCGGGTGTCAGTGTGCCACAATGAAATCCTCTGACCGACACCCGGCATCCGATACCTGATACCTGTATGCCCGGCAGATTATCGGTTTTGAAATCCCCTGCTGTAAAGCAATAAATAAGCGCTCAGCAAGCGGGTAGACTCTATTCCCACTGACCGAGCGCTTGTTGTTCCGTCAAGACTTAAACTACTTCTTGTCCGCCGCTGCCGCCTTGGCGCTACTATTGGCAGGTTCGATCTTCTCCTCGCGTACAGGCATGCCCAGCTTGACCTTCACTTCACTTTCGATCTTTCTCAGCAGCTCCGGATTCTCTTTCAGTGACTGCTTCGCGTTTTCCCGGCCCTGTCCCAGGCGGTCTCCCTTGTAAGAAAACCAGGCACCGCTCTTTTCCACTACTCGTTGAGCTGCCCCCAGATCGAGCACATCGCCTTCTCGCGATATGCCCTCTCCGTACATGATATCGAATTCGCAATCCCGGAAGGGCGGCGCAACTTTATTCTTGACGACTTTTACCTTCGTGCGGTTGCCAACCACGCGGTCGCCATCCTTGAGTGCGCCAATGCGCCTGATATCCAGCCTTACAGATGAGTAGAACTTCAGCGCCCGGCCGCCGCTGGTGGTTTCGGGATTCCCAAACATCACCCCTATCTTCTCGCGAATCTGATTGATAAAGATGAAGCAAGTGTTCGACTGCGAAACGATCGCCGTCAGTTTGCGCAGCGCTTGCGACATCAGCCGCGCTTGTAATCCCGGCAGCGAATCTCCCATCTCCCCGTCGAGTTCTGCGCGAGGCACGAGTGCTGCAACGGAATCGATAACGATCACATCAACTCCATTTGAACGCACCAGGGCCTCGGCAATTTCGAGGGCCTGTTCGCCAGAATCGGGTTGTGAGATTAGAAGCTGATCCACGTCTACACCGACCTTGCCTGAGTAGTCAGCATCCATTGCATGTTCCGCATCGATATAGGCGGCTACCCCTCCGGCCTTCTGGGCCTCAGCCACAATGTGCAGAGCGAGAGTGGTCTTACCGGAACTCTCCGGGCCAAAGATCTCAATAATGCGACCGCGGGGCACGCCGCCAACGCCGATTGCAATATCCAAACTCAAGGATGTGGTTGAAATCGCCGGCACATCGGATACTTCGCGTTCACCAAGGCGCATGATTGAGCCTTTGCCAAACTTCTTTTCAATATTTAAGAGTGCGGCTTCGACTGCCTTGCCGCGATCCACGCTTATTCGATCATCAGCCATGACATACATCTCTTTCTCCGCTCCTTTTCTCCCAGTCATGTTTAGCTCCCGAAATGAGCGGAGAGCATAACACACCTGACGCGAGAATGGAACAGTGTTTCACACTTGCAACGGTGGTTAATTCCGGAGGGTTCAGACCTGAGAAGTACCCTGCGTGCTACGGCAGCCCTCTCTGCGCCCAGTCTGTCGGTGAGGCGGCACGCAATTTACAACTAGCGGTTAGTTCAAGCGGCCTTGGTTGTGGCCAATTAAATCTTGAACTGAGCGACCCGTACGCTGCTCGACTTGTTCGTAAAGGGAAGGGATTCCGCCTCCAGCCTCGTCCCGCGAAAGGCGCTCAATCCGCCACATTGGGAAAAACAGATCACTGAGGCCCACAAAGGGTTCGTCATGAGAGACGGCCCGCACCCAATCATCAAAAGCATTCAAATCGAGACCACGCAAGAATACTCCAGCAACGTTGACCTCGTCGAGTATTCCCCAACATTTTTCCCGGGGACTGTGGAGGGCAAGGAGGATTGGGTCCCCGCCCTGGATCCGCGTTCCCTTGCTGTTTCCATTGTTCATTACTTAAGACCTGCGCGGCGATGCGTATCAACCATATTAGCAGCCCCGGATGAACACTAATGACACGGATCTGAACAACATCAATAAAAACAGATTGATCTTTTCAGGGCCCGCTTATTTGCGTTCATCCGGGGACCTGTTTCCCAGAAGTTTCGATGAATTATGATCAGCCTGAGTATAAACGAGACGGCGCGCGAATTCGCCTACTCGTTGCACGATGTCCGGCTTGCCGGCGCGTCTCTCAATCTCGGCGACAATGGCCGATCCTACTACTGCCGCATCGGCATAGGCCCAGGTTTTTGCCACTTGTTCCCCGCTCGAGATCCCGAAACCAACAGCCACCGGCAGATCGGAGCATCGCCGTACGCGCCTAACCAGATTTTCGGCTGCGGCACTGACATCCCCTTGCTCTCCGGTGACTCCCGCGCGTGAGACAGCATAGATAAAGCCGGTTGCCCTTTTGGCAATCGCCTGTAGCCGAATGTCGGTAGAGGTTGGCGCCACGAGAAAAATCAGGTCAAGTTCTCTTGCGCTTAGCGCGTTTGCGAACTCCCCCGATTCCTCGAGGGTTAGATCGGTTACCAGGACGCCGTCAATCCCAGCTTCCTTTGCGTCACGGATAAGGTTACCTACCCCATATTGCATCAGAGGATTGTAGTAGCTGAAAAGAACGATGGGGACGTTCGTTCTTTGACGCGCCTTTGCAGCCGTTTCCAGGACCGCGGCCAAACCGAAGCCGTGTTGCAAAGCGCGCTCCGAAGCTCGCTGGATAACGCGTCCGTCGGCCATCGGATCGCTGAAAGGCACACCCAGTTCAATTACCGCAGCTTCCGAATTAGCCAATTCGACTAGGAGTTCCAGGGTGGTTACCAGGTCAGGATCACCGGCCACTATGAAGGGAATGAAGCCCTTCTTCCCTTCCCGCTTAAGTTGGGCGAAAACCTCCGCGATGCGACTCAATGCCGACCCCGATTCTAAATACGCGATTCAAATCGCAGTCAAAATCAACATTTCAGGTGCAAATGAGGGCACTTACCAGAAGGCCGTCAATCAGGGGCACTCACCTACGACACCTGCCCTTTTCGGCGTACCGGTTTCCAGGATCTCCAACAGCTTTTCCGAGGCCCAGAGGCTTGGGCAAATAGTCGTTGAATCCAACGCCTATCGCAAACCCTGCCGGCTGGTGTGTCAGCCGAAGCTGCCTCGTTGGCATTCGCTTGCGGCTGCCCGGTCGTCAGTCGACTCTTGGACCATTTGGCACTGATCCCCACCACCGAACAACCATTACTTATTCTCACTCGGCAAAACGATAGTTAGGTTAAACAGTAAGAGAATTAGAGTTCTCATGGCTTGTCTCCAATGACCGTCGATCTGGCCGGGGCCACCAGACCCGGAACGCTCTCTTTCGGTATGCTGCGTGTGGTGGTCATGAGTGAGTTGAGTTCCCAACTTTCAAATTCAATTGCCGACAACCTGCCATGAAATTAGTTCCTCAATATCAATGGGGTGCGGGCAGGAAAGATTAACGTCAAAAGACACTTCGGGCTTTGGAGGAAGATAGATAGCGAAAACGGTGCTGTCAATAGAAGCCACATAATAGTAGCTGGTCGGCCTGCTTTTCGTGTAGGCGTCAGTTGAAGTGACAACCCAAGTCAGAAAGTTTGAAGTAATCTGTCGACTCACTCCCAGGTGTTAGGGGGCGGCCATCCTACAGCCACTGTTCCGTTGTTACGCTGAATGGCGTATCCTACTCCGCTATATCGCCTACTTTTTGAAGGAGCCCTTATGAGCGAAGATTTCCAATCTAAACCGGTCAACCAAACTCCGTTGATGCAGCGGATACTGATTTACACTGCGGTGCTACTCATCGTGTTCCTGATCGGCTTTGTCCCTATGTGGCTTAAGGCTCGTGGTGGCGCCGCTGAGCTGGCTACAGCCGAACGTGAATTAAGCCTCGCCCGGTTGCAGAACACTCTCGCCTCCGCAGTAATCGACGCCCGGCGAGGCGACTATGAACCGGCCCGCCAAGCCGCCAGCAATTTCTTTACTTCATTAAGAGTCGAAGCTGATAAAGCAACCGGCTCACTTCTTACGGATTCACAGAAACAGAACATCCAACCATTGTTCGCTGGCCGTGACGAGGTCATTACCCTCCTCGCTCGCTCTGATCCCGCTTCCGCTGATCGACTGTCGGATTTGTATGCGGCTTATCGCAAGGTCATGGGTGGCTGAGAAATTACCAGACTTGGAATCCTGACAGTCTATAAATGAATCCGGTGCGACACATAAAAAGGAGAGCACTGGTGCGAGCCGGCTTAGCCATTACAGTCGCCCTGTGCGCGGTGTCGATTTACGCACAACGCCTTCCGTCTGTAAGCGGGCGCTGGGTCTGGAAGGAGCCGGCGCGGAAAAACAAGCCCCAAGTACAGTTCACACTTATTATTTTTCGTAAGGGGGATGCCGTAAGTGGCGTCTATAGCCTTGATGAATTCATCGATGGCAGGTGGCAGGGTGAAGATGGAAACCAAACTCCCTTCCGGGGTCGTTTGAAGGGCGACACTTTCCAGATCGAATTTGACCCCGTGGCCACTGTTCCCGGATACCAGGAAAATGTTACTTATTCGGCGCCGTCTGATGGTCGAAAGCCAAGCGCTGCGGTGCTCACGTTAAATGGGCAAACATTGCTCTGGCGGTTTGCCAGCGGTCCCCGGATTGAAGGCGTTCCAGCCCAGTTTGCGCTCCACCGCGAGGGCCGGAAGTGATCGATTCACTCTCTCTAGAGGCAGCGAAGTTCTTGAAACTGCGCCAGTATCAAAACCCCCTCGCCGCTTCGCTCTGACGGCGCTCTCCAAAGGTGAACAATGAGTGCTGACCAGAATGCAGTCGTGGCTGTTTCGCCTGGTGGAATCACTCGAGATTCTCGCCTTCTTAGCGTAAGGCCTAATGAACTCGCTCAAGCGATTACGCTGAAAGCGTAATTCCCCAGCAAGCAGTGGTTCGCCACGTCGCTCAGTGCCGAGCATCCCTTAGGCGCCGTCTGATTTTGGTGGTTACCGTTGCTGATGCTGCAATCGATAGCCAGCGGCCTGCTTGGCTTCAACTCCTACAGCGGCGGTCTTAAGACCGCAGCTTTCGGACTTGTATTACACTTCCTAATCGCGACTGGGTGGGCTGCAGTTTTTTACGCAGCCAGCCGCAAACTTACGTTCTCGTGCGGCAGGCAATCGTTAGCGGGTTGCTCTACGGTATCGCAGTGTACTGCTTCATGAACCTGGTCGTATTACCCCTTTCAGCGTTTCCGCACAAAATCTCATTCCCTCTTTCTTCGCTGGTTATCGGAGCGGGCGTGATCATGCTGTGCGTAGGGCTCCCGATTGCGTTGATCGTCCGTCGGTATTCAACATAGGTGCGGACGTTTGCGAAACGGCCCGTTCGCGTCGCAGACTCATTGCGGAAACAGCGATTCCTGTATGCAGTGCGCCGGCGTAACGGCGCTTGATCGGCTGGCTCAACCCTCT
The DNA here is from genome assembly GCA_013812905.1 of Pyrinomonadaceae bacterium. Lineage (GTDB taxonomy): Bacteria > Acidobacteriota > Blastocatellia > Pyrinomonadales > Pyrinomonadaceae > PSRF01. The sequence continues at coordinate 7,021 of JACCSP010000176.1, forward strand.
TACAGCGAACCAAGCGGTGTCGCGGGACTTTCCACCCGCTCCATAAGGTTGCCAAAATTACGAACGGCTGAAGAGACCTCTCGATGGAATCTAGCGGCTGTCATTCAGCCGTCCGCTGCGCGGACTACATTTGTTCGCTTCTCATCCCAGCAGTGAATTGCTGGGCTACTGGGAGACGCCGGGTAAAGTCAGCTTAAACGACTGCCCTGGTATGGCTTCCTCCCTTCTTGTTGACAGAACTCCAAATCGATTTACATACTGAGTCATTAAAAGAGTATGAATCGAATCTGCTCAATCGCTCTGGCACTATTTCTAATAGTAACAGGCGCGGCCGCTGGATCGATCAAAATGGTAAAGCAAGATCGTCAGGCAGTGATGATTACCAGGCAAAGCACCAGGAACTCCTGGAAACATCCAACAAGTTCTAGAGGCTGCGCGCTCATCCGAACCGATGATTGAAGCCCGCTACCCCGAGGGGTTGCCAGCCCCATGCTACGCCGGCATCTTTGTGCAGGGAGCAAAATAGGTGAACGAAACTATCGGCAAGCCAGAGACAGGTGAATATCTGCCTTACTACGAAAAGTATGTCTCCCTCGTTCCGGACGCCGACATACTGACTGTTTTGGGCCGACAAATTGAAGAAACCGCCGGACTGCTGGACAGCATACCGGAGGCGCAGGCCAACTTTCGTTACGCGCCGGACAAATGGAGCATAAAGGAGCTCGTTGGCCATCTGATCGACACTGAGCGGATTTTTGCCTACCGTGCATTGCGATTCGCGCGCAACGACAAAACGCCTCTGTCTGGTTACGAGCAGGACGATTATGTCAGTAACGCTTCCTTCGATAGCTGCCCGCTGACGGACCTTGCTTCAGAGCTTAAAAGTGTCAGGCAATCAACTCTCTTCCTATTTAAACATCTCGATAAGAACGCCTGGATGCGCAGAGGCGTGGCCAACGACAGCGAAGCAAGTGTTCGCGCCCTGGCACATATCATTGCCGGCCATGAACTTCACCATCGGCAGATTTTGCGCAGCAGATATTTATCGGCGATGGGCCTTGTCAGAACGGGGAGCGGTAGCGACCTGGTCTCAACATGAGCACACAACCCGCTACCGCTCGCGGTTCTGACAGGCCAAGAGTAGCAATGATGAAGGAGCGGAAGATCATCGTTTACATCGCCACCAGCGCCGATGGTTACATCGCGCGCCCTGACGGCAACGTCGACTGGCTCAATCGGCCCCGACCGGCGGACGACTATGGTATGGGCGCGTTTTATAAATCCATCGACGCGATCATTTGGGGACGAAAGACGTACGAGCCATTACTTCAGAAATTCGCAGCTGCCAAGACCAAAGCGACTGCCCGTTCGAAGAAGCCCAAGGCACAAACCTCAGGCTCTCGGATAAAAAACTACATCTTTTCCCGTCAGCCGCCCGAGACATTTCCGCCTGGCGCGGAGTTTGTGAGAGAGCCCATCAAGGAATTCACCAGACGTCTTCACTCCGAGGCCGGCAAAGACATCTGGATGATGGGCGGCGCCGGCATCATCGGATCCTTCCTGGATGAAGGCGAGATTGACGAATTCATGATCCACGTCATACCGATCTTTATCGGAGATGGCATTCCCCTGGTGCAGCCGCGGCACCGCTCCATTCCGTTAAAGCTATTATCTATGAAATCCTGGCCCGACGGCGTCGTACTCCTCCACTACGCGGTTCGGACGCAGCCCGAATCAAAAAGCGCGAGCAAAAAAGATGGCCGTGCGAAGACTAACAAGAAACGTCAGCACTAAGAGAAAATGTCTAAGAGCCATTTCGTGCCAGAGTTGAGAATCACCCAATTTCAAAAGTCTTGCGCTTGGCGTGCTCAGTCAAGCGGGCGGTTTTCTTGCTGTTTGCGAGTATTGGACCAAGGATAAGCGATCCACGAAAGTACATGAACCAACACGAGAATTTCTTAGTGACATTTGGTGTAATTTCGTGGATGGTAATTGACGCCTGATAAGAACTGCGCCGCTCAAATTAGGGCACAAGGTGGAAGAGTTTGCTGCCCGGATCGGCCGGGCCGGGTACCGCTGTTCAGGAATTGATTGATCAAAGGAAGGACTTAGATCATGCGCTGGAGAGAAGGACGTCAGAGTGAGAACGTGGAGGATCGGCGTGGAATAGGGCGGGGGGGAATGGCGATCGGGGGTGGCCTGGGCGGTATCGTAATCCTAGTCATCGCGTTACTACTCGGCGCAGATCCGCGACAATTGTTAGAGCAGTTGCCAAGCGAGGGGCAGAACCCGGCCACTCAGTCTTCACGCCCAACTAATCCGGAGGAAGAAGAACTACGGCAGTTCGTCGGGGCGGTGCTCGCTGATACCGAGGACGTTTGGAATAACACCTTTCGTCAACTGGGCCGGCAATATCGCAACCCTACGCTCGTCTTGTTCACAGATCAGGTCCAATCAGCTTGTGGAGTCGCCGGCGCCGCGGTTGGTCCCTTCTATTGCCCGGGTGACGAGAAACTCTACATTGACCTATCCTTTTTCCGCGAGTTGAAAGCGCGCTTTCGGGCTCCGGGCGACTTTGCTCAGGCATACGTCATCGCGCACGAAGTTGGCCACCATATCCAACATCTCCTGGGAACGATGGACCAGGTAGACTCGGCTCGGCGTCGGTTAAGGGAAGCCGAGGCCAATCAGCTTTCCGTGGGGCTCGAACTTCAAGCGGATTTCTTAGCGGGCGTTTGGGCGCATCATGCCCAGAAGCGAGGGGCGCTTGAGCAGGGGGACGTCGAGGAAGCGCTTGGGGCGGCCAGCGCCATCGGCGATGACCGCCTGCAGAGGGAATCGCAAGGGTACGTCGTTCCTGACTCGTTCACTCATGGCACTTCAGAGCAACGGATCGGTTGGTTTCGGAAGGGACTCGAAACGGGAGACATTCGCCAGGGCGATACCTTTAATGCGCGGAGTTTTTAAGGTCCAGCTGCAGCAAGGAGGCCGCAATTGGATTTAGAGTCCGATGAAGCGTGGCGAAAGCAGAGAGCCTCGAACGTAGCCCCAGGCCAATCGCATTCAATTTCTGGCCGGAAAACGGTCGCCGCCGCGAGAAGAGCGACACCTCTGTAAGACTAAGGCATGAACAAGATTCTTGATCGGCTGGCCCGCCGTTGCGGGATGGTTGGAATTTTGTTTCTCGTTGACCTGAGGTTCCGGTGCGCTCCACCTCAGGCTTCTACTATTTCGCCCGCCATGGCGGGCTAGTTGATCGGTTCTCCGCGGGGTTGAATCTCAAGCTGGGCCAGCAGTGGAAAATGATCCGACGCGTCCGCAACCTGGGCCAAAGTAGTAATCACTTCGCAAGCGACCAGGCGATCGGCAAAGGGCTTGGGAACGAATACATAGTCGAGACGCAGGTGCGGATCCCAGGTAGGGAAAGAGTAGCCCTTCATTTCGGGATGCAGCAGCCGGAACCCGTCCGCGTAGCTGGCGTCAAGCATAACTTGAATGGTCTCACGTTGAATATCGCGACCGCTCATCCAAACCAAAGCTCGAATCCATGCCGGCATCCGCCTCACATCTAACACTTCGCCCGGTGCCAGCGTGTTGAAGTCCCCGACCAGAACATGGAACCCTTGCTGGTGTCGCGCAATGCCTTTTAGTAGCGCCCTAATCTCTCGTCCTCTGCGGCGCTCGCTCCACTTGGAAAACATCGAACTAAGGTGTAGTCCAAAGATGCGCGTTTCGGTTCCTGCGAGCACGATCTCCAGAAAAGAGTGTTTGGCCCCGGCCGGGTAATGCCATTCGTGGTAGGAGATTTCAACTCGACTGAGGTAGGCGATTGAATGTGCTCTCTGTGCCGCCCAGAAGGGAAAGTCCGTTGCTTTTGCTAATCCTTCGATGACCCGGGTATCCGTCGCTTCTTGAAAAACTACGAGGTCAGGTGAGACCGTTCGGATAACCTCGGCCAGACGAGATTCTCGCCCGCTACCTCCAAAGCGAATGTTGTAGCTAAGCAGCTTGATAATCACGAACCGGCCTCTGCCTCGATCAGGGTGAAGTAGGGTTCATTGAAAAGAACGTCGCGCGTATAGAGCACCAGATTGGCCGTGGCCTGAAAGTTAACTGGTCGGCCGATCAACTCTTGCAAGGCCTTGCGGAGTTTGTTGAGGCCGATTGCAATTGTCGGATTTTTGTCGCTGAGCGGCTTTGTGTGGAGACCCGGAATGTAATATTCATCCTTGTCCCAATACTCCATCACTTTGTTTCCCACTAGGGTAATGTCGAGATCGCTGGTTCCCTTCCCGCCTGCATCAAAGGGTTTTCCATCTTCCCAGCGTTTGTTTGTAACCACGCTGCCGCGCAGCACAACACCGGTGCCGGGTGGCAGGTCTGCCTGAAGTCGCTTATGAAACGCCATAAAGAGTCGTTGATCTCCGCCGAACCCTAGTAGTAGAACCCGTCCGCGGATTTCCTTTTCGTCCAT
>JACCSP010000195.1 GCA_013812905.1 Pyrinomonadaceae bacterium
GTCCAAGCCTGCCGCCACATCGCTGGTAAAGAATCCCGATTCCTGACGGCGCCGCTGCTCAAAGCTGGAAAAAAAGAATGTGCGATCTTTTACGATCGGGCCGCCAAAGGTTGCTCCGTACTGCACACGAGTGAACGGTGGCTTCTTGTTTGGATCGATGTCGATGATCGGCGCAAATGCGTTGCGCGCTTGAATTGACTTATGACGCAGGAAGCCGAAAACGTTACCGTGAAAATCATTGGTACCGCTCTTGGTCACCACGTTGACGATGCCACCTGTGGCCCGGCCAAACTCAGGCGCGTAAGAATTAGTTGCTACTTGATATTCCTGCACGGCTTCCTGGCTTACGGTTGAGCGTGCAGCATTTATCGAATTGTCCGTGTAGTCCGCGCCGTCAACCTGCACCAGGGTGGAGCGCCCCCGCTGCCCACCTATATTCAAACCTGACGTCGGCGCTGGTCCGATAGGACGTCCGTTGTCGCGGCCTACGGTCGAGAGCGTCAGTGCGAATCCGGTAGCGCTGCGTTCGTTGATGGGCAGCTCATTAATACGCTTCTGATCGATCGTGCTGGAGACTGTAGTGTTGGTTGGTTCGACAAGGGCCACCTCGGCGGCCGAAATATCGACAGTAGCGTCAACAGAACCGACTGTCAGCGGGATATCGAGATCCGCGCGCTGGCCCACCGTCAATATAACGCTCGGAATTCTTCCCCTGGAAAAGCCATCCGCTTCTACCGTTACCTCATAATCTCCAGGTGGTAGATTAGTGATCTGGTAATAGCCTTCGTCGTTGGTGATTGCGGCGCGGGTGAAGTTGGTCGCGACGTTGCGGGCTTTGACAGCGGCATTGACGACGGCAGCTCCGGTAGGGTCACGTACCACGCCGTTCAAGTCAGCAGCATTCGATTGTGTCTGACCAAAAGCCACACTCGTGCAAAGAATTGTCGCTACAAACAGGAAACTAATCCGAATCGAGGCGGCGAACCACCGGGACGCAAACATCATCGTATTCTCCTTGCTAAATTGAAGGCCCGGACCCGCGCAGGTTCCGGTGGGTGCAATAAGCGGGTAAGTAGACGAGCGACCTACCAGCAGTTTGTGGAATAAGCGCGTTACAGTTCTAGTTGATTTCACGGCGTGTTTGGGGAGTGATTAGACCGCCGTACATTAGCCGCGCTCCTCGAGAATGCCGACAGGAGCAATCCAAACTTAAAACGCTCGGTATTTTTACCGCAAAAGCGAGCCGGTGGCAAGATATATTCAACACGTAACTCGTTGGAACATTATGAATTACGCCTCTCGCGCAGAATAATTAGCAGCCGGCCTCAGGAGGTGTTTCAAGCTCTTGCGAACGACGTGTGGTGCGCGCAACTCTGCGACGAAGCCGAGTGCTGGTCCCGAAGAAAAGGATCGCAGCTTCCGCGAGAGATGGTACAAATGCCACCCGGCGTAGCAGACTGCAGACGCGCAACCGTGAGTCGAATCTTTTCCCATACTCCACTAGATACTCGTTAGCGAGAGGCGCGAATGAGGCGTTTTGCCTTAGTCGTTCGAGTTGGTTGGTGATTGTCTGAGCCGCTAGCTCGCCGCTTTCAAGTGCTATCAACATGCCGCTGCCAGAAAAAGGATCTAGGAAGGCGGCAGCATCACCAATTGTCAGAAGCCCTTCTGCTGGGACGAGCTTTCGACGTCCAAAACTTTCAAGGGAAGCGCTCAACCATTCCGAGCGAGCATGAGCATGCGCCAGCGTGTGGGCAGCTCGAGGATTTCGGAAGACGTTCTCGCGGATTACGGCTTCAGGATCGGAACCACAACGGCGAACATCTTTGGCAGCAGCGATAAAGCAGAAATTATTGACCCCACCTTCAACGCTGCTCAAACCGCCATAGCCCCCTGGATAAAAGTAAATCTCACACGTTTCCTCCGCCAGGTGTGCGTCCTCCATGTGGGCTTTGAAAGCAACCAGGCGGTAACGGCTGCTGTGTTCCGGTCTCTTTCGATTGTGCAGTTTTCGTGCGAGGGCGCGTGTTCGGCCAGTCGCGTCAATGGTAATTAGCGCATAATAGTCCCTGACCTCGCTTCCGCATTTCAGCCTGAGCCCACGTACGCATCCGCGATCGAGTATCAACTGGGACGCATGCGTATCTTCGAGCACCAGAGCGCCGGCACTTTTGGCTCGTTCGAGAAGCTTCTGGTCCATCTCAGCGCGACTGAGACCCAGTGCCCGTCCACCAGCGCCAAACCATTCGCTGGGAACGTTAACGCTGCGCCCCTTTCGGGAATAGAAGACTGTTTGAGTAAGCGTCGCGGCGCCGGCCGAGATCATCTGATCAGCGACTCGGAGGCGCTCGAAATGCGGCAGGCATTCCGGCGAAATGAATTCACCGCATAGTTTTGCTCGGGGAAATCGTTTTTGCTCAACGAGCAATACGCGCGCGCCCTGCGTGGCCAGATGAATCGCAGCGCTCGTGCCGGCGGGGCCAGCACCGGCTATAGCAACGTCATAAGTGTCTCCCTTGGTGGTCATCGAGCCAAACCAACACTCTCTGCATGGTCCATCTGATCGTCATGGGCAAGTAGCGGAGGATTGGATTTTCCCCACCGGGCGCTGGATGGGTCAATCCAGTCTGCGCGAGCGCTGAGGACCAGTCGATAGGGAAATCTGCGCTCGATGCGAACGTCGTCCAAGCCCGCTTGAGATGCCAGATTAAATAACTCCTGCGGTTTAAAGCTTCGCAGGATCGAAAGTGCACCGTCTTCTCTGATCAGCCGATTGTGCAGGAATAGCCGACCCACTGTTCGATAGAAGTAATACGCGATCGGATGACGATGGAGATCAATTATGAAAATCCGTTGGCGCGAGACGCGGTTCAGCTCCTGTAGCGCCAGCACAACTTCACGGTCGTCCAGGTGATGAGTGAACAACGAACAGATTGAATAATCAAACGAGCCGGCGGCAAAAGGAAGACGGAGGGCGTCGCCACGGATGGAAACGATCTCTGACAAGCCGCTCGACTCCTCGAGAACCGCTTTGGCTGACCGTGCGTTTAATTCCAAGGCGGTGAAACTGCCGGTTCGTTTGTTTCTTCTGGCCCAGCCAGCCGTCACGCGCAAGAGTTCGCCCGATCCAGCCGCTACGTCGAGCACTGAGAAATCCCGCAGATCGGCTTCCTCAATGTCTATCATCAATGAAAGTCGCAAGGCCCGCGCGTCGCCTAACCACCGATTAACGCGTTGGAGCTCAACGATGCAGCCTTCGTATTCCTCGGGTGTGTAATCACCTATGTCGAGATGCTCGAGGTCCATGCTGCGGTCGCGAAACTTAGCGAACATAATGCGTGCCAAATCGATTTCAAGAACTGCGACCTACCCACAAAAAGGTTCTCACCATTTACGATTTACCATTTACGAATTACGTTTTCTCTATCACCAGCACGCTGTTCTTCGATCCAAATCCGATGCAGTTGCAGAGCGCTACCTGCACGTTTGCTGCCCGCGCCTGATTGGGCACGTAATCGAGATCGCAATCGGGGTCAGGTTCGTCCAGATTTATGGTGGGGGGAATCATCTGCTCGTGCATGGCACACAACGTTGCGCCTAAACCCGCAGCGCCGCTGGCGCCTTGTGGGTGCCCGACCTGCGACTTAGTCGCTGACATCGGAATTCGCGAGGCATGACCATCAAAAGCCAATTTAAGCGCGCTGGTCTCTATCCGATCATTTAGTAAGGTGGATGTGCCGTGAAGGTTTACATAGTCGATATCTTGGGGTTTGCGTCCCGCGTCTTCCAAAGCCAGCCGCATCGCGCGCGCGGGCTCGTGCCCGCTCTCTTCCAGACGGACCCGATGATAAGCGTCACAGGTAGCGCCGTATCCAGTAATTTCGCCATAGATTTTTGCGTTTCGTGTTTTGGCTCGGTCAAACTCCTCCAGAATATAGATCCACGCGCCCTCGCCTAAAACTATCCCGGATCGGTTTCTGGAAAACGGACGGGAGCCTCGATGCGGCTCATCGTTCCAATCGCTGGTCAACACTGTCATCAGATTGAACGCTGCCAGAATGCCAGGGGCGATGGGCGCATCAACACCGCCGGAGATCATTACATCTTGCCGGCCAAGAGCGATGTGTTGTGCCGCGTAGGCGATGGCATCGGTCGAGCTGGTGCAGCCAGTCGAAACAATGTGCGAAAGGCCGCGCAAGCCGAAGGCCATCGATAGCTCGCTGGAAAGACCTCCGTGTGTCGACGAGGGAATTGTATAAACACTGGCCTTATAGGCTGGACCAACGTACCAATATGAGTATTGCTGCTCCGTAAACGCCAACCCGCCACCGCCCGTACCCAGTACCACTCCGATCGTTCTGCGTTGGTCCAGGCTCATCTCAGCGGGAAAAAGATTCGCGTCGTCAAGAGCTTCTCTGGCGGCTGCGAGCGCAAGAGGTACAGTTCGCGGGACATGTTTACGATCCTTGGGGTTGAGTTGGGCCTCCCAATCGAAGTCGCGAACTTCAGCAGCGATCTTCACCGATGAGCTGGAAACATCGAATGCTTCAATTGTGCGGCTGCCACTCTCGCCTTTGAGAAGCCCAGCCCAGAAAGCCTTGCGCCCGATCCCAATCGGGGTCACGCACCCCATACCTGTAATGACCACTCGCCGGGGTTGCTGAAAGCCGCTCAACATTTCGGGTCCATTACCTCATCAAAATCAGAAGTTTCAATTCGATAGGGAATGACCACAGCATATCATTGGCCGCGAACAAACTGCGAAAGCGGCGACGCTTGGTACTGTTCCAGTTTCGCAGTAGGCGATGCGAAACAGGCCTGAGATTGTAGCTACGGCTATGCCGCCTGATGTGAGGCGGTGGCATGCCCCGCCATTAGCTGACCCTATGTTTATTTGGGCTATGCCCTGGGGGCGGAGCCCCATTCTCTTTAAGAACAACTTTGACGGAAGGGCGTAGCCGCTTCCTCACATCGGGCGGCGAAGCCGTGGCGATGATCGCATTACTACACTGGACGGATCGCATTACTACACTGGACGGCTATCGCGAAAACTAAACGAGTACCGAACCTCCCCGTCTTCTCGCGCCGACCCCGCGCTGTATCAGAGGAGGTTCTCAATTATCGAACCGTGGAAGGCACTTCACTAAATACAAAGGCCGAACGCCCTTAGACGTACAGCCTTCAAAGTGAGTTCTGATTGTGTTCCGCTGAAGCTTAGGTGGTGACGATTAGACGGTTTCGGCCTGGGTGCCACACTCGTTGCAGAACTTCGCTCCCGGGTTTAGCTCTGCTTCACACTTAGAGCACTTAGGCTTTTCTTGTTTGGCTCCGCATTCAGCGCAAAACCTCGCACCAGGCTGGAGCTTCGCACTACATTTCACGCATGTACTAGTTTGTGCTCCAGCTTCGAGCTTTGTGCCACACTCATTGCAGAATTTGACCGCCGCCGGGTTCGAGGCCCCGCATTTCGTACAGGTAACCGGCGCCTCCTGGCTATCACCCTTCTTCGGGTTCATCGCATCCGTCATGGCTCCGGCCATCGCATTTCCAATCGCGAATCCTGCTCCCAGTCCGGCTCCCGTGGCTGCTCCGCCGCCAGAAGTATTCTGGGCCGCATCCCGCATTGCGTCGGCTGCCTGAAACTGAGCATACTTGCTCACATCTCCGATAACACCCATCGACGTCCGCTTGTCCATCGCAGCTTCAACTTCGGCTGGAAGCGAGATGTTCTCAATCACAAACTTCGTTAACCCCAGTCCGAAAGTCTTGAATTCCTCGCTTAGCTTCGAGCGGGTGAACTTTGACAGCTCGTCGTAGTTGGATGCCAGATCGAGGGCCGCAATCTTGGACTCGCCCAGCGCGTCGCTGAAGCCACTAACCAAGGTGCGCTTCAACTGTCCTTCGATGTCTTCGGTCACGAAGTGAGCATTGGTTCCGGCGACCTCCTTTATAAAAGCGCTCGGATCCTCAACCCGGATTGAGTAGATGCCAAAAGCACGCAAACGGACCATGCCGAAGTCTGTGTCTCGCATCATCACGGGGTTCGGAGTTCCCCATTTCAGATCGGTGAACTGTTTTGTGTTTACAAAATAGACTTCTGCCTTGAAAGGTGAATTGAAACCGTATTTCCAGGCCCCCAGTTTAGTAAGGATAGGCGTGTTGCCGCCATCGATGGTGTAGAGACCAGGAGGAAAAACGTCGGCAATCTGTCCTTGAAAAACGAAAACCGCCGTTTGCGATTCGCGCACTGTGAGTTGCGCCCCGTTTTTAATCTCCTGGCCCTGCACCGGGAACCGGTAAAGCAGCGTATTGCCAGAATCGTCCAGCCATTCAATTACCTCAATGAATTGCGAGCGCATGGCGTCAAGAATTCCCATCGGTGTTCTCCTTTGAGCGGCAGTTAGTTTCGCCGCGCGTTCATATACGGGTTACCCTCTCACGATGTTCAGGGCGCCCCAGGCCCAAACAAATATTGCACAAAGCAGGCGGCGAGGAAAGAGCGTTGAGTAATTTCGTGACTAACCATGGCCGGATGACCATGGTCTGCCAGTCACGCGGCGCCGCCTGTACGCAAAGCCAATTAGCCCAATTAATCCGCCGGCGATATCGATGCCACTGTCATATAGAGAACCGGTGCGTGAGGGCACAAAGATCTGATGGTATTCGTCCAGTAAAGCGTGAATCACGATTAGCAGTAGGCCGGCGACGAACCACCTCTGCCGGAGATACGCGCGCGAAGAACCTTCAAAGGCTCGTGCCGCCAGCCAGCCCAGAACGGCATACTCGATGATGTGCGATACTTTTCGCACCAGGAAATGCGCCAACCAGATGCTTTCGTCAGTGATGTTAGGAAATAACCAGAGCAGTATTGGTCGAACCACTCTGGAGGTGTTGAGGGCCGAAAACTCATTCGACGATGCATAAGAGATGAGGGCCATCCAGATGATCAGTGGAGCATAGCGCCAGATCAGCTCTCGCGTTGCTCGAGTTTTCATTTAACTCTTAAGGCACTGCGAATCAAGAGTGCTCAGAAATATGGGAAGCCGCCCTAAGCTGCCTCCCATCTCGACTCGCACTCCCTAGCTTGCAGGCTGTTGAAAACTAAGAACGATCCCCGAAATCACATGACGCGGCACGAAAGAGCCATTAGTTCGAGTCATTTCGTGCGCTTTCGTGGATCGTCTTATTCCCTCCTGAGAATAGCCCGGCCCTTTTTCAGCAAGACTGTTAGAGCGCACTGTTAGAGCGCTGCTGCACCCGAAACGACTTCTATGATCTCGTTAGTGATGGCTGCCTGTCGCACGCGATTCATGTTTAGCGTGAGCGAATCAATAAGTTCGCTGGCATTCTTTGAGGCGGAATCCATGGCGGTCATTCGAGCGCCTTGCTCGGAAGCGACTGATTCCAGCAAAGCGCGAAAGACTTGCGTTTCTACCAGACGTGGAAGCAACCGGCTAAAGATCTCGGCGGGCGGTTGTTCGTAAATGTAATCGACGAGTGTGAGCGGTTGACCGGGGGCGGCAGATTCTTCAGCGTCTGAGCTCGCACGTGACACGGGCAAGAGTTGCTCGACAACTACACGCTGCTGCATCACTGATCTGAATTCATTGTAGATGATGAAGGCCTTATCAATTTCATGGTCTTCCGTGAAGCGTTTGATCACGTCTCGAGCCACTTCTATCGCCTCAGAAAAGTCGACCCGGCCTTTACCCGTCAGCCCGACGTATTCGCCCACCAGCATAGAATCCCGACGACGGAAAAAGTCTCTGCCCTTGCGACCAAGGGCCAGGAGATCAACCCGCTTACCGGAATGCTCGCGAATGAAAGCCTGGGCCGCTTTGATCAGATTAGTATTAAACGCGCCGCACAATCCTTTGTCCGCCGTGATCAACACCACCAGGTACCGTTCGTCGCCTCGCACGTCGAGTAGCGGATGATGGAAGCTCTCGTCGGTTCTGCCGGCTAGCTCACTTAGCACCTCCATCATTTTGTTCGCGAAGGGACGCGCGGTCACAACACGATCCTGCGCACGCTTAAGCTTTGCCGCCGAAACCATTTTCATGGCCTTGGTGATCTGCTGCGTATTCTTAACCGACTTAATACGACGTCGAATATCTAGGAGATTGGGCATAGCTTGGTAATCGGTGGGTTGTAGGAACTACGCTCCGACCGGCGTAAGATTGGGTGCCGGGGCTGGTGGCGCAACCTGAGAGCCCGCCCCGGATCCAGCATCGCTGGCCCTCTCAGTCCAAATGTCCTTAAAGTCTTTCAAAGCCTGTTGGAGATCTGATTTGATTTCGTCGGTCAAACTTTTCTGCTCGCGAACGCTTTGCAAGAGACCGGGGTGTGAATTCTCAACAAACTTGAGGAGTTCCGCTTCAAAGTTACGCACATCCTCAACCGGAACGTCGTCTGTAAAGCCGTTACTCGCCGCCCAGATCGCCAGAACCTGATTCTCAATCGCCATTGGTCGGTACTGCGGCTGTTTCAGTATCTCGACTAAGCGCTGGCCGCGGGCAAGCTGTGCTTGAGTGGCCTTATCAAGATCAGAACCAAATTGAGCAAAAGCCTGCAACTCCCTGAACTGTGCGAGATCAATGCGAAGCGTTCCGGCCACCTGTTTCATAGCCTTGATTTGGGCTGAGCCGCCTACGCGCGAAACGCTGTTGCCGACGTTGATGGCGGGGCGAATACCGCTATTGAACAGGTCGGCCTCGAGGAAGATCTGTCCGTCAGTAATTGAGATGACGTTGGTGGGAATGTAAGCCGAAATATCTCCCGCTTGAGTCTCGATGATCGGCAGGCTCGTTAATGAACCGCCTCCCTTTGCATCGGACAACTTCGCGGCTCGCTCGAGCAGCCGCGAGTGGAGATAAAAAACATCTCCGGGATAAGCTTCGCGCCCAGGCGGGCGGCGAAGCAGTAGCGAAATCTCACGATAGGCGGCTGCCTGCTTGGAAAGATCGTCATAAATTGTTAAAGCGTGTCTGCCGTTGTCGCGGAAAAACTCGCCCATGGCCGCTCCCGAGTAGGGCGCAAGAAACTGCATCGCGGCCGGGTCTGAGGCAGTAGCTTTCACAACGATCGTGTATTCCATGGCCCCAAAGTCCTGAAGCGTTCTGACTACCTGGGCCACTGTTGAGGCTTTCTGGCCGATGGCCACATAGATGCAGATAACATCTTTGCCATTCTGATTGATGATAGTGTCAACCGCCACCGCAGTCTTGCCGGTTTGACGGTCCCCTATGATCAGCTCGCGCTGTCCGCGACCGATAGGCACCATTGCGTCAATGGCCTTCAGCCCCGTCTGCAAGGGCTCTTTTACCGGTTGGCGATCTACGACACCTGGGGCGATACGTTCAATAGGGTTGAAAGTGTCCGTAACCAGAGGTCCACCATCGTCGATGGGAATACCAAGCGCGTCAACCACGCGACCAATCAGAGCATCGCCCACAGGAACCTGCATGATCCGTCCGGTCCGCTTCACCACGTCACCTTCTTTTATCTTCTGGAAGTCACCAAACAAAACCGCCCCTACCTTGTCCTCTTCAAGATTCAAGGCCAGGCCGCGGACATCGTGGGGAAACTCAATCAGCTCACCAGCCATCACCTTTTCAAGCCCATGGATCTCCGCAATTCCGTCGCCGACCTTGATGACCGTGCCCACCTCCATTACGGTTACGCCGACTTCGAAATTCTCAATCTGCTTTCGAATTATTTCCTTGATTTCGTCTGCTCTAATCGGTTCCATCGTGTTTCCTCAAACTTCGTCCGTTGCTCAACGCTCGCTGTAATTGAAAGCCTCATTGGGACGCTGTTGACTATTTGCCCGAAAGTTTTAGTTCCAGCTGACGCAGCTGGTTGCGAATTGAGCCGTCATACACGGTCGAGCCAACTCGCGTAACCATCCCACCAATGAGAGTTGCATCGATTGCGAAACTCAACCGCACATCTTTACCAGTTATCATCGCCAGGCGCCCGTTGAGAGATCTTTTGATCTCTTCAGATACCGGCCGCGCAGTGATCACGTGGGCAGCAACCACGCCGGATCGTTGGTCCAGTACTTGCGCCAGTCGATTATTGATCTCACCGAGTTCGGTGAGCCTCTGATTCTTAAGTAGTACTCTAAGAAAATTCGCGGTAGGCTCCCGAACCTTCGTTCGTTCGATCAACTCCTCCAGCAGTGCGCGTTTTTGATCGTAGGCAACCGTCGGAGTATGGAAAGCTTGCTGGAGCGGTTCGCTTGTCTGGATCATTGATTCCCAAGCAATCAATTCATCCTGCACCTCACGTGGTGATCCTCCCGACAGCAGTACATCCGCCAACGCAGCAGCGTAACGGCGCGCAACAGTCTGCGAACTCAACGGGCGCTCCTCCCCAGTTGCTCTACGTTCAGCCCAATAATTCGCTCATCGTCATCGTTGCGAAGCCCCCGCCTAATCGACTCCTCAGCCAAACTTACGCTCTGATGGGCAGCGAATTCGCGTAGGATCTGAACTGCCGCTTTAGCAGCACTCTCAATCTCTCTTCGAGCTTCTTCTTTCAGTTTGGTCATTTCCAACTCAGTACTAACCTTCATGCGTTCGCGCTCCGCTTCTGCTTCCAACTTCGCTTGTTCGCGGATCGACAGGACCTCACTATCCATTCGCTGAATCTTTGTCTCTACCTCAGCGAGCTTCGCCAGCGCCTGCTCCTTTTCCTCGCGAGCTCTCTGAAGTTCGCGCTTAATTCCTTCGCCTCGTGCTCTCAACGCCTCGCTAACGGGCCGTCCAAATCGCCGGTGCAGATATATGGCGCCAGCAATGAATAGAGCCAAATTGACGAATTTCCAAAGCTCCAGGCCGGGGTAGTTCCACCAGACGCTGTTGGCTTCCGAACCTAAAGTGGCAAACGCAATGGGGTACATAACAGGAGCTCAGTGTCTCAGACTAGCAACCTTACTCTCCTTCGCTGGCAACTGGTCGTCCCAGAATCTGAGAGCTAATTCTCAACGCGGTGCTGGTCGCTTCTTTCGAGAGTAACGTACGAGCGGCCTCCGCCTGAGACCGTATCTCCTGCTTCTCAGCCGATGTTTGCTTGCTCAGCAACTCCCTGGCAGAAGCAATCTGCTGCTCCCGTTCAAGAATTGCATCGGAGCGTTGCCGCTCAAGGAGTTGATATCCCTCAGCCTTAGTCCGTCGCAGTGTCTGTTCGTATTGCCGGAGGCTTTTATCAATGCTTAC
Organism: Pyrinomonadaceae bacterium; assembly: GCA_013812905.1. Classification (GTDB taxonomy): domain Bacteria; phylum Acidobacteriota; class Blastocatellia; order Pyrinomonadales; family Pyrinomonadaceae; genus PSRF01. Next base: position 11,223 of record JACCSP010000195.1, read on the forward strand.
CAGCGTTTGTTCAGCCTCGGTTAAAAGTCCTCTGGTGCGTCGATCACGCTCCTGCAGGATCTTGTTAATAGGTTTAAAAAGAGTCCTATTCAGAACCACCACCATGAGGATGATGAGCGCCCCATGCAAAAGGAGTGTGCCGTCCGGCACTAACTGGATGGATTCACCGGCTAATCCTAGTAAAATGAAGCCCATAAATTGTCCAGCGTCCCGGCTTCCCGGAGAAAAATAGTAGAATCACAAAAGTTCGCGAGTCTAGCATTCAGCCAAAATGGGGTCAAGTTCGCAACGCGTGTACCGTAATGGCCGAAGCGCGCCTTTATACTATACAACAGGGGCGAGCTCCGGCAAAGAGCACGACTACATTGTACAATGGCACTAACGGGGCAGCGGATTTGGAAGCGCCAGGAGTAATCCGAAGAGGCGTTGGAGGTCCCCAGGGTTGTAGAATTCGATTTCTATTCGTCCACCCTCTGCATTAGGATTCTGAATGATTCGCACCTGCGTCCCTAGATGGCGACGCAGTTTGGTCTCAGCCGCTCGTACATTGGGGTCATTATCTTTAGCCTTAGCGGCCCGCGGCTTTGTTCCTCTCTCATCTAATTCTCGCACCAGCCGTTCTGTTTCCCTGACAGACAAGCCTCTTTCCATAATTCTTCGCGCAATGCGGCGCTGCGTATCGCTATCAGTGGCCCCTAGAAGTGTCCGCGCATGACCTGTCGACAGCTTGCCGTCTTCGATTAGGCGCTGAATGTCTTGGGGCAAACGTAGGAGACGAAGGTAGTTGGTTATGTATGTTCGATCCCGGCCCACGCGTTCCCCCAAAGTCTCTTGTGTTAGGCCAATAGAATCAATGAGTTTCCTATAGGCTTGCGCTTCTTCGATTGGGTTCAGATCCTCGCGTTGGATATTCTCAATCAAAGCGAGTTCCAAGATCTTTTCGTCAGGCACGCTTCGTACGACCACCGGCACGTGGCTCAACCCGGCCAGCTGCGCAGCGCGCCAACGTCGTTCCCCGGCAATCAATTCATAGTTGCTACCTTTCCGTCTCACCAGAAGGGGCTGAACCACGCCATTCGATCTGATCGATTTCGCGAGCTCCTCCAATCGAGCCTGGTCGAAGCGAGTTCGGGGTTGCATACTGCCAGGCTCAATCGAGTCGATCGCAATCTCATTCGGCTGTTCGGCCGATCCGGTTTCTTCAGCCGACAGCAGTGCGCCCAACCCCCGGCCCAGCGGCTTTCTCGTCATGAGCAAGTATCTCCCTGGCTAACTCGATGTAGGCCTCCGAGCCTTTCGATTGCTTGTCATACAAAATTATAGGTTTTCCGTAACTTGGAGCTTCAGCGAGTCGAACATTCCGGGGGATGACGGTCTGAAAGACTTGTTGACCATAGAAGTCTCTCAAATCCGAGGATACCGCGGCAGATAGATTTGTTCTCTCGTCATACATGGTGAGCAGTAGACCTTCGATTGTGAGGGTGGGATTATGTAACCGCCGAATTCGGGCGAGGGTGTCGAAGAGTTCAGTCACCCCCTCGAGAGCGTAATACTCAGCCTGAATGGGCACCAACAGAGATTTCGCTGCAGTAAGTGCATTGAGCGTAAGTAGGCCGAGGGATGGAGGGCAATCGATTATAATGAATTCATAGTCGTTATCCACCGATTCCAGTGCTTCTCGAAGCCTAGACTCCCGCTTGTCCATATCGACCAACTCCACCTCAGCTCCCGTTAAGTCCTTGTTGGCCGGGGCGATATGGAGGTCGCTAAGTTCGGTAGTAAGGATTACACCCTTCAAAGGCTCAGCCAGCACAATGCTGTGATAGACACTCTTTCGGAAACTCCCACGAGGTACACCAACTCCCGAGGTCGCATTTCCTTGGGGATCGGCGTCCACGAGTAATACCCGAATGCCTTGACTGGCCATGACTGACGCCAAATTGACCGCGGTTGTAGTTTTTCCCACACCACCTTTCTGGTTAGCAACTGCGATTCTCCTGGCCATTAGAACTGCTCCCTCTAGCCCTTTTGTTGCGGTGCCAAGCTACCATAAAATGCCGCTGGGGCGCCATAAGACAATCCGTGGCTTAGACATTTGATATGATGTTTCACGTGGAACAGTTCGGCGTGAGAAATCCAAGCGATTAAGCCGGGTGGTCGCAAACCGACAAGTGTATAAGCAGCGTTGATAGCGCAGCGGGTGTGAGACCTGGTATCCGGCGAGCCTGGCCAAAGGTCAGGGGCCGAGCCCGCTCAAACCGCTCAACCATTTCATGTGAAAGTCCACTCAACCCGCGGAAGATGAAGTCAGGTCGAATCTGGAGACTGTCATGCTGGTGAACGCGCTGCACGTTGAGTCGCTGCGCCTCAATATATCCCGCATAAAGCGAGTCTGCTAACCCCGACTCAATCTCAGAATCGGTGATGCCGGGCAACTTCTCCGCAGGTAAAATCGACCGGATGATATCTACGCCCACGCCGGAACGCTTTCCAAGTTGCGCCAACGTTACCGAATCTCCCAGATCCACTCCGAGCTTGGCACTAATGGCCGCGTATGCGGCATCAGACCGTTTGAGCCGAGTGCCCTCCAATATTTTGCCTAGTCGAGCCAGCCTATCTCTTCGCTGAGTGAATCGTTCCCAGTCGAAGTCACCCACCAATCCAAGGTTTCGGCCGTATGACTCAAGCCGCTCATCTGCGTTGTCGTAACGGAGAGAAAGGCGATTCTCGGCCCGGGAGGTGAACACTCGATAAGGCTCATCCACACCTTGATTTATAAGGTCGTCAATTAGAACGCCGATGTACGATTCCTCGCGCCGTACCCGAAATCTGGGCCGACCCTGAACAGCTAACGCTGCATTAATACCGGCAATCAGCCCCTGACAAGCCGCCTCCTCGTAGCCTGTCGTTCCGTTGATTTGACCAGCGTGGAACAGGCCTACGACCCGATTTGTTTGCAAATCGGGACCCAGTTCTCGAGGATCGACAAAATCGTACTCGATCGCATAACCGGGCCGGATGATTCGCGCCACCTCCAGCCCCGGAATTAGTCTAATTAACTCTTGCTGAAGTTCAGCCGGCAATGACGTTGAAAATCCGTTCAAATACACCTCATTGGTATCGTGACCCTCGGGTTCCAGAAACAGCTGGTGCCGATCCTTATCCGCGAACTTAACTACCTTATCCTCAATCGAAGGACAGTATCTGGGGCCGATGCCTCGGATTTGCCCGGAGTACAAGGGAGACAAATGGAGGTTTTGTCTGATTGCCGCGTGAACGCCTGGGGACGTGTAACCTACATAGCAATTGAGTTGTGCCTGTGCAATCTCATCGGTAGCGAACGAGAAGGGAACTGGCACCTCGTCCGGGGGTTGAGGTTCGAAGGCGGACCACTCGATAGTCCGACCGTCGAGTCGTGGGGGAGTACCCGTTTTTAGCCTGCCCACTGGGAAACCCAAGCGCTTCAAAGCCTCTGCAAGTTCAATGGATGACGGTTCCCCAGCCCTTCCGGCTTTGTATGTCTGACGACCGGTATGTACCACACCATTCAGAAATGTTCCGGTTGATATCACCACTGCGGGGGCGCCAAATTTGCGGCCATCCTGCAATCTAATCCCAGCCATTCTGCCCTGCCGAAGTACGAGTTCCATCACCATTCCCTGCCGCAGATGTAAATTCGGTGTCCCCTCAAGAGTCTTCCTCATCTCCTTGCGATACATTGAACGGTCGGCTTGGGCGCGCGGAGACTGAACGGCTCGCCCCCTCGAACGGTTCAACAGTCTAAACTGAATACCGGCCCGGTCCGCGACTCGTCCCATAACTCCGCCAAGCGCGTCTATCTCCCGAACTAGATGTCCCTTGGCGATCCCACCAATGGCTGGATTGCACGACATCTGTCCAATGAGGTCGAGGTTCATCGTCACAAGTGCCGTCTGCGAACCTAGTCTTGAAGCGGCGGACGCAGCCTCGCAGCCGGCGTGCCCGCCACCGATAACAATCACATCAAAGACTTCGTCAAAACTCATCGCTATTTCCCTATGCAGAACGTTGCAAAGATCTCCGATAGGATCTCATCGGTCGAAGTCTCGCCTGTTATCTGTCCCAGAAATCTTAAACCATTATGAAGTCCAATTAGCACCAGTTCCTCGCTGGCCCCCCTTTGCAACAACTCCCACGACGATTGGACCTCATTCCGCGCGCGAAGCAACAGATCATAGTGCCGCGCATCTGTGATTAAGAATCCTGCGTTTGGCGAGTCACCGGCTACGAAGGGCTCCAGTATAGCAGCACGTAAGGTTTCTAAGCCGAACCCCGTGACCGCAGATACATTGACGCTCCCTGCCTCATAGCTGGGTCGAGACTTCTCGAGGGTATCGAAAGACGCTACATCGCTCTTATTAATGGCAACGATATGCCGTGCACTCTTTGCTTGCGAGAGCGCGCTTAAATCCTCTGCGCGGAGATCCTCTGACCCGTCGAGGACGACCACCAGCAAATCTGCCTCCGCCATCGCTTGACGCGTTCGCTCCACTCCTATGCTCTCGATTCTATCCGACGACTCACGCAGACCAGCAGTGTCCGTCAACAGAATAGGAATGCCATCAAGACCAAGACGCTCAGTTAGAGTGTCGCGTGTAGTGCCCGGGACCTCTGTCACAATCGCCCGTTCGAAAGCCAGTAACTTGTTGAATAAACTGGACTTACCAACATTCGGCCGTCCGACGATAGTTACTCTGACCCCGTCGCGCAGCAAATGGCCCACTTCGAACGTGGAAGCCAGGTTATGAAGGTCCGACGCAACCTCAGTTAACTCTCCAACGATGTCCTGCCTCTTAAGCTCCGGCAGGTCGTCTTCGACAAACTCCAGGGCTGACTCCAGTTGCACTATTGTATGAATTAATGCTTGCTGGGGTCTCCGAAGCCGCGACGACAGTTCTCCCATCATCTGACGAAGCGCCTGTTGCGCCGCTGCCTCAGTCTGCGCGTTGATCAGGTCGCGAATAGCTTCAGCCTGGGTCAGGTTCATTTTTCCATTACTGAGTGCACGCAAGGTGAACTCACCTGGACCAGCTGGCCGAGCGCCTAACCCTAGCGTTAGATCAATTACCTGCCGCAGAACGATTGGCGACCCGTGGCAACTGATCTCAACCAGGTCTTCGCCTGTGTAGGAGTTGGGGCCGGGGAAGAAGGTTAAGAGTGCTCTATCGAGGATCGAATTAGAAGCGGTGCCCTTGATACTTCTTAGAACAGGTTGTGAGGGTTCTGGTTTAAAGTAATTTTCACCAACGATGGACCTAGCAATCGAGAGGGAGTCAGGTCCACTTAGTCGGATGACTCCGATGGCGCTGCGACCTGCGGGGGTCCCTAATGCGACTATCGTGTCCATTACTGCTCATCCGGTGTCTTCACGAGCAATGTTGAGCAGGCGCAAACTACGCCTTGCTTTTCTTAAAAGCAACCCGGAGCTTGCGCTCTGGGCCTTCCCCGATGGATTCCGTCTGCAAGTCTTCGCTTTCGGCCAAGGTAACGTGAATTACTCTCCGTTCCTGCGCATTCATCGATCCAAAAGTAAAAACGGCTCCGGTTGCTCGGACCTGGGCCGCGGCATGCAACGCCATTGCGCGCAGTTCAGTTTCCCTGGTGGCGCGGAAACCGTGAACATCGCAGACGATCCGTTGCCCTTCGGGCAGATTTCGCCCAAAGGCCTGGATGACGAGATGTTGCAGCGATTCGAGCAGTTCACCGCCTTCCGCTTGGAGCAATTCTGCATCCCTCCCATCCAAGTTCAGCAAGCACCGATCCGCCGCCTGCTCAGTCGCGACCTCCAGCTCAAAACCGGCTTTCTCTAGAACCGATTGAAGGAAACTCCCGGCCTGTTCGCAAGTCTCTTGCATAATCAAATGAACTCCACAAATTCCGAACTGTTAAGCCTTAGAGGTCGCTAGTTTCTTGGTCGGTCCGGCGGGCGGCCGCTTTTCCGGCGGTTGTTTTTCCGGCGGAGGCTCCTCATCACCCTCGGACTTCGTGAGGTGATTTATCAGAAACTGCTGGCTGAAACCTACAATGTTTCCTACCAGCCAGTAAAGTAATAACCCGGATGGGGCTCCCCACAAAACATAAAGCATAAACAGCGGCATCCCGATGGCCATCATTTTTCGCTGCAAAGGATCTGCTGATGGTGCCGGCGTAATCAATTGCAGGACGATCATGGTGCCGGCCATCAGAAACTCGAGTACATGAAGTGGATCGCCGGCCGAAAGATCGGGCAACCAAAGGAAAGTTGCCTGGCGAAAATCAAGAGAGATCGTGATCGCCCGGTATAGTGCAAAGAGAAAGGGCATCTGAATGAGCAGAGGCAAGCAACCCCCCAGCGGATTGCCCTCCTTCATAAGACGCAACTGCTCCATCTGGAGCTCCTTCAATCGCGGGTCATTCTGCTTCATTCCCTTGATCTTCTCTTGCAGATCTTTCATTCGAGGCGCTAACCGCTGGGCCTTCTTCATTGCCTTCGAGGAGCGCCATTTTAAAGGGAAAAAAAGTGAGTAGATAACGATGGTAAAGAGGATGATTGCGAGACCGTAACTATTGGTAAGCTGATGTAAGAAACGGATTGATTTTAGAATGGGAACTGCTATTGGACGAGACAGCCAACTGAACCATCCATAATCAATCACGCCTTCGAGTTCGACACTCTTTCCCACAGACTCTTGAATTTTCTCCCCGGCGCCAGTCAAAATGTAATGGTCCTTGGGCCCCGCATAGAGCGTGGTCTTCGACCCATCGCTGGGGATGGGCACGAAAGCCGATACCAGGTATCTGCTTTCTTGTGATCCATTGGTTTGGTGGTTATATTGGATCGTACGATACTCAAGACCATCTAGTCTCTTCGAAGGTATCGCCACCATCGCGAAGTAGGTATCACCTATGCCCGCCCACTCAACTGGACCTGGAAGATTCAGTCGGTCCGGGCTGTTCTTGTCAGCGTTGATTGCCGCAGCCGCGTGACGCTCGATCTCATCACCAACTGCCGCAATTGCTTCAGGTGCTACCGAATAAAACGTGTGGTGTTTGATTCCGTGGTCGCCAATGCCCGGTCCAATTTTAAGCTTAACTTGAGGAACGACCTGGTCGCCGCGCTTGAGCAGTACCTCTAAGTCTGTGCTATACCGTTCGGCATCAAAGGTAAGCTTCTTCGTTAAGTTCAATCCGCTTCCCCCGTCACGAAGAAGAAAAGTGATGGATCTTTTCTGGTTCCCACTAAGAGTGATCTCAACATCGCCGTTTCGAGAGTCTACTCCCTCGACTTCGTAGTTTGCCGTCGCCAGAAGAACGTCGAGAGAACTGTCCCCAGTAGCGATCGCCAGAGGTGCTTCGCGCGGTTCGCGCTTTAGCCCCTCGGGCGAAATCAGCTCTAGTGGAACCTTATTGTTCTTATCTCCAGCTACGGAATAGATATCCCGGCCGCTGTCCTTGTTCTTCTTGATAATCCAACTCACTACGTCGGAACCCAGGCTATCCAGGGTCGCCTCGTAGAGAGGCGTCTTAATCCGCAAGCTCCTGCGCGCGACTTGCCCAGCATCGACCGCCGAAGTTAACTTAGGAGCCGCGGTCGCAGGACTTCCCATGGGATTCGCCGGCGGGGCGGTCGGTGAGGCAGCAGGCAAGGTTTCCGCAGACTGGTCATGGGAGGGCGGTTTTACAGGGAAGAGATAGCTCCACGAAAACAGGATCGCCGTCGAAATTAGTAATGCTAGTATCAAACGCTTCTGTTGCATCTTAGATTTAATTAACGGTTCTTAGACTTTGCCGAACGCTTCACTTCAAAGGATCATACCCACCGGGATTGAACGGGTGGCAGCGAAACAGCCTTTTGAGCGCGAGCGAGCTTCCACGGACCGATCCATAGCGATCAATGGCTTCCATGGCATACTCTGAACAGGAAGGTACAAATCTACAAGCAGGCGGAAGCAGAGGCGACAGAGCTAGTTTATAAAATCTTAGGAATGAAATCAGAATTATCTTCACATCACTTGCGCTTCAACTACTGAAGCTTCTTCGCTCTCCACACTTGCGATCATCTGCTCAAACTCATCAGACGGTCGTCGACTCTCAAGGGACAATAAAGACCTCCTGGCGTTCAGTACCCAATCGTATCTTTTCTTCAATCGGTCACGGCGCGGTTTCGTAACGTTGAAGGCCTCACGAAGCAAACGTTTGGCTCGGTTCCGATCTACTGCCCTACCCAGCGCTTTTCGGGAGGCAGTGATCCCCAAGCGATGTTGTGTTAGAGAATTCGGTAGCACAAAGACGGTCAGGAGGTGGCCCTCGAAACGCTTTCCGGTCCGATAAACCCGCTGAAACTCCTTGCTACCGCGAAGGGTCGTTTCCATAAAGCGAAGGTTAGTAATGAAACGGCGTGAGGCGCTTTCGCCCCTTGGCACGCCTCCGTTTCAGCACCAGCCTGCCATTCTTGCTGGCCATCCTGGCGCGAAAGCCATGAGTCTTAGCTCGGCGCCTGTTGTTTGGCTGAAAAGTGGGCTTGGCCATCTGATTCGGTCTCCTCCAGCGCGAAAACGGTAAGACTAACTGCCCCTCTCCCTTATGTCAAGAATAGGGAAAGGCAACAAAACTCCGCGGCACTCAATTAAAATATAACCCACGCACCTCCCCAAGGGGGTCAAGCCCGAGGTCGCTAGAGTAGTTTCCTCGGACCTTCGAACTTGGCGACTAAAGGAAATCAAAAACTCCCTGGATAAGAAGCGCTGACCAGCCTGTCCGAACCCCTTTGAGGAGCTGATTTCATAACGTGTTTTATGCCAGATCGTCCGCTTGATCCCATACGAACTGTGTGTTAGTCTCCGGGCTCTTGAGGACGACTGCCGCTAAGTACTTGATAGATATATAGTTAAACCATCACCTTAGGGGTTGGCTGGTTTTCCACAGAGCTGAGGAAAACCCTGTGGAAAAGGCCGCTGCGGGAACCATACGGCGGCCCCTCTTCGTTCTTCTCTTGTAAGGCTGATTGTACAAAGGAAAGCTGCTCTGAAATGACTGGTGTTGTTTGCGAAGACGGCATATGGGATTGCATTCTCGAATCCATCAAAACGAAGCTTAACCGCGAGACCGTAGAAACGTGGTTCAATGCGATTGAATTTCGAGGGATAGATAGAGTAGGTTCGGTGGTCCGTCTTTGCGCGCCGAATTCCGTGGTTAGGGATTGGGTAAAACACAACTATTCCGAATTACTTGAGCAGTCCTTATCCGAGGTGAGGCTCGCTGGATATAACTTGGATTGGGAAGTAGCAAACGTCCCCGCCCAAAGTCTCACTGCTCTGGATACGGTCGGTAACGATGTGGCTGACGAGTTGGCTTCCGCGGGTCAATCCGGCGGACGCTTTGGCCTTAGAACAAATCGAGAATCCCCTCACTTCGCTACTGCGGTTGCCTGCGCCCCTTTAAGCTATATTCCAGAGCCATCTCTCAACTCAAAGTACTCATACGACAGCTTTGTTGTCGGTTCCTGCAATCAGTTTGCTCATGCGGCATCGTTGGCCGTGGCGGAGGCGCCTGGAAGGACCTATAACCCGCTCTATCTTTATGGCGGAGTTGGCTTGGGTAAGACCCACCTGATGCACGCCTGCGGTCAAGCGATACAGAAGAGTAACCCCCACCTAAAATTGTGCTACTTATCGTCAGAGAAGTTCATGAATGAGTTAATTAGCGCCATTCGCTATGACAAGACACATGGGTTCCGCGAGAAGTACAGATCCGTCGATGTACTCTTAATCGATGACGTCCAGTTCATGGCTGGAAAGGAGCGTACTCAAGAAGAGTTCTTTCACACATTTAATTCCCTTTACGACCAACAAAAGCAAATTGTTATTAGTTCCGACTGCCCTCCGCGAGAGATCCCGACGCTTGAAGAAAGACTGCATTCCCGCTTCGAGTGGGGACTGATAGCTGACATCGAGCCTCCAGATCTTGAAACTAAAGTTGCTATCCTGAACCGCAAAGCCGAGATCATGGGAGTGACCATCCCCGGTGAAGTCGCCCTCTTTATTGCTACAAGAGTCAAGAACAACGTTCGTGAACTTGAAGGGTCTCTTGTGCGTCTTATAGCTATTTCTTCGTTGCGCGGGGACAAGATCTCAAAGATTCTGGCGCAAGACGCAGTTCGCAACATAGCCGGCGAGGAGGAATCCGGGGCAGTCACGATTCAACATATTCAAAAAGTCGTGGCTGACAACTTCAAGATGAGGGTCGAGGAGTTAATCTCAAAGAGCAATGCCCGGCAGTTCTCTCGACCTCGGCAAATCGCTATGTATCTTTGTAAGAAGTTAACTAAACACAGTTATCCAGAGATTGGGAGGGCATTCGGTGGTAAGCACCACACGACCGTTATTCACTCCTTTGCTAAAATCGAATCCCTAAAATCTCATGACTCCGGACTGCAAAAGCTCGTCAACGATCTTTCTCAGCGCTTTGAGAAATAAAAAGTGGGCCAAGTCTTATACAGGTTTTACGCTCCGATTTTCCGCGGGTACGAGGCGCTTAAAACAAATATCACAGGCCTCGGCGTGTTCGAAAATCCCAAAGCGCTATGGCTTTTTTTCAGTAACAGTCTCCTTTGATAATATCTTATCCACAGCCGGTTTGGAGTTTTAAGCGTTGAGCCTAATAAGTTTAGTTAGTTTTCCTCAGATCAACAGGGTACTATTACTACTACTAGTATTAAAGATACTAATTTCTTAGGCAACAGGAGAAGAAGGTCATCGTAAATTTTTTCCTGAAGAGAATTTAAAGACTTAAGGAGAGTGTAAGTCATGCAGTTCGTCGTTAGTAAACAGAACCTTCAAAAAGAACTCGGTTTCGTGCAGGGAGTGGTCGAGCGGAAGAATACCATTCCGGTTCTTTCAAATATTTTGATTGAGTCCGTTGGGGAAACCACAATCAGGATCACCGGAACGGACCTGGACGTAAGCATTCGCTGTGATATGGACGCAGAAGAGATTAGTACTCCCGGTTCTATCTGCGTACAGGCGAGAAAACTTTTCGAGATTGCCAGACTGCTCCCCGATGCCCCAGTAAGTTTTAAAAAGGAAGATAACGACTGGGTTACAGTGAAATGCGATCGCTCGAAGTTTAAGATGGTTGGCGTGGGTCGCGATGCATTTCCGGAAGTACCTACTTTTAAATCTGCCCCTACAAAAATTCCCGCCGGTGTTTTAAAGGCGCTAATCGACCGAACAATATTCGCGATAACTCAGGAAGAATCGAGATACACACTCTCCGGCGCGAAGTTCATCTTGGATAAATCAGGGGCCAAGATGGTTACTACGGATGGCCACAGGCTCGCCTATGTGGAAAGAAAGGCGGTCGCGAAAAACGGCGCAACAGAGAACCTAGATACGTTAATACCTAGAAAAACACTGGCTGAGTTGACGAAGTTGACGGCCGGCTTTGACGGTGAGATTAGTTTGGGAATGGATGAAAACCATATCTACTTTGAAGTGGGCTCAAGACTATTAATCTCCCGAATGCTCTACGGGCAGTTTCCAAATTACGAGATGGTAATGCCCAAGAATAACGATAAGTCGGTCGAGTTTGATAGTGCTCTTCTTAATCAAGCAATTCGGCGTGTGGCTCTCATGGCGGACGACCGCTCGCACGCCATCCGCTTTCATCTTGAGCCGAATCAATTAGTCATTAGTTCGCAGAACGCCGAGGAAGGAGAAGCTCGCGAGACTATTCAGGCTGAATATTCTGGAGAGGAGACCGACATCGGATTCAACGCGCAATATCTGCAGGACTTCCTGAACGTGATGGGTGATGGCAAGGTAGCTTTTGAGTTCAAAGACGGAAACTCCCAAGCCCAACTTCGCCCAGCTGAGAGCGGCGACTACGAATATAAATATGTCGTGATGCCAATGCGCATCTGATTAACACAGTCTCGCTTACATTAATAATAATTAACTATTCCTTATAATTTCCGAAGCGCTCTCCAGGGTGGAAAGGAGGGCGCTTCGTATTTGTTTCTCTAGCTATTTCGCTGCTACCTCTCAAGAACTTCATCGCCGATATGTTAAACTTCGAACTATGATCCTCGAGTCTATTGAGGCCCACCAATTCCGCAACTTAAATGGAACGATCTTCTGGGGCTCCGGGCTTAATATTATTTTCGGAAACAACGGGCAGGGCAAGACAAATTGGTTGGAGGGCATCTATCTTCTCTCCAGAACAAAATCTTTCCGTACCCAGCGTCTTCAGGAATCAATAAGATTTGGCCTTGAGATGGCCTTCGTAAGAGGTAAAGTCTCCAGCGGTGAAATTCAGCGAGAGATGCAGATCACACTCCAAGGCAAGACGAAATCAATCTCGGTCAATGATAAGAGGGAACAGTTGGTAAGATATTTGGGTCAACTGCAGGTTTTTGCGTTTACTGCCGATGAACTTGAGGTAGTTAGAGGAATGCCGGAAGCGAGAAGACGCTTCCTTGACCGTGGAGTCGCTTCTTTGAGACCGGCCTACGTGCAAACGCTCTCCAGCTACAAGAAGGTGATCAAACAGAAAAACCGAATTCTTCAGGACTCCGTTGAGACCGGGCTAGGTTTAGCCGAGACAGAAGATCTAGTGGCGCCCTGGAATGAACAATTAGTGAACCTGGCGCATCAGATACATGAGTCTAGAACAGACTACATTGGGCGGATAAACGAAGTCCTGGAGCGCGGACTCTTCGAGCGCCGTGAGATTCAAATCCGATACGTTTCGGCGCTGGAGCATAAGGGCGATTTACATAATTACAAGTCGCTGCTCGACCGCCGCCTGCGTCTTCGACTTGACGTAGAATTATCAGCCGGCCGTGCCCTCATAGGTCCGCATCGTGACGATTTAGAAATACTTTTGGAGGGGCACGAAATGCGGATTTACGGGAGCGCCGGGCAACAGCGTAGCGCATTGTTATTATTAGACTTAGCGGCAATTTCGGTGTATAATTCCCAGCATCATGAATACCCGCTTTTTCTCATCGATGATGTGGACTCGGAACTGGACGAAAAGAGGATAAACACTCTGTTGGAATACCTAGAAGGTCGCACTCAGACGTTCATTACAACTTCGAAACGCTCCCACGTCCAGACATTTATCTCGAGAGCAAGTGTATATGAAATTGAAGGGGGTAAAGTGACCAACAGCGAACCCAAAAGAGACTCAGTTTCCCCGGTTTTGGCATAGGAAGTAAGTCGCCCTGAGCGTTTCAAACAAACACATCTACCAAAAACGAAGTATTGATTTGAGTTAAGGAGAATAGCTTGGCCACAGCAAGTATAACGGCGGACAAGAAATACGATTCCTCCTCCATCACGATTCTTGAGGGGCGAGAAGCCGTCCGAAAGCGCCCGGCGATGTACATCGGTTCAACCGGAGAGTTAGGTCTTCACCACTTGGTTTATGAGGTTGTCGATAATTCAATAGATGAAGCGCTGGCTGGATATTGCGACACCGTTGAAGTGACGATACATCTCGACAACTCGATTACTGTAATCGATAACGGGCGCGGAATTCCGGTTGACGAAATTAAGAAAGAAAAAAGGTCGGCCGCGGAAGTTGTGATGACCAAGCTACATGCCGGCGGAAAATTTGACTCCAATGCGTACAAAGTTTCCGGCGGCCTTCATGGTGTGGGTGTTTCTTGCGTCAACTTTCTTTCAGAGACCTTACGCCTGGAGATATGGAGAGACAGTAAGACTTACGAACAGGAGTATGTTCGTGGGATTCCGGTTGTTGCCTTGAGGCAGACAGGAAAAACCAGGAAGCGCGGAACCAAGATCACCTTCAAGCCGGACTCACAGATTTTCGTTCACACCGAGTTTAGCTTCGATAAGCTCTCCGAGCGTTTGCGCGAGAAGGCCTTCCTCAATAAGGGCATTCGCATCACGATTAAAGACGAGCGGGAAGAGCCGGAGCGTTCACATGAGTTCTACTACAAGGGCGGCATTGCAGAATTCGTGAAACACCTGAACAAGAATAAGACCACGCTTCACGATAAACCAATCTATTTTGAAAAGGAAGGCGACAGCCTCTCGATCGAAGTTGCTATCCAGTACAACGATGGATACGACGAGAAAGTTTATTCCTTTGCAAACAATATAAACACTGTGGATGGTGGCTCTCACCTTTCCGGGTTTCGTTCGGCTTTTACGCGCACGATCAACGCTTACGGCCAATCGTCCGGCCTCGCGAAGAACTTCAAGAGTTCTCTGACCGGCGATGATGTTCGCGAGGGGCTGGTTGCGGTTATTTCCGTCAAGCTGCCTCAACCCCAGTTTGAAGGACAGACCAAGGGCAAGCTTAACTCAGATGTAAAGGGTGCTGTGGAGTCGTTCTTAAACGAACGGCTAACGGAATTCTTCGAACAGAATCCCACAGTTGCCAGGAGGGTTGTCGGGAAGTCTCTGGACGCCGCCCGGGCGCGCGAAGCTGCCAGGAAAGCGCGAGAAATCGTGCGCAAGGGCGCGATGGGTTCAACCATGCTGCCTGGAAAGCTGGCTGATTGCCAGGAGCGCGATCCATCCCTGTCCGAGATTTACATCGTCGAGGGCGACTCGGCAGGTGGATCCGCTAAACAGGGCCGCGACCGAAAGAACCAGGCGATTCTTCCGCTCAAGGGCAAGATCCTTAATGTCGAGAAGGCTCGATTCGACAAGATGCTGGGGCATAGCGAAATCAAATCGCTCATCATGGCGCTGGGAACTGGGATCGGGAAAGAAGATTTCGACGCCAGCAAGCTCCGTTATCACAAGATCATTCTGATGACCGACGCTGACGTCGACGGTTCCCACATCAGAACGCTGTTGTTAACTTTCTTCTATCGACAGATGGCGGAGCTAGTTGAAAAGGGATACGTGTATATCGCACAGCCACCCTTATTTAAGGTGAAGCGGGGCAAGAAAGAGGAATACATCAAAGACGAAGGCTCAATGATCCGCTACCTGATGCGCATGGCAACAGCCGACATGACTGTAAAGACAACAGGCGCTAAAGACGTCATCGAAGGTAAAGAACTAGCGAAATCATTGGAGAAACTCGTCGACTTTAAGCATTACTGTGAACGAGCGGCGCGGCGCATCGGAGGCGATTCCCACCTGCTGCAAACTCTGTTGGAGGCTTTCGGCGGCAAAACCGGCGTCTTGCGCACAGAGGGTGCAACTCTTCGAAAGATCTTTCAGGACGGTGACCTAATGGCCATGGTGGAAGCCGTCCTGTCCAAGGCCGGTTATAAAACCGAGCTCTCGCCCGATGAGGAACATGGATTGTGGGAGATCGAAACCTCAACCAACTCCGGTGTTAACCTTTCCATCGATTGGAACTTCGCCAGTTTTGTAGAGTTTCAGAAAGCAGTTGAATTTTATGGTGAGCTCGAAGATAAACTGGCGGCGCCTTTCACCACAGGGGCGAATGGAACTCAGGAAGAGATTGCCACACGCGATGCTCTGCTTGAAAAGGTCCTGGCCGCAGCAAAAAAAGATTTGAGCATTCAACGATATAAAGGGCTCGGCGAGATGAACCCGGAGCAACTGTGGGAGACAACCATGAATCCGGAGAAACGAACGCTTCTCCAAGTCAGAATCGACGACGCGGTGGAAACCGATGAAATGTTTACGGTTCTGATGGGCGACGCAGTAGAACCGCGACGCAAGTTCATCGAGGACAACGCTCTCGACGTGAGAAACCTTGATGTCTAGTAATAAGTAATTAACATCACAGCCTCAGCTTCCGATTCTGTAACCTACCTCTCACCAAATCTGCTAACACGAAAACGCGAGAGCTTAATAGGAGTTTCCGGCGGAACCTCGGCCTTTCGCGCCGCGATCTCAACCTGTTTCGCTACCGAGTCCACTCCCTCCAAGTCGGGCAGCAGTAAGCCCCGGTATGAACCCGATTCATCCTCTACAATTACACCGTAAACCGCCGGATCGAGATCCTCGAGTGTGGCCGGTTCCGGTGTCGAAAGCACATCCACCGAATAGCGCAGATGGGAAAGTTCCTCTGCTGCAACCGGTGAAAAACGCGGATCCCGCGTGGCCGCATTGATCGCGTTGGCGATGATTTCCTCCGCGAGAGTCTCCTTGGCGGGCTCAATGGTTCCGATGCAGCCGCGTAATTGTCCCTCATGCGTTTTGAGAGAAACGAAGCACGCAGCCTGCACACTGAGCAGCTCCGCGCTGGCTTGAGAAGAATCTATTTGTGTTCCGCGGATCACATAAGTCTCCACGGCCGCGCGGGCGAGATGAGGCACACTTGCGGCGCTGAACGGCTCTTCGCCGAAATCAGCTTCGGCGGTAAGTGGCTTCGGGCAATCTTGCAAAGCGGGCTGCTTGCCAGTCAATTGCGCAACAAGATAACCAACTCCAAACGGCGCCTCATAGTGAATGACTTCGCAAGCCCAGGGCCCTTCTCTGGTGGCTCCCAAGGCGATCAGCATCGAGCGGTAGCCACACTCTCCGGCGTTGCGACGCAGTTCTTGATCGATGTGGATGATACGTTCTGGAGAATTTGCGCGAAGGGCGTCTACAACTTCGTTATCAAAAATGTATGCGGTGGGAAAGTATCCTGCGGGCGCATCAGGTTTCAGCCGGTGACTTAGATCTCCACTGGCAATTAGCCCGGCCGAGCGGCCGATTTCGTTAATCGCTTCCCCGATGCAGGAGCCGAAGCGTAAATGGTCTTCGTTAGACAGAAAACTGTAACCAAGGGCCACGACGCGGCCGGACCAGCCGTTGCGTTGCAGAAAGTAGAGCGGGACTGCAGTACCATGGTCCAGCTTTTGGCCGCTCGCCAGGCCTACGACTTCGTAGTCTTCCCTAGCTGCGGCTTTGGAGATTGCCTGGAGCAATTCGTCGTCTAGCGAAGCTTCGAAACGCACGGCCGATGCACTGAAGTTTGCGAAGTTTCCGCGAAGTACCGGCCCTGGGTAAGCAACAAAGGCAGATGGTTCTAGAGGAGCGTGAGGTGAAATCAGAACAACAGTTTCGGCCCCACTGGAGATGAGGCGCTTTGTAAGTTCCGCCATCCCATCGATGGATCTCCGCACTTCAGCAACCGCCTCACGTCCCACCTCCGGAACCATAATCGGAGGATGAGGAGCGATACCCGAGAAAACTAGTGAACTTTCGCTTCCCATCGGAAAGATAAACAAAGCAACCGGACGCAGCTCGTTTAAGAGTCGAGGACCGTTGGAGACAATGCTGTCAGGTGAACACTCACATTCTACCATTTTGCTATTACGCAACGAATGCCAATTGCATGTGATAGACAAACACCTCTATCATGCCTTCGAGCAATGGAACATTTTGAGGCACTCATCGTTGGAGCGGGACCGGCTGGGTCTTTCGCGGCCGAGTTACTCGCAAAAGCTGGCGTGAAGGTAGCGTTGTTTGATGGCCGGCCGGAGGGCGAACCCAAGGCGTGCGGGGGTGGTGTTACGGCAAAAGCACTGAAGGCGTGGCCACATTTGCTAAATGCCGTCGGCCGGACAGTCGGTGAACTGGAAATGTATTCTCCTTCCGGCAAACCACTTCATCTGCAGTTGGAAGAGCCTTTTGCGATCTATTCCCGCATCGCCTTTGACTTATACCTGCGCGACCGCGCAAGAAAAGCAGGCGCGGAAATCTTTCCCGCCAAAATCTCCGCACGTGGAATTAGGCGCACTCAGAATGGCTGGACGCTACGAGAGGGGGCTGGCGCTTCCAACCCAAAGCGGCTGACCCGCCCGGCACCCCGGGCTGCCGGCTGTGAATGGTCAGGTCAAATGCTAGTCGGCGCCGACGGAGCCGGCAGTTCAGTAGCGAGACTCCTTGCGGGGCGCTTGCCGCCGTCTGAAATGGAGGTCGCTTTTGGTTATCGCGCGCCCCTGCCGGAGGTCGGGGAGTCGCCGGCAGTCATCGCTTTTCTACCTGGATGGATTGGTTATGCCTGGGCATTCCCGCGCCTGGACCACATTTCTTTCGGTATCGCCACTACGCAGGAGGCTTTCGAGCATCAGCCACTCGACAAACTTCTCTGGGACTTCATGCTGGGCTACTACCGCCAACGCGA
Organism: Pyrinomonadaceae bacterium; assembly: GCA_013812905.1. Classification (GTDB taxonomy): domain Bacteria; phylum Acidobacteriota; class Blastocatellia; order Pyrinomonadales; family Pyrinomonadaceae; genus PSRF01. The sequence continues at coordinate 29,316 of JACCSP010000195.1, forward strand.
AGATCCGAAAGCAAAATTATGGGCGAGGCGCCAGTCTGATCGTGGTCGCGACCATCGGATTAGAGAGAAACTGGCCACGACCGCCGAACGATATGCTGCCCGTATTCCCGGTCTCAGCGATAAGACGTGGGACACCAGGAGGGTGTGTGGTGAAGCGTGGGCGCTTCTCGGAGACGCGGCCGGCTTTGCTGATCCCGTAACCGGCGAAGGAATCTATTACGCCTTACGATCAGCGGAACTTTTCGCGGAAAGTTTTCTCGTTCAGACTCCCTTAGCCTATGAGGAACGCTGGCGCGAAGACTTCGGGCGCGAGCTAAAGCGTGCCTCACAGATGCGCCGCCGCTTCTATGGAAACTTTTGGGGTGCGCCGTTCACGGAAAGAATGATCGGGTTCGCGCGAAGTCACCGGGGGATCAAGCGCGTCTTGGGAGATCTTGTTGCTGGCGAGCAAGGGTACGTTGATCTGAAGAAGAAGCTTGCGCGCAGCGCTATGTGGCCCGTCTAGCTTGCGCATTCTAAAGTTCTATTACAAGCAAGTTTCTTGCTCACAGGCTCGTCGGCTCCGGTCTATCGACCATATTGTGTATTTTGGTTAACGAATGACTCATATGTGCCGAGCCTTTAACTTCCAGCTGCAAAAAAAAAAGATCCACGAAACCAAAGGAAATGAATGCTTAATTCGAGACACTTCGTGTGGTTTCGTAGATCGCCTTACTGGCTCTATTACTCTTCATCTCTTTAAGCAACGCTAGGGCGCTAGGCGGTGGATACTCCAATCTCCGTCAGAGTGTTGCTCATAAAGGATCCGGTCGTGAAGACGGCTAGGGCGGGCCTTCCAAAATTCGACTCGCCCTGGCTTCAGACGGTACCCCCCCCAGTGCGCAGGGCGCTCCACCCCACGATCGCCGTACATCTCATCCAACTCGTGGAAGCGCTGCTCCAGCACTTCACGGTTTTCGACAACCTTGCTTTGCGGCGAAGATAACGCACCGAGCTGGCTTTCCCGCGGCCGAGTCTTGAAGTATTCGTCTGACTCGGCAGCCGAGATTCTCTCAACGCTTCCCTCAATGCGCACCTGGCGCTCGAGTTGTGGCCAATAGAAAACCAGCGCCGCAAAGGGATTCGCATCCAGGTCGCGGGCTTTGTTGCTTCCATAGTTCGTGAAGAAAACAAAACCACGTTCGTCGGCAAGTTTCAAAAGCACCAAGCGCGCGGAAGGCTTTCCCTCCCTTGTGGAAGTTGCGAGGGTCATTGCCTCGGGTAAGGAAAGGCCTGCAGCAATTGCGTCGTTCAGCCAGTGCTGGAACTGGACGAGCGGATCCCTCGCAACGGTCTTCTCGTCCAGAGCGTCATTGGTTGTGGTCAGAGCTTCCTTCAATGGCAGTTCAGGATTCAATCGATCCAGGCCTCGTGTAGGGCGCCAGTCTTAATCGTAATTCTTTCGGAATAGTAACGGTTTCAAAGGTATCGCGGCGCACAGCGGCCAGAACGAAGTGAGCATCCGCAATCAAGGACTCTTCACCTTTGCGACGAACTTCGAAGTTCAGACGCATGGACTTGTTACCAAACTTGCCGACGGAAACGGAAACCTCCAGCAGGTCGTCCAATTGCGCGGCTCGGCGAAAGTCGCATTCAAGGTGAACGCGCGGGAGCCAGATGTCTAACTCATCGAACATGACGCTATAAGGCAGCCCGACTGCCCGGAATAATTCGGTTTCAGCAAATTCAAAGAAACGAATGTAAGCGCCGTAGAAAATAATGCTAGCAGCGTCAACGTCGCCCCAGCGTACGCGCTCTTCAATCGTGAATGTGCCGGAGCCAGCCATTTGTACTCCGCGGCGAAGTAAAGCCCTTACGCGGGGGCTTCGCGATGGTACTCAGACCTCTACATCGTTCAGGAACTTTATGAACTCGCTATTGAATTCTTCAGATCGTTCAAGATTGGAAACATGGCCAGCGCCTTCCATAATCTGCAGCCGCGAGCCACCGATCTCTCGGTGCATGAGTTCCGAATCTGGAATCGGAGTCAGCCCGTCTTTGCTGCCGACAAGAATCAGTGTGGGAGCAATAATACGTGACAGAAAGGACGTCTGATCCTTGCGCACGGCCATGCCTCGAAGCGCTGACGCAGCGCCTTCTGGTTCCGTCCCCACAATCATCTCGCGGAGGCGCCGGACGATATCGGGGCGCTCTGCCACCGTTTCAGGGGCGAGCAACTTGGGCAAAAGTGCGTCAGCGATTCCGTCCATCCCTTCGCGCAGGGACTTTTCCGCCTGCTGCTCGCGATTCTGCTTCCCCTCTTCGGTGTCTGCCTGAGCGCGCGTATCAGCGAGCAGGAGCGAACGAACTCGCAACGGAAATAGACGATAAAAAGCCAGGGCTACGTACCCACCCATTGAAAGGCCGCCGATTGTGGCGCGATAGATATTCAAGGCTTCAAGCAGTGAAGCCACATCAAGGGCCATGCTTTCCATCGTCGCTGGTCCGGGAGTTACCGCACTCTCGCCGTGCCCGCGCAAGTCGGGAACAATTACCCGATGATTTTGCCGGACCGCTTCTACCTGCTCGCGCCAAATCGAGCGATTAAAAGGATATCCATGAAGCAACACCACCGAGGGACCAGAGCCCACGTCCTCGTACGCTATCTCGATTCCGCGTACAACCTTCTTCGCACCCTTCGAACTATGCGCGATGGTAAATTGTGCCACTTGCTCTCCTCGTCCAGCCGCATTCCGCTTGTCCGTACTCCGCCAGCCCCCGCACTCTACTAGCTCACCGACAACTTACTTACGATTAACGGAAACCGTTCGAATCCATTCTTCGTTCGATCGCGCACCCCGGCGTTTGTGTCCCCGTCAGCAAGTTTGGGGGGGGGGCAACATGGCGTCCCCCTTGTAATCAGCGAACACGGCTGGTTCGTCGCCGAAGAAAATCCATCAACACAAATTGTGACAGGTTGCCTGGGTTCGCGAAGTAGGCTTTACCATTTGTCATGGCGGTCATCTGCTTAACAAACTCAACCAGATAATAATCGCTTGCTAGCATGAACGTATTGATCATTATACCGGCTTTGCGGCAAGCCTGGACCTCCTTAAACGTCTGGTCCATTACGAAAGGATCGCCCCCCATCGAGTTCTTGTACAGCCGGCGCCCTGGCGAAGACAGAGTTGCCGACGCTTTTGTAGAACGGAGCGCAGGTCTGGCGAGCGGCGTGCTTCCTTCGAGAAAACAAGCAGTCGGTTTTCCGTCGGTGACCATGACGATCTGCTTCATCTCTTTGCATTGCGACTGCAGAATTCGGCGCGAGAGTCGCAGACCTTCAGCAGTATTCGTGTGGTACGGCCCAACCTGCGTGGTGGCCAGTTTTGCCAGTGGGAGCTCTTCAGCACTGTCATGGAAGAGCACGAGTTTGAGAGCGTCGCCCGGATACTGCGTGCGAATCAAATGCGCTAGCGCGAGGGCAACTTTCTTGGCAGGTGTAAACCGATCCTCGCCATAGAGAATCATGGAATGCGAACAATCCAGCATCACCACAGTCGCGCAGGATGACTGGTAGTCACACTGGTGGACGTGCAGGTCGCCGTACTCCAGATTGAGCGGCACTTTCAAACCCTCGCGTTGAATCGCGGACAACAACGTAGTGTTCACGTCGAGATTGATCGTATCGCCAAACTCATAGGCTTTGCTTGCCGCGGCGGCTTCGACCCCAGTCGACAGCTGTGGGGTGTCATGACGACCGAAGGAGCTTTTACCAAGGCTTCCCAGCAAGTTCCTGAGGGTCTTGTAGCCAAGAAAGTCCAAACCTTTTTCGGTCACTTCAAACTTGACGTTTCGCGGGAGCGGCTCGGAAATCTCCGGATTGCCGTTCCCTCGCCGCCGCTGTTGTTGTCTGACCTGCTCTTCGTGAAGAATTAAGTAACCCTCTTTAATCAACCGCTCAATCAACTGGTTGAGCATTTCTTCCAGGGCCGAACCTTTAAACTTACCTTCATTTTCAGCGAGCATCTCCTGAACCTGATGTTCGTCGAGCAAACCCTGATCCATTAGCGCCTGTAGCAGTGCTTGTCGCAGCGCATCGAGAGAGGTGTTCTGGGGGCGGCGTTCCCTGGTCCAATAGTAATCATCGTCGTAGCCGGAAGAGAGCAGTGAATCAGACAGCCCCTCCATCAAGTCACCCAGACTAATGGATGAGATGCCGAGTCCTTTGAATTTTGAGTACCGAGTGAACTTCATTCTTTGCCGTCAGAACCCGGAGCAGTAGCGATTGGGTTCAAGCCGCGGAGTTAGCCGCCCAACGTAACCAGGTCGTTACCGCTCCCCGCTCTGACAAGATCGCGTTCGCCCATCAGCTGTATTTTCCGGTTTCGGTGAGGTCATCGTAGATCATCCCACGACGATCTTTCTTCGCCTTGGTCACCGCTATGTAGCCACCTTCTTCGTTGCGACTGATCTTGTTTCCCGCGTAGAGACCTTCAAGTACAAACTCACAGGCAGCGACTAACTGCGCCTGGTCCGACTTTTTGAAGTCAAATGGGATGAGCGAGCTTTCGATCAAGTCGGGGATTGCGTCGAGCAGCTTTCGGCATTCCTTTGCCGAAGCCGTATCTGCCAGACGCAGGTTGTTCCCTTGATCAAACCATTGCACGGTGCGCGCGAAATCGATGCCTACGAAATAGCCTTCAAAGATCTCGCCGGCCGCGCGTTTTATCAGGTCCTTAGCGACGCGGGTGGCGCCGATCTGTTCGCCCTCGTATTCAAGTTCCATCTTGCCGGTCATGGAAGGAATCGCCGCATAAACATCGGACACGCGCGGCACAATCTCGTCTTCGCCGGTCAAAAGCGCGCGCCGCTCTGCATTGGAGACTACCGATTCGATGACCGTAATGGGCAGGCGTTGCGAGACACCGGAATGCTTGTCCACCCTCTGGTCGTCGCGAGCTTCGAAAGCGATCTGTTCAACTACTTCTCGCAAGAATTCAGGGATGTGCAGACGTTCCTTCAATCCGTCCCGCTCAACCCAGGCCTCCTGGCGAGTAATCTGGATTGCGGTAGGCACCTCCGACGGGTAGTGAGTGGTGATTTCGGCACCGATACGATCCTTTAGCGGCGTAATAATTTTCCCGCGCGCGGTGTAGTCCTCCGGGTTTGCGGAAAAAATAAGCATGACATCGAGGGGGAGCCTGACGGGGTAACCCTTAATCTGAACGTCGCCTTCCTGCATGATGTTGAAGAGACCGACCTGAATCTTGCCGGCCAGATCCGGAAGCTCATTGATCGCGAAGATGCCGCGATTAGCGCGAGGCAGCAGGCCATAGTGAATTGTCAGCTCATCGCTCAACAGGTGTCCGCCTTTGGCGGCTTTGATCGGATCAACGTCTCCGATAATGTCCGCGATGGTCACGTCCGGAGTGGCAAGTTTCTCTACGAATCGTTGATCGCGATTGACCCAGGCGATCGGTAATTTGTCGCCGTGGAGCTCAAGCTGCCCACGACCATAAGCAGAAATAGGGTGGTAGGGATCGTCGTTTACTTCAGAGCCAGCGATTGCCGGAATGCGTTCGTCGAGCAACTCGGTTAATTGTCGGATAATGCGGCTTTTGGCTTGGCCACGCAGGCCCAGCAGGATGATGTTGTGCCTGGCGAGAATTGCATTCACTAGCTGAGGGATGACGGTTTCACTGTAGCCCACGATTCCCGGGAAGAGTGTTTCGCGCGCCCGCAGTTTCTTGATAAGGTTCGCGCGTAGCTCATCTTTAACCGGGAGCTGCTTATGACCGCTTGCTTTCAGTTCGCCCAGCGTTGCTGGTAGTGGCATTGGAATGATTACCTGGTTATAGGAATATTCTAAAGAAAATCATACGGTGTGTCGGAGGCGACAGCTTTGCGTATCTCTATCTTAATACTTTGAGTTGAAAGACTCTAAGCAAGAACTCCAACGGATACTGGTTGAGACCACTTAATAGTCGGCGATGTCTCGCAAGTACCCTAATCGAGGAGCGTACCGCCAAAGTGAACCGGTACCACTCCCAAGGGGGGCCTAGCGGGCATGCCAACCCTCCTGATCAGAAAAATCGTGACCGTCTGCTTCGAGCTTTTCGAGGTGAGCAAGCACGGCGCGTTCGGCCATCGCGTGGGCTTTGGGGGAGACATCAGTGTAGACACGGGCGACAATCTCTTGAGAGGTCCTCGCGCCTTCCTTAACGGCCTTCAGAATGCTCTGCTCGCGCTCAAGCCGGTGCGAGATGTATTCATCAAGCCTGGAGTAAGGATTTGCGATCGCCGGACCGTGGCCGCCAAAAATGACACTTAGATTTGGCAGCGCTCGCATTCGCCTCAGCGAGTCAAGGTAGTCTCGCATGTTGCCCTCAGGCGGATCTATCAAGACAGATCCCAGGCCGACGATGTTGTCTCCTGAAATGAGCGTACCGGTTTGCTCTTCATAGAAACAGAGGTGCCCGCGGGCGTGCCCGGGAGTGTGCATTGCTCGCAGCGCAATTCGGGGCGAACCACTTAGTTCGATGATATCTCCGTCCTCGATCAGACGATCTACGCGGATTGGATCGCTTAAGGACTCAGCAGTGAAGCGATGCGCTGCAACTTTCACCCGGCCGTCCAGATGTTCTCTAAGTGAATTGACGCCGCCCACGTGATCCGGATGCATGTGGGTCAAGATAACGTCGCGCACCGTTCGACCTTCCCGCACAAGATCATCGACTGCGGATGAGAGCGCCTGTTGTTCTTCTTCATACGGTGACCCGGGATCGATCACCAGGATCTCCTGAGAGTTGTAGATCAAGTAGCAATTGGTATGAGTCGCGGGCGGTTTGGTGGGAGTGCGAACAGGAAAGCAGATGTAGTTAGGGCGAAATTCGATGCGGCGAACAGGCTCCCGATGGGCTTGTGGAATTGCCAGGAAGCGCTCGACAAGATCCGGCGTCAGGCCCTCCGCAATCGTTTTCAACGCGTGGAGAGTTGGTGGCACTGCCAGGATTTCCGACCGTCGCCATTGTTCATGAGCTCGGCCGGCCGCAATCCAGCCTCCCGATGACAGCTCGCCTGGGATAACATTTGGTTCTTGCTTCGGAGGGCAGTTGACCAAAAAGAACCAGGTATCGAATCTGCGGGCGCTGAAAGCCGGCGTCACCCAGCGGCCCACGAAAGTAAATTCATCGCCATCAAGACGCAGACTGTAATGTCGTAACAGCTCTGGCCATGCCATGCGCCCGGATTCGAGATCGTCTCGGAGGGAAACTCGCTGGCCCTTTGTTAAGGATTCGGCGCCACGCGCGACTAATACACCCAGCTCTTCGAATAGCTCACGAGCAGCGCAACTGATTGCTGCCCCACTTTCAGCATCGACGGAATTGCTCACGTGAACCTCGGCGTCCGAAGTGTCAAGCTGTCCACCGGGAAACGCACTAAAGCCCCCAAGGAAGGCGAGCTTCTCGCTACGACGTACCAGAAACACTTCCGGGTCACCTGGATCGGTGTTTTGTCGAAGGAGGATTACAGCCGAGGCGTAGTTGGGACTCGAGACAGTCGAGGCCTGCATTCTGATTTACCAACCTTGAGCGGCTGCTTACCCTAGCGGGGCAAGCTTATCTTCCCGACCTTTGAGACGCTCTGACTAGATGCCTGATCCATTTCAAAGCCTTCCGTCAATTTCGGCAGGTGCTAAAAAACAAACACGATCCACGAAACAACACTAAACCGCACTAAATGGAGATCTTAATTCGTGTTATTTAGTGTCATTTCGTGGATCGTATTTTACTATTCCTCCACACCCACTTTTTCAGAAACCTGCTAGAGTTCTCAATTTGGCTCGGAGTCAGGAACGGTGGGTGTGGCTACGCTTTGCGCCGCTCATTGTCAGTATCTTTCAGGACCAGCGAAACCGCTCGCCATCTCCCTCTGTCCATGGGTTACCGCGCATGTGGTAGCCGCCCTCTTCCCAGTAGCCTGCTTGGTCGTGTTCGAGGAAGCGCACGCCCTTAACCCACTTCGCAGATTTCCACGCATAGAGTTGTGGCACGATCAGACGCACCGGCCCGCCGTGTTCCAGCGGTATCGGTTGTCCATCGTGTGACCAGGCCAGCAATGAATCCTCTTTGAGAAAGAATTCAATGGGCACGTTAGTAGTCCAGCCGAAGTCGTAAGCCGATACCAACACAAACTTCGCTTCGGGCTTAACGCCGGCAAGGCGTGCGATTTCCCGTGTCGGTATGCCGCCCCAAACATTATCGAGCCGCGACCAGCGCGTGACGCAGTGAAAGTCGGCAAAGACGCGGGCAGCGGGCAGTTGCATAAAGTCGTCCAGAGACCATTTCCGAATATGCTTAACTAAACCGTCAACTTCAAATGACCATGATGCCAGATCGACATCCGGGGTTCCGTGGGCGTCGAGTACAGGCCACTTGCGCGTCCGTGTTTGGCCGGGAGGAATGCGATTCGGAAGTTTCGTGTGGGGACTAATAATTACGTCCAGATCCGAAATATCCTCAGCGTTGCGCGGATCGCCAGGCTGGTATTTTGGATCTTTGGATAGGCTACCCAGAAAACTCATTGTTCGTAGTCAGTTGTCCGTAGTCAGTGGTCGGTGGTTCAAAGACCAGTGGTCGTGGTCAAACGCAGTGAGCAGCAATTCGGTGTTATCGTGATCAGTGCTTATTGCTCTTGTTTTCCAAATTCTCTCAACTACTGACGACTGACCACGGACCACTGACTACTTCTTCGTCTGTCGCTCCGCCAGGTTCATCAGTTCTTCCGGCATCCATTTGCCGACGGCCTGCACTTCGGCTTCCGCAATTCCGTGTGAACGATCGTGCCATTTATCGCGGGTTCCTTCGGGACCGCGTTCAAGTTCATAGTTCTCGGTTTGCTCGAGACTAAGGAGTATGCCATCGGCGATCTCTCCCCAGTCCTCGAACTGGATTCCACGTCTGACCAATGACAGACCGGCCGACCAGTCTTCTTCCGGGGCTCGCGCGTCCTGCTCGGGAATCGTCAGGTTATACAGCGGCGGAAAGGGTTTTCCCAGGAATTCTCGAAGGAGTCGTTCCTTAATCTGCTTGTAAGGCAACTGCGGGTCCTCGTGTCTCAGGGCCTGGGCCCAGCGAAAGAGATCAGCAGCGCTTGCCTGGTCTTGAGCCATGGAATCCCGCTCCTCCCATTGTCGTTTCGGTTGCGAATACCTTACACGCGGGCCCCTCGAATCACAAATGGTCACTGTCAGAACCGCCAGCGATAGCGACCGGGAACTACCCGCAACACCGCTCCGTTCTTGAGATCAGATCTAGTCCAAAATGGGGGCTGAACGCAGCACCCGGTCGCTACCGCTCCGGGGTTCCGTCGTGGTGTGGTCACTACGAAAAGCTTAGGGGGATTTTGAACTGCACAGTGCCGCGCCCTCAGGGTACTCGCAAGAATCTAAGAGAATCAGGTAAACTTCAATTCTGACATGTCGGAAACAATTTCTGCCAGCAAGCCATCTCCCGACCTCACCCCCGAAGCTCAAACAGGAATCTGTCCCGTTTGTGGACGCACCTCCGGAAACGCGCTCATAGATCTCTCCTTGATCGAGACCGATCTGCGAGTGCTTATCGAAAATAATTTGCCCGGGGTGCAGTCTTCGGCAGTTTGTCTTCAGTGCTTGGAGTTGTTCAATCGCGCAAAACGGCAGATTGATTCTCATGCTGCGGTCTTCGCGCAAACCAGCTTTGTGTTACCGACGCCGCTGCGCATGAATGCCGACGAGCGGTTCATTGGTCGTGATGTCACCATTGCCTTCCTCGATTCCGGTTTCTACGCACATCCAGACTTAACCCTGCCAGTGAACCGGATCGTTGCATACCACAGCATTTTCGATTCAACCGATGATCCAACGTCGTTGGAGACGACTGATGTTTCAAGCTGGCATGGGATGATGACCTCCGTAGTGGCGGCCGGAAACGGCTACCTCTCCGACGGGTTTTACCGCGGTCTAGCTCCCGAATCAAATTTGGTACTGGTTAAGATTGGCAACGCAAGACACATTCCTGACGACGACATCGACCGTGGTTTGCAATGGGTCCTTAAACACCGTGAAGAGTATGGTATTCAGATCGTCAATATTTCCGCTGGTGGAGATTTTGAGAAATCCTACTTAACCAGCGCCTTGTGTCAGACGGTCGAGCGCGCAGTCAGCGAGGGATTGATTGTGGTCTGTGCGGTCGGTAACGCTGGACTGGAGCCGGGACATCCTGTGCTACCGCCAGCGAATTCACCTGCCGCGATTTCGGTTGGCGGACTCGATGACCAGAATTCGATCGATCGGGCCAAGCGCGGAATGTACCGCTCGTCATACGGACCCACGATTGACGGCCTGCAAAAACCTGAAGTAATTGCTCCGAGCATCTGGGTTGCGGCCCCGATTCTGCCGCATACGCCCACCGCGGATGCGGCGCTACTTTATTCTGAGTTGGACGCTGCAGCTGATGAGAAGCTGCCCTCGATCATTGAGGCTCACAAGGGTGTCGACGAGGATCTGGACGAAGCCAGTGCTTTACGCGTGCCGCTCTTGAGACAGCTGATTACCATCAAACTCCGTGAAGGTAGCGTGATTAGCCGATACTACAAGTACGTTGATGGGACATCGTTCGCGTCCCCTATAGTCGCATCGACGATTGCTTGCATGCTCGAAGCGAATACCAAGTTGACGCCGCAGCAGGTGAAACGAATTCTAATAGATACAGCCGAACGCGTTGCAGGCATTGAGGTGGAACGTCAGGGATGGGGTGTGGTTTCCCCGGGACGAGCCGTTGAGGTAGCCCGGTCGCGGCACTCGGGACAGCCGTTAGACCCCGGGCGAATGGACTGTTTGAAAACTCAAAGGGGCCCACGATAATTTACCTGCAGGTTGGCGGAGCTTGAGCCGTCCTATGGGAACGCGGAGTTTTGACACGTCTGGAGGCCCTTGCATGTCTGCAGGGCGTTGGTCCAGTAAGGACACCTCCGGGACGGTGGACTTGCGACTAAGGCGTGTGCAACAATTCATCAACCCAAGCAACAACAGTTTGTGAGAGGAGTTTTAGCGTTAAATGTTAGAGAATGAAATTGCGCCAACTGACGCCGCGCCTGAGGAGGGCAGCGGAGACCAGGCGCCAACAGAGCCGGCCGAAGACATTTCGTATCACGCTGTCGAGAAAGATGGACAGGTAACAGCAATTTGGGAGATGCAGGGTCGCAAGCACGTTCGCACCATCGATCCTAGATCCCACCAGGGTCAGGACATTCTTCGCCTTTACACAACTGAGCATCACGATGAGACGCTCACGCCGGGAGCCAGCCAAGGAGTTTCGTCGTAGGTGTAAGGTAATGCTGCTGGTTAGAGTTTAGCCAGGTAGGAGCCGCTTTTTTGCGGCTTTTTAGCTGGGACCTCAAGTCTGGTCTGCAGTTGCCAGCCCAAATCGGGCCAAGTTGTTGCTAATCGAGCTACGAAATGTCCGTCCACTTCTGCTGTTTAAAAATTAGACAACGAGGTTCTTCGGCTGGCCCCCAATGAAAGCCTCAATGTTGTCGATAAGTTGATCCGCCAGCGCCTGCATTGCTTCCTTACTTGCCCACGCAACATGAGGTGTGACGATCAGATTTGGAAGATTCTGATCAAGCAGAATGTTTCCTTGTCGGGGCGGCTCTTCACTTAATACGTCAAAGGCAGCGCCGGCAATTACTCCAGCCTGTAATGCTTCGACTAAAGCCTCTTCCCTTACCAGACCACCGCGAGCGGTATTAATTAGGATTGCCTCACGCTTCATGGCTTGAAACTCTGCTACGTCAAAAAGGTTCGTGCTCTCCTCAGTCAAGGGACAATGGAGGGTGAGCACATCGCTCAGCCGTAAAACCTCCGCAAACTGAGTTCGTCCTTCCCGCGTAATACTTGCGTGTTTCCGTTCGGCAACAAGCACCCGCATCCCGATTGAACCAGCCAGCCTCGCCACTGCCTTACCCAGGGAACCGTAACCTATAATTCCGATTTTGCTGCCGTGCAGATCGTTGATTGTATGATTGAGCAAACAGAACTGTTTTGCCTGTTGCCATTTGCTGTTGCGGACATCTTGAATGTATGCGACGAGATTTCTTCGTAATGTCAGCATCAGCATGAGCACATGTTCAGGCAATGAGTGTTTGGCATAATTTCGCGTGTTGCAGACGGCTATGCCACGGCTCTTGCAATAGCTCAGGTCAATGTTATCGACCCCGGTGGCAGCCACGGCTATCAGCTTCAGTTTGGGGAGTTGCGACAAGTCCGGCTCACGCAGCGGCAGCTTATTGCCGATCACAATTGTGGCATCGCGCAACCGTTCCACAATCTGGTTACGCTCTGTTTCGCCGTATTCGACCCACTTATGGTTGAAGCCCGGCCGTCGGAAGTCAGCGTCGAAAGTGTTCCGTTCGAGGAAGACGATTCGTTCCCTGTTCAAGTGAGGCCTCCTTTTCCGTGGGGGTCGTAGAGCCAACCTTCTCGAATTCCGTAACCACGCCGGGGTTGGAAACTTCAACTAGCCTCCGCGGTTTTCAATGGTTTGGATAGTATCCATTAATTTGAACAAAAATCCGCAGCCTCGGGGTGTCCCGTCAATTGTGCGTCGGGGTTTTTGGGTCTAATCCTTATTAAGTTTGGTGTTAACGATTGAAGGACATTTCTCCAAATTAGTGGAATAATTATTGCATGAAATTGATGCAGGACACGGCTTTTTACATTCCGGTTTTCAAAGCGACTCGAACCAGCGATAAAGACCATCCCGGCTAGGGTTCAAAAAGGAGAATCTCAGATGAGTAAAGCAACCAGGCTCGTGCTGTTAGTAGCATTGTTTGCATATTTTTCTCTTCCGGTGGCGGCTCAGACGACTGGCACCATCTCCGGCTCGGTTACAGATGAGAAACAAGCAGTAATACCCAATGCAAGTGTAACGGCGCGTAATACCGAGACGAATATCTCACGCAAAGTACAAGCAGATAGCGATGGCCGTTATCGCTTTGAAAACCTGACGGTCGGCCCTTATGAAGTGACTGTCGAGTCCGCTGGTTTTGCCAAGCATGTTCAGACCGGGATTATCCTTTTGTTGAATCAAGCAGCCGTGATTGATGTCCAAATGAAACCCGGTGGTGTTCAAGAAGTAGTGAATGTGGTGGAGAATGCTGCGCTGATTAATACGAGCAATGCAGAGGTTGCCACGCGATTCGACTCGCGGCGTTTGTCCGAGTTGCCCCTCGGCACCACACGGAACATTCTCGCCGTCGCGCTCTCGGCCCCGGGCGTTAGTCAGCTTGGCGTGGGCCAGACCGGCTTCGCCGCAGGAATTAGCTACTCCTCGAATGGGGGGCGCGTTCGCTCGAACAACTTCATGATCGACGGGCAGGACAACAACGAGCCCGGCGTAGCTGGTGCCGCGCAGCCATTAAACAACCCGGACCTGATCCAGGAAGTGCGCCTGATCACGAACCAGTTCCTTGCCGAGTACGGGCGCAACTCCTC
>JACCSP010000206.1 GCA_013812905.1 Pyrinomonadaceae bacterium
CCAGGTAACACCATAAGCGCGAGCTAACTGATTAAGCTGCAAACGAAGGTTGGACCACGCCCGCTGAGTGCGGGCATCGACAGGACGCCGCCTTAAGAAGTCATCAATCGCAGCTGCGCGGTTGAGAACTTCCTGTGCGTCAACAGCGGTAGACTGCCGACGGCCAAAGCGTTCCCGCAACCTGCTCACGGCCGCATCAAAGTCTCGGACGAAAAGATTTATGTTGTCCTCGGCGTTACTGCCGTCCAAAGTACTTTGATCGAGCGTCGCGTCCAGGCTATTACGGAATAGGTCCGTGCGATCTTCGATTCGGTGTACTAGTTGCAGGACCGATTGATAAGTCCCTCGGTAACTGCGTTGCTGCGCAACGGCGTTAAAGCTTATGGAAAGTAGTCCGAGAGCAACTATCGCCGCAAAACCTCTTCGTGCTCTAATCATTTCAAATCCTCCATCTGCTGAGTTGCATGTGCGCTCCAGAAAAACACGCGAACACCCTCCCCTTACAAGGCTTGTGCCACTACAAGAGTTGTGCCACAAACGCTTTAGGACAGGTATTCAGGTCCAGAACTTCCAGAAGGCAACCTATAGAATTCTTTGGTTTTGTTAGGGATCTGGTCCGGGCTGTGAAATCACCGGCCGACGATCACCTGACCCCCAAAGACCAAAACAGTACAGCCCGGACAGTCTTTGCACTCCACAATTACGGACGAGTATCGCTCTGCGCCCTAAGGTTGGAAGTGAGCACCGTAAAAGTGAGCGCTGCTGGAGCGGCCCGTCGAAGTCAGAAAAACGCTATGTGTTATGCTGCCTTTTGGGAGGTTCAACAATGAGTTTAGATGACCCCAAGGCCATTGTTCAGTTTGCCGGCAACCATCTTTTCATCGGTGTCACTCCATCCAAACATGCGGTGACTCTCGACGCAGATCACAGCCGCGGCGCAGCTCCCAGCCCGATGGAACTTCTGCTCATTGCCCTGGGGAGTTGCACGGCAGTCGATGTCATTAGCATCCTGCAAAAGAAACGTGAGGACGTTAAGGAGTACCGTGTGGAAGTGCATGCAGAGCGACGCGAAGACCACCCGCGAAGCTTTTCGAGGATGGAGGTGCACCACATCGTCACAGGTCGCAATATCTCCGAGAAGTCGGTGGCGCAGGCAATTGAGCTTTCCGAAACAAAATATTGCAGTGTTGCCGCAACATTGAGACCAACCGCGGAAATCGTTTCGAGTTTTGAGATCATCGAAGCATAGTTGGACACGAGGGGAGTTAAGAATCAGCGAAATGATTAACAGGCAATTTTCAATAGCGTCATCTTTATCGCTGGCAGTAATCTTGGGCTTAGGGCAAGTCAATCCGTCTAACTCGGCAGCGAATAGAGCGAACACCCGATCCGCGGCCGAACCTATTCAATCAGCCAACGACCGCGCCCTTGCTTCGGTGCGTCGAAGCGATGACAGCTCCCGTGATGCGGATAAGAGACTGCTGCGTTTGAGTCAGGCGGAACATCTGCGCCGGGCTAATGTCTACATGACCAACCGCGCTTTCGCAGAGGCGCGCGAGCACTGGAGAGCCTTTATCGAGTACTACCCGCAGGAAGCAAGAATACCGGAAGCACTGCTGGCCATCGGAAGGTCGTATCTGCAATCCCGTCGGAATGCGGAAGCCCTGTCCACTTTCGATCAACTCGCACGCGCTTTCGGTTCAACTAAGGAGGGCCGTGAAGGACTCAATTTCAGTGCCGCTGCCCTGCTACGCTTGGGTAAACCTTCCGACGCCGCAGACAGATATGCCCAGTACGTCGATCGCTTCCCTCAGGGCGAGCGCATCGACACGGCTCATTTAAATGTTATCGACACTCTCCGCGAAGCAGGTCGCTCTCAGGAAGCGATTGCCTGGATCGGGCGCACTAGGCAGCGATTTGCAGGCACGCCGACTGAAACAAATGCGTTGTTTGCGAGGCTTCGCCTGGACGTTGCCGAAGGAGATTGGCAGCAAGCCGTGGTGACGGCCGATGAACTCAGCCGAAAGCGGTTTCAAAAAGGAGTGCTGACAACTCCTTCTGAATCTGCTTATCTGAAAGCTTACAGTCTAGACCAATCCGCACAACGACGTGCAGCGATTGCCGCCTACATCTCCATCCCGGACGCCCCTGACTCTTACTACGGGTGGCTTGCCGCCAAGCGACTCAACGGGCTCGCTGAAGGTCTGAGCCGCAGCTTAGTTAAGGAACGAAGCGAACGCCTCGAGTCTCAAATCGCTGACGCTGCCGCCCAATATCCGGCGCCTCATCGCCAGGCCATTCTTAAAACTGCAAAAGCGCACAAACTCGACCCGCGATTCATCCTTGCGATTATTCGTCAGGAGAGTGTGTTCAGCCCAACGGCGAAATCCCCCGCGGGCGCGCGAGGCCTGCTGCAGCTCACCATCGACGCTGCCCGAAAGTATGCACCAAAGGCAGGACTCACCAACCTGGCCGAAAATGACCTCTACCATCCGGAGACTTCAATTCTGGTAGGCGGTGAGTATCTGGCTGACCTGGCGAAGATGTTTCCCAATATGCTTGAAGCCGTTGCCGCGTCATACAACGGCGGTGAAGATAATGTGGCGCGCTGGGTGAAGCGCGCCAAACAGAAAGATCCGGGAGTCTTCACTGCCGAGATTGGCTTTGAAGAAACCAAGGCCTACGTGCAAAAAGTGATGGCTAATTATCGCGCTTACCGGCAACTCTACACGGCCGACCTCATCAGAAAATAATCATGGCTAAGAGGAGCACTAATTCGCGGGCTTCACGTGCGATCCTCTAATACCGCCCGCTGCATCGCTCAACCAGCCCGTGGAGCAGACGACGGCAGATCAATGATCTTGCTCGTGCGTTAATCTCATCAACGATATCTCTTTTGTTGCACCTGCAGCCCGCTCCGCGGGCTAGAAACTCAAATGCGATTGCCCTGGGGCTCACGCCACAGGCTTTATGCTTTCGCCGCCCTTCGCGGGCTCTAAACCCAATTGCCGCCTGCTTCGCGGGCATAGTCCCTGAACGGCACGAAGTCAAATAGCGGTAGGGGGAAGCGGTTGGTTTCGCTCTCCCTGCTACCCCTATCTGGCCAGGTCTTCTAGGCATGACCAACTCCCTATCGCTAGCGCTGACCCGTTTTCAAAGTCTTTTTCCGACAGACCCGGAAGCGTTCAGCTTAAAACAGATTTCACCCAGCCTCCATCGTTTCCGGTTCTATCATGTTAACAAACAGCCGATGTCTACTGCCGTCTCGTTCTACGGTTCGGGGCTGAAACGGCGGTTCTCAAAACCTGTGGCGCCTTCACGTCTGCGCAAGGAATCAGGACCATCGTATTGGCGCAGCAGGATGCCCAAGCGAACTAACGCGGGATAGTACTCATACCGCAGCGTCACTTGAGCCGCTGGCCGTGAATCCAGATCCATATGCACCCAACGAACGTCATTCCTCACTGAGCGCCCAATCCCCGTTGCTGCGTATTCGTCATCGGGCACAGGGCGGATCGAATCCCGTCGGTCCTTCGCAGAGCCTTGAGCTTCAGCGGAAGCAGTTGGGGCTTGGGAACTCTTCCGGCTGCGTGCTCCGTCTTCTTCATAACCCGGATAGGGACGCGGTGACGGGGCGATAGGAATGGGCATAGGCCTGTTCTCACGAAAGAAAACGGCGGAAATCAACCCTAGATTAGAAGTCTGGCCCAGCTTTGCTGCATACGAATCGCGCTCGGTGGTGAAGTAGAACCTACGCGCGCGTTCTGAACTCATCTGCCAGCCACCAATCTGAATAATGCCGTAAGGCTCAATCACCCATTTACTGGCATTCCACGCTGATGTCCGTCTCGCGTCAATCGAGTTTAGACCGTCCACCGACAAGGCAACCGCGATTCGATAGGGCAGTGGATTGCGGATCCTCACTTCATATTCTGCGCCGGCGATTGCTTCTACATAGGATTTACCTCGAGCATGATACTCCTCCAGGGATCTACCATTGACCAGCACCTCTACATCGAAACGACTATCAACGGCGGGTCGGTGCTGTTCGGACGGAGGTAACCCAATCCGGTGGTCGGCAACCGCGGCTTCGCTCGGGGCCATGAAGAACAAAAAGGCCCCGGCGGCAATGATGCTCAGTACGACGCAGCAAGCTTTTATTGCATTTTTTCTCATGTTTTTCTCCTGGCAAACGGTCTGACCTGTCAGGAGAACGTCTCAAAGCCTGGAATCTTGCGTGGTGCGTACTCTCCTTCACACCGCGGTTTTAGCCGGTGGAAAGAGCGTTGCCGTTGATTTCTCCAACCCTATAAGGGTGGGGGGTAGGCCGAGAGAGACCCTTTATTAAACCGATAAAACGGTTCCAGGTGTCGGAGCTCGCTTTGA
Organism: Pyrinomonadaceae bacterium; assembly: GCA_013812905.1. Taxonomy (GTDB): domain Bacteria; phylum Acidobacteriota; class Blastocatellia; order Pyrinomonadales; family Pyrinomonadaceae; genus PSRF01. Next base: position 4,387 of record JACCSP010000206.1, read on the forward strand.
ACGGGATAAAGCCCCGTGTGAATGAGATAATTACTAGAAAAAATGACCTACTAAGCATCAGTTGGCATATTGAGTAAAGACGCTGGTAGGGCTACAATGGCGCGCCGACTTCCCCCGATAATCTGCTGCGCCCTGTACCCGACCGAGGGACTGGAACTGCTAGGAGAGTCTGATGGAGTATGTACTGACCGCGACTAAGAATGAGGCTAAGGCGGGATCGTATTATGACAAGATTGCGCGCCTCTACGATCTCACCTTCAAGCTCAACGGCTACGGGCGCTCGCTGGATCAGTATTTAGCGCTTAACCCGCTTTCCCTCTCGCGCGGATCGCGCATACTCGACGCCGGGTGCGGCACCGGTCTGCTATCCCTTGCCCTCTTACGGGCCATCCGATTTCCGGTAAACATTACGGCCTTGGATCTATCCGCAACTTCGATAGTTGAGGCGAAGAAAGCAGTCTCACAAAGCGCGGGACGCCCTCAGGATATGAGCTTTGCGCAAGGTAACGTTTTGTCGTTGCCGTTCCCCGATAACGCTTTCGATCTTGTGATCACCAGCGGCGCCCTTGAATACGTTCCTCTCAAAGACGGGTTGGATGAACTGGCGAGAGTGATCGCGCCGGAGGGTCATCTACTTCATCTTCCCTGCAGGCCAACGCCGGCGAGCGCACTTTTAGAGATTCTTTTCCGCTTCAAGTCCCACTCGCCGCGCGCTGTATTGCAAAACACCGAGCGCCACTTTCGCGTGGTTCATCATTATCGGTTCCGCCCACTCGAGATCATCGGCTGGAGCAAGTCGGCAATCCTCGCTCAAAAGACCTAGTCGCCACTCACTTAACCGGCCTCAGGCGAATAATCCGGTCATCATCCCGTGCCGGTTTACCCCGCCCATCTTGATTCGAAGTTGAAAAATAGATAGCGCCGTCAGGGCCTTCCGCCACGTCGCGAATCCGCCCGTATTTTTCCCGGAGCAGCCCCTCCTGGCTTAACACTCGGCGTCCGTCGAGAACCACCCGGATAATTCGCTCGCCGCGCAAGCAGCCGAAAAAGAAATTGCCTCGAAATTGCGGAAAAGCTGACCCGCGATAAAATGCCCCACTTGCGGGCGCGACCGCGGGAGTATATTCCAGCTGCGGGGCTTCGAGTCCGTCACGGATTTCTTTATGGTGGATCAACGGCCAGCCATAATTCTTGCCCCGTTCGACTATGTTGACTTCGTCGCCGCCACCCGGCCCATCAAAGCCCGAGGGACCGTGCTCGGTTTGAAACATGAGATTGGTACCCGGCTGCCAGTCCATTCCCTGTGCGTTGCGATGACCAAGAGACCAGATTTCCGGTCGCGCATTTTGCTGCCCGACGAATGGGTTATCAGACGGAATAGTTCCATCGTCATTCAACCGCAGAGTTTTGCCTGCGAGTGAGTCGAGTCTCTGAGCAAGCGCCCGCTCAGTGGCATCTCCGGTAGTGATATAAAGCTTGGCATCCGGCCCAAAGCCCAGCCTGCACCCGGCATGAAACTGCGCAGCGGGAATATTTTCAATTATGACTTGGCGATCTATAAGACCGCTTTCACTTTCACGGTAACGAACCACTCGCACCAGCTGGCTCTCACTCTTATAGGCATAGGATAGGTAGAGAAAATGGTTGTTAGCAAACTGAGGATGGAGGGTGAGACTCATCAGCCCACTTTCACCTGAGGGCTCAACATCTTTGAGGATGATGAGGGGCCGCGAGCGTAACTGGCCATTCACAACCACCCGTACCCGGCCCGGCCGCTCGGTAAAGAACATCCGGCCGTCGGGAGCCCAGGTTATTGACCAGGGCACCTCCAGGCCCGCCACCACAGTCTCGACTTGAAAACTAACCTCTTTCGCTGACGAGCTTTCAATCTCACCAGCTCCCTGACCCGCTGGAGGTTGCCCGCAGCCGAGGGCGAGCGAGATTAGTAGGGCTCCTACGGGGTACGAACTTGCTCGGGTAACCCGACACTTAGTGTTGAATGTACTCATGCAGCAGTTTTATTTCATCCCCTTGCTCGCTCAGCTCCACCCTCATAAGATCGCGCATCGAGAGCATCCCCACCCAACGCTCGCCATCCACTACCGGCAAGTGGCGCGTACCAATCAATTCCATACGCTCGAGCGCCTGATGCGGGGTTTCATCGCAGCGGATGACCGCACGCAGCTCGCTGGTCACGTCGCCCACTGTTATCGAAGTGGGATCGCGCTTTTGCAGCACGACTCGCTTTACCACATCTCGTTCGGAAAAAACCCCCAACAGCTTTCCGCCGTCGTCGACTACGCAAACGGCACCAACATTTCGGGCAGCCATAAACTCTGCCGCATCCCGAACGGACGCTGCAGGATTCATGGAATATGGCTCTCGATTCCGAATGACATCTCTAATCAACATCATAACGGGCCTCCAGACTTTCTGAGTTGTGGCGCGCCGGTATTATAAGAAAACTAGACGTGTCTGTCTGTAGGCTGGTTGCGTTAAAGTATTGCTCAACCTCGCCCGTCAGAACTCCCAGGACTTGGGTCGGGGTTCTGGTTTGACACTAACTGAAGAGGTCTGCCTGTGCCGAGGGTCGACGAAACGTGGTCCGAGACCCGGAAACACGCTCATGCTTCTCATTAAAGCCTAGTCTTTCGCAGTGAATTCTAAACAAGCGCTCTGTGGCCTCCCAGTATTGGCCTTTCCCTCGCATTCGTTCGCCAAACACACTGGAGTTCATTTTGCCGCCGCGCGCTTCTCGGATTCGGTTCAGGATGCGCTCAGCCTTCGTGGGCAACTTCTCGCGCAAGCGTTCCTCAAAGTAAGGCGCTACGCTTCCCGGTAATCGAAGCATGTTGATAAACGCATGGGTTGCCCCTGCTTCTTTTGCTCGTTTTAAGAGCACGGGAATGTCACTGCTCAGTCCTGGAATCACGGGGGCAATTCCAATTCCAACCTTGATTCCTGCTGCGGCGAGAGCCGCCATTGCATGGAAGCGGGCATCGGGCAGTGGGGCAAAAGGCTCAACCGCTCTGGCGGAATCTCGATCGGTGAATGGAATGGTGAAAAAAACTCCGAGGCTCGCTTCCCGAGTGAGTTCCTGAAGCACATCGATGTCTCGGCGAATCAGCGCCGACTTCGTAATGACCCCTACAGGATTGCGAAACTCCGCACAGATTTCGAGACACCGCCTGGTCAGCTTGTAATGAGATTCAAGCGGGATGTACGGATCTGAGGTGAACGAGAACACTATCTCGTCGCCTTTCCACGAAGGCCTCATTAGTTCCTTCCGCAGCAATTCAGGCGCTTTAACCTTTACGACGATCTTGCGGTCAAAGTCGGTGCCCGCACCGTACCCGAGGTATTCGTGGGTAGGTCGGCTAAAGCAGTAAGTGCAGCCGTGAATGCACCCCCGATAACAGTTGACGGTGTAGTCGAAGCCCACATCCGGGCTGTCATTATGGGTAATGATTCCGCGAGTCTCGGTCTCTTCAAAGACCTCAAGCTTGGCTTCGGGTGGCTCGCCCAGCCATTCGACTGAATGGGTCAGCCACGGATTGGGAGGGTTTTCGACGTAGTGCATGATTGCAAACTTGTATTACCGATGCAACGCAGCTTACCAGATGCGCCCCGAGATGGCGAGCTCGTTCAAGAGAGTGGTGGCGCCCGGTACGTTCTGCTTTCGAAGCAGAATACCCACGCAAGCAGAGAAAAGCCGTAGAGGCTGAGCCAAAAAAGTCCAGGTAATTTGCAGGCAAGGAAGGTGGACCCTGTCCCCGCCTCAAGCTTGAAACCCGCTCAGCAAACTCCATATCCTCATCTCCTCTTTTCAAAGCTGTACCAGCCCATCTCTTTCATCGCCTTGGACAACTTTTCGGAATCTTCCGGCCACCACCACTCATGGTCCACAGCCAAAGGGGCATCACCTTGTGAGTAAAACGATCGAAAACCGGACCATAAGTAGTCTTTGGCAGACCTTCCTAAGCCCGCCTTCACCGGGTTGGCGTGGATGTAGTTAATCTTCTGCCAAATCATCCACCCGCTCCACAATGCCACATCTTTGAAGCTCTCTTGCCAGACTTGGTACCCTTTATCCGTCTCAGGAAAAACAAAGCGGCTGTTGATCCGAACGATTGCTTTCGCGGACACCGCCTTCAGTTGGCCGGTGAATTCCTTGATACGACCATCCCTGGGATTGGCTATCAGATGAAAGTGATCTGGCATTAGCACATAAGTGATTAACTTGCTCGGCCAATTGCGATTTAGTTTCTTAAGTTCATCAAGGAAAACCTTGCAGCATTCGGGGTCAAAGAAGACTGGGTTGCGGTCAAGGAAATTGCCGGTGATGTAGTGGAGTGCGCCTGCAAGATTGAGGTTCAACCATTTGCGAGCCATGTGAGGAAGCTCCTTTGGAGATAAAAAACTGAGTTGTTACTCTAAAGGATTTTTGATTTCGTGAGAGCGGGGACAGGCTCCGCCTTCCTAACCTGCGAGTTAGCGGCGGTGAGCTTTCATTTGGGGTTGTCTACGACCGCAAGATTCAAGCAAACTGCCCCAAGCCGCGACGGTCTTGTGGCGACACAGGGTTCAAATCTCAGGAGTGTTCCCCTTCTCTTCCCAGGTAACAAAGAAGAAGCGGTATTTGTCAGGGTCCTGCAAGGTGATGAATCGCCCTCCCCACCCCTCTTCAATCGGCGGTTTCAACTCAACCCCGCGTTCTTGCAGTCGCTCGTAAAAGTCGTCAACATCCTGCACGCCGAGAAAAAAATGTGCACCGCGTCCCCGCCGCAGCATCGTCTCTAGATTCTGGGCGAGCGTAATTCTTAAGCGGCCCGCTCGTAACGTAGCCATGGGAGGATCGTTTTCGGGGCTATGTGATTCAATTTCGAACCCCAGTTCGTCGTGGTAGAACCCCACCGACTCCTCCAGGTTGTTCACTTCAAGGAAGAGCAAATCAATTCCTGTTATGCTCATATACTGCTCGCCAAGCTGCACTATTAGACGTTGCTGAAAAGAAGATAGATACCATATCCCGCACCCGCCACCGCACTCCAAAACATCGCTTCCTGCAGCAGAGTGTGCCGGCGAAATGGGTGGGCAAAGGGGAGGGATGCATTAACCGCAACCATCGCACTGCGGGCCATCATTACTCCGAAGAAAATTACGAAAACCGCGAGCACTGCGAGAGGCCAGAGAAACCAGATCCACTGAAAGCGAACCAAAAACAACAAGAACAGACCTACCAACAGACAAAGCAAGGCGCTCAAACAGTGCCCAAATACTCCGATATCTCGAGCAGTTGGAGCTGAGCCGGGACGAAAGACTGGCACGGAGGACCTGCGTCGTTTGGCGTCGTAGTCGCGACGAATCGTTTCATCCTTCAGTACTCCATAGGCCTCGTTAAGAGACTTCATTTCCTCTTCGCTGCCGCCGCGATCCGGATGTAGGTGTGCCGCCATGCGTTTGTAAAGTCTATCGATGTCCGGGCGTGATGCGCCTTCGTGTGCACCCAGCACCGCGTAGTAGTCTTTGCTTGAATCGAACTGGCCCATTAGTGGAGCCCAATTCTAGCAAACTGCTGAAAAACAAACACGATCCAAGAGGGTCCGCTGGTCGCTACTCACGACCTACCCGCTACCGCGAGAGGTGGTACTGATGACCTCATGAGACCGCGGCTTGAGTGAAGTCGCTACTCAGGCCCACCCGGTCTCCAAAGGGTACCGGCAGTTATGCTAACCTTTGCTCATATTTGATGAGAGGGAGCGGCATGGCACAAACGTTCGCCCCCGGCGATGATCTTGTTTTTCAACTAGAGAGCGGCTACGGCTTGCTACGCGTGGTGGCCGTCGATCGCCAGGGACCGGAAACCGTCTGGCATCTGCTGGCTTACGAAGATTTTTATCCCAACGTCGAGGCCGCAGAAGAAGCTCTGACTACACCTGATTTGCTTACCGTGCGGAAAGCGCATTTGGCTCTGACCGACAGGGCCTTCGAGCGTACTCCCGCAGCGTTACTAGGCAATCGTCCCGTGAGTGAGCTAGAGCTTTTACCATATCAGCAATGGCTTAGATCGGAAGTAAAGGATGTATCCGATCGCTCGGCGCTCTTAATGCTTGGAATACGCTGATGAGGTCCGGGCCATTATAAAAGAATAAGAACGATCCACGAGAGGGCACGAAATGATTCGAACTCAAGCTTCTCTTCGTGCCCTGTCGCGTGATTTCGTGGTCGTTCTTAAGTCGCTTACGGTTTCGGTAAAGTCAGTGGCTTTGGAACACTCAACCGCAGGGTTGTACTTAAAGAGCAACACTAGTCCCACGACCCGGAGTTCCTATGAGACTTAGACTCCGTCCATTGATATTTGCCATCGTAGTTTTCTGTTCGACGACCCTCTGGGTGCTCGCCGCTCGCCAGGAACGCCTGGTCGATGGTTGGCGGCCGCTGCACTATTCAGTAGACCTTACCCTGGATGATCAACTAACAACCATCATCACCGCCCGAGTTGAAATCACTATTCTAATTCTCAAAGACCGCTTGACCACGATCGATCTGGATTTTGGCGAGATGACGGTCAAGTCAACGAGCGTGAACGGTAATGCCGCCAGATTCGACCACGCTGCAGGCAAGATCAACGTGAGCCTTCCCCGGCAGTTTACCAAAGGTACGCGCGTCGTTGTGTCCATCGAGTACCACGGTAGACCCAAAGAGGGCCTCATCCTTACGGCTGACAAGGACGGAAGGCCCTCAGCCGTCGGAGACAACTGGCCCGATCGCGTTCACCACTGGATTCCCACTCTCGATCATCCTTCAGCCAAGGCCACCGTCATGTTCAAGGTGACTGCGCCTGCACGAAATGTGGTAGTGGCAAACGGCCGTCTGAATAAGGTTCAAACAGTCGCGCCCGGCACCCGGACCTGGACATATACCGAACGCGCTCCCATCCCGCCATACTGCATGATCTTCGCTGCAGGACAGTTTGCGAAATTCGAACCGTCGAAACCTGCTTCAACGTCACTTTCCTACTACGTACCGCAGTCTAATCGAAAGTTCGCGATGCAGGGGTTTGCACCGGCGAATCCATCGCTTAAATTCTTCAGCCATACTATAGCTCCTTACCCGTATGAGAAACTTGCCTTGATTGTCGGCTCCACTCGTTTTGGAAGAATGGAAAACTCAGGGGCAATTGTGTTCAGCAGCACACTTTTCGACCCTAAACCTGACGCTCAATTAATCAGTAACGTTTTCAATATTCGCCGCGGACTTGTCACGCTGGTGGCCCACGAAATCGCCCATCAGTGGTTCGGAGATTCCGTAACTGAATCAACCTGGGCTGACCTCTGGTTAAGTGAAGGTTTTGCCACCTATTTCGCCGGGCTGTTTGTTGAAAGACATGAGGGGCAGAAGGCTTTTAGAGACTATATGCAGCAGGCAGCGGCAACGTATTTTCGCTATGCCGAGAAGACTCGCACTCCAATCTTCGACCACGACACTGAAGACTTGTTCAAGTTGCTTAACGCAAACAACTGGATAGTGATCGTATTCACTGGAGACGCTCGAAATAGCGCTTCAAATTCTAAGTTAACCTTCGATACGGCTCCGCCGTCCGATGTGAGGATGGTCTTTGCCCTTCCGTCAAGGCAGTCCTCTATCCTTGGGGATGCGCCCCTGTGGGGCTCAGCCCCGGAATTCAGTAAGACTAGTGACGGCGGGGCAAAGCCCCGCCTCACATAGGGCGGCAAAGCCGTGCTGCAGCTTGAGAGATTTTGCCGGACGGAATCAAATCACATCAAGTTTGTTTCTTGTGAGGCGGCCTAGCAGTAGCCAGACCGGAGGCTTGTTTCGCATCGCCTGCTGCAAAACTTAACTAGTACCAGCAAGGTCCCTGGAGTTTGGGATAGGGGAGAAGGAACTCACGGTTTCGGCGCTGTTGGTGCTTCCGGAAGAAGGGATGATTTAGCTTTCTCACGGGCCGAAGCGTTGACGGTACTCGACGGAGAGGATGAAGGCTTTCACCATCTCGGCGTTGACGAAGTTGCCATTGAACTGATTGAGCTTGCCCAGCCAGAAGTTATATCCGTCAAAGTTTCCGTCCGGAGCATCGTTCGGGTTCCTTCTTAAATAGCCAAAATACTGCATCAGCACAAACGCCTTGTTGAATTCCTGCTGCGTCAAGGTGGCGTGCTCTGCCACGCTCCGCAGCACACGGGCGCGTGCCCCCGTATCTGCACTCGTTGCAGCCCCGGCAAACTCGTTGATAGCAGCCGTCCTTTCCGCCGTCGTTGGTGTGACAACAGCATTGGCAAAAAGGGCGTCAACAAATTGAGAGGGGGTTAACGTCGTCGGGTTCATAGCTATAAACGAACTTCGAGCCACAAAGTCCGCGACAAACGCGTTCTTATTATTCTGTAGTTGTTGCTCCCAGCCCGTCTGCCCGACCACCACTCCTTTGCCAATCTGCTGCGTGTCCGGCAAAAACTCATTGAACCTCACCGGCACAGGTGCACCAGGCAGATTCCCATAGCTTGCTTTGTACATCCGGTAGACCAGATATCCAGTTTGCTGAAATTCAATCGACAGGAAGAAGGCGGCCGAGACGTTGATCCGCCTCAACTCAACGCACGCGGCGTCCGCTCCGCATGAGGTAATCTGATTCGTCCAAAACGCGAGGCCAGGTGCATCGGGTTCGCGGTTGAGGAAGTCCAAGTAATGTTGCCGCACAAAGAAAGTAGACTCATCAATTGGATTGACTCCGTTCGCGGTCTCATTGTCGTTAATCGTGACGGTGGCGGTAGTCGGTGGTCCAAGGCTGCTACCCGTAGAACTGGTAAGACTGATTATAAAGCTCTCGCTTCCCTCCGCGTACGAATCATCAACGATCGGTATTGAAATAGTTTTTGAGGCCTCCCCGGCTGCAAACGTCACGGTCCCGATGGCCGTAGAATAATCGCAGCGTGACGACGCGCTTCCATTCGAAATATTGCAGCCGTTCGAGCCTGCGGTGTCACTCGTGGCATAGCCTACAGTTGCGGGAGCGGACGTATTGCCCGAGCGCGTCACCGTAAGATGCACACTTCCCTCTCCCTCACCGACGCCGAAGCCGTTGGCGCCAAGCGCAACCACGCTGGCGGTAGGTGAACTCTGAAATTGCCCGCGAATCTCCCCGCCAGGAAACATGCTGCTGTGGACGTTCAGGTAATGCAATCCATTCTTCAGGTCTTGGACTTGGGGGATTGTAAGGCTTATCTGGAAGTCGCTGATCTGACCTAATGGGAGCTGGAAAACGGGAGCCGCAGTGACGCCGGGCGCGGCGGGCCCATGGATATGCGCGTCGGTCTGTTGACTCGACAAACCACTGAAGCTCAACGACAGCGTCGCAGTTTTTTCGTCCGGGCTTAGCACGAGCGTTGCCGTGCCGGTTGCCGCGGAATTGGTCGCCGGAACCTCCTGCATCCCGTTTAAAGTAGCTACAAAGATCTGGCTTGGTTTTGATTTGATCTCATAAATGGATCCAGTCAATAACGAAACGACGAAGACATTTCCATTGGGACCTGTTTGAATGTCAGTGGTGACGCCGAAGTCTCTGCCGATTGCCAAACTCTCACTCTCAGTCAGATCAAACTTGTCGGTGTTGTCCGCGACCAGATCATCCAGTTCGGAGTCGCTGAACGAGAAGTGAGAGCGATCGCTCGACAGCTTGAAACGGAAGATATAGCCATTCAGCAGAGTGGTGCGGGATGCGCCAACGAACATATCTGACTCGAACTGCGGGCCTAGTCCCCGACCTCTCACGAAGCCAAGTGCCGCCGGAGCTACGGCATATTTCCAACTAAATTCTGGATCCCTATATTGGGCGCCAGGAAGCATATACATTCGCGCCAACGCCGCCTGCGGCGTGTCGGCAATGTTGCTGGGCGGCCACCGAAGTTGTTGCAGGTTCCCGTTGCCGTAGGTGGTTTCAATTGATTTGAATTCATTAATGCGGCCGAGGGGACCCATTGACTGGATCCAGCCACCATTGAAACCAGGGGTTACCCGATTCATTTCGTCAAACGCATCGTCGCCATTTTCCTGTGTCCAGAGAATGCCGCTCAGCGGATCAAACGCCATCCCGAATCCGTTACGAACACCATAGGCAAAGATCTTCTTTAGGTTGGCGGCGGCCTGGCCTGTCAGTGGCGTGGTCACATTGAAGAAGGGGTTGTCGCTTGGTGTGGTGCCGTCGTCATTAAGACGCAGAATAACTCCGGTCATGTGTGCGTCATCGGGATCAGGGCCTCCAAATTGATCGTCCGGGACTTGACCGCCGCTGGTGATGTTCTGCAAGAAGCCGCGCCGGCCATTATCGCCAAAGAGAACGTATAGTTTGCCGTCAGGTCCAAAGCGCAAGATACCTCCGTTGTGATTTCCCCGCGACGGCTGACCAGCGTCCGGTTGCCAGGCGCGCAGCCTGATCAAGTTGCGATCAAACGTCAGGTTCGATCCATTCCAAACATAACGATCGACACGATTGCCGAGCAATGCGATCGCGTCGACGTTGGTGGTATCGGTTCCTGTGTTGCTTTCGGTCCAGAAAAGGTAAACCCAGCCATTGAGGGCAAACTGCGGGTGAAGGGAGATGCCGAGCAGGCCGCGTTCGGATGCTGAGTTCACGTTAAGATCCAGCACCGGACCTTGCAGTGTGCCGTTTGATACTCGTTGGACTCTTCCGCTAGCTTTCTCGAGCACTAAAATGTCGTTCGTTCCGAGAAAGGCCATGGTGGTTGGCTGCTCCAGCCCGGTGACAACAGTGCTAACCATAAGATTATCATCCAGCATCGTAGGCGAGGCGGCTGCTGCTTGTATGAAAGTGCTGATAGTTGCCGAGTTGTTGGTGGTATCAAAGTCAGCCTCCCCCGCGCTAGCCATGGCTGTATTGACGATCGATCCGATCGCCGACGGGGTGACTAAAATGGTGACAACAGCAGTTGCGCCCACTGCTAGATTGCCCACTGCGCAATTTACTGGTCCGGCGCCGCTACATGAGCCTTGAGAGGGCGTTGCCGAAACAAAGCTAACGCCCGAAGGCAGGGTATCGCTCATGCTCACATTCGTGGCCGGGGCGGGTCCGTTGTTGGTTACTGTCACGCGATAGGAGAGGTTAAGGCCAACCTGGCCCGGGTTCGGCGACGCCGATTTGGTTAGTAAAAGATCGACGCTGGACGGACTAATCAGTCTTAGTGTCACCGGAATTGTGTTCATGATCGCCCCGGCCATTCCAGTGATATTGACTGTGTAGTTCCCAAAGGGGGTGCCGGCACTTGTGGTGACAGTCAGAGTCGAAGTTTTCGAAGTTGCGTCAGTGATATTTATAGAAGCAGGGTTGAAACTTGCACCGGCTCCAGCTGGCAACCCGGTGGCGCCAAGATTTACCACGCCTGTAAAGCCAGCCAGCGGCGTAATGGTAACCAAATACATCGCACTATCACCCGGCACGAGCGAACGGGCAGAAGGAGTTGCGCTGATTGCAAAGTCTGGAGTAGCTGAGGCGGGTGCTGAGGCCACAAAAGTGGAATAGATATGATCTCCGGAGCTATTGCCGTCATTGTTCGCGTGATTTCCTGCGGCATAGAAAACTACTGGTCCAATGTCGGTCGATGGAGCTTGCCAATTGAAGGTCCAGCTCGCGCCACCTTGCTGGCCGGCAAACGTTCCCAGGGAAGTGTGCTCGATGTATTGACGGCTATTGCCTGGGCCTTGATTGTCCAGAATTTGCGTAAGACTACTTGTGTTTTGCAGGTTGCCGGCTTTCACGTCTGCAGAATCGAGCGCAGTCAACTGAAAGCCCCAACGTAGCCGCGTGGCATCGGCATTCGTGTGCGTAACAGTCACCGGGTAGGTCTGGCCAGGAATATAAGTTTGCGGCGCGGTGATTGATATCTGGCCGGTGCCGGCTTCTGGGGGCACGTGACATTCGGCGCAGGCCTCGGGCTCCTCGCCCGGAGCACGGGTGTAGCCCGCAGGCGGACCGGCAGAAAAGGCGTGCACCGGTCGCTGGACGCTGTTGCTGGATAACAAGAATCCGAAAATGGCGGCGAGCAGAGAGGGAAATATTATCAGTCGGGCTTTTTCGAGTTTGAGCTTAGAGAACGTACCAGTCATCCTACGATTGTAGTTCAAACTCGAAGATCTCTGTAATCCAGCCCGCGTAAGCGGGCGACAGCGTAAAGCCTGTGGCGTGAGCCCCAGGAAAGCCGCGAAGACGAGTCACCAGGCCGTGTAAACGGGCGGCGTTGTTTAAGTCGAGGCGGATTAATTCGCGCTGTCGCCTGCCTTCGCAGGCTTATTACTCTTTGTTTGCAGACCTTGGGCTCACGCCCTATGCTATCGCCTGCCTTCGCAGGCTTGGTACCCTTTGGCAGACCTTGGGCTCACGCCCAAGGCTCTATGCTGCCGGTTGCTGCCGCATGCTCACTGAAAAGACCGCAGTTCGTATTTTCTTGCCTTTCAGGAAGGCAGCCGCTACACGAACCCCAGAGTTGGGGTAGAGAAGCGCCCGATCAGAGGGAAAACAGCCGAAAGATCGCTCGATGATAATCCATACCAGGTAGCGAGGGTTGCGGCGTACTGTTCCACGGAAGTAGTCGGGATCCAGCGGCCTCGCGGGCTGGCGCCACCGTCGGTATCGTCCGGACCGCCAAGCCGTAGAGTGGGATAGATGCCGAAGAGTGTTTGTCCCATTACCGCCCCGCCCATAACTAGATGGTGGTTGCCCCATGCATGGTCACTACCGACGATGGCTCCGGAACCGGCCGGTTGCAGTGTGCGGCCAAAGTCTGAGAGCGTAAAGGTGGTGACATTATTCTGAATGCCAAGCTCGACCGTCGCATCGTAGAAAGCCTTCATCGCCTGGCTTAGCTGCAGTAAGAGCGCATCCTGGCCCGTGCGTTGGTTTGAGTGCGTGTCGAAGCCGCCGATCTGGGCGAAAAAGATCTGACGCTTCATGTTGATGCCGGTCGCTGGGTCGGTGCACGCCTTAATGAGACGCGCGGCTTGCAAGAGCTGGCGACCCAAAGAGGTGTTCGGGAAGGTTGTCGTCAACGTGGGGTTGACGCTACCGAGGGCCTCGTCAGTCTGAATAGCGCTGTTGCGGGTGTCGTTTGCAGCCTTCACCAGCTTGAAGTTGTTGTCGAGGGTACGCAGCTCGGTGAAAGACGCAAGACGTGAAGCCTGCTCGGATGCCGAACCAGTCATTGTCAGCTGGAGGACGTTGGCGAGGGTTGTGTTTGAGTCGGCGACCGCGAGCTGCCGCGTATCAGCCCCCGTCAGGAGTAGATTAATGCCTGCAATGGAGATGTTTTGCGGGAACGTAGCAGGGCCGTTGAGCACCCTGGTTCGGTCAGCGACTCGCCCACCCCAGCCTGTTTGGCTGACATTGTTCGCTATCGCGGTCTGAAATAGGGCGACCTGGTCGGAATGCGAGAACAACTGAAG
>JACCSP010000274.1 GCA_013812905.1 Pyrinomonadaceae bacterium
GCCTTTGAGCAACACCATACACCGCTGAACATCACGCTCGAGCTGGCGACGGTAGAAACCATCAAGCGTTTCGTTCAACTAAAGATTGGCCTGGCATTTGTCCCGCGCATGTGCGTCGCCGAAGAGCTTGAACGCGGCTCGCTTGCCGCCATTCCTGTTCAGGGGCTCAGCTACTTCCGCACGCTTTGGGTCACACACCGACGCAAAATCACCCTTTCGCACGCCGCCGCGGCGTTTCTCAAAGTGCTGCGCCAGCAGGCCAAAGTAGAATCCAGTGGCTTGCAGAGTAAGACTTCGCCCAAGCGTAAGTAGCCAACCCCACAGCCGCCTGCTTCCATGCAATGTCCGCAACTTTTTTTTGTCGCGTAACTGTTAACCAACGTGGACAAACTGAGTTTATCGGACAGTGGGAATGATAATAACGCCCCGTGTTGCGCCATTAGCCAGATTTATCTTCTCATAAGAATTATAGTTTTGACTTAGGCCCCGCATTGTTTCTAGGATGACCTGTTTTTGAGGGTCTAAATGTTTCGATCCGCGCGTATCACAATCTTCGACACAACGCTGCGAGACGGGGAGCAGTCTCCAGGCTGTTCGATGAACCTCGATGAGAAGGTTTTGCTCGCAAGACATCTCGAATCGCTCGGGGTTGATGTCATTGAAGCCGGCTTTCCTATCGCCTCCGAGGGCGATTTCGCGGCAGTGAAAGCTGTGGCGGCGGACTGCCGCAAGGCGAAAGTGGCCGCGCTTTGCCGCACGACCGAGCAAGATATTCTGCGGGCATGGGATGCGCTGCAGCGAGCGGAGCGACCGCGGCTGCATACCTTCGTCGCCACCTCGGATATTCACCTCGAGCACAAGCTCAAAAAGACCAGACGCGAGGTCCTGAATATGACGCGGGACGCCGTGCGCCTCGCGCGAACGCTGACGGACGACGTGGAGTTCTCGGCCGAAGATGCAACACGCAGCGATATCGACTACTTATGCGAGGTGCTGGAAGTTGCGGTAGCAGAGGGCGCGCGCACAATAAATATCCCCGACACAGTCGGCTACACGACACCCGTTGAGTTTGGACAACTAATAAAGACGGTGCACGAGCGTGTGGTCAGTGAGTCAGGCGTCACAATCAGCGTGCATTGCCACAACGACCTTGGGCTGGCCGTCGCAAACAGCTTGGCTGCAATCGAAGCTGGGGCACGACAAGTTGAATGCACCGTTAACGGTATTGGTGAACGTGCGGGGAACGCAGCATTGGAAGAGATCGTAATGGCGTTGCGCGTGCGCGCGGACAAATTACCATTTACCTGTGGCATTGAAACACCACTGCTCTACCCGACGAGCCAATTGCTTTCCAGCATCATCGGCTTCGAGGTGCAGCCGAACAAAGCCATCGTCGGGCGCAACGCATTCGCGCACGAGGCCGGGATACATCAACACGGCGTGTTGAGCAACCCGCTATGCTACGAGATCATGACGCCGGAGTCGGTCGGCGTGCCGGCCAACAGCATCGTACTGGGAAAGCACTCCGGTCGCCACGCGCTTTCGCGACGATACGCGGAACTCGGACATGTACTGGCGCCTACCGAACTAGACGTGGCCTATTGGCTTTTTGCCCAACTGGCCGACCGCAAAAAACGCATCTACGATCAAGACTTGCTCTGTCTGCTTCCCGACAGCGCGAAGTCTCATCCAGACGTCTCCGATAACATAAACGACTTGTTCAGCGCCGCTGAACTGACAACTCAAAGTTTCGAGCGATGAGCGCACAGATCCGGGCTGGGAAAGGGGGGTGCTGAAGCTGATTCTGTGAGCATTGGAACGCGGGCCACCAGTTCATTGTCCGGCATTAATCAACGTCGAGTGGGCGAATAATGAAACTGAAAATCGCAGTTTTGCCGGGCGATGGGATTGGCCCCGAGGTAACGGCTCAGGCAGTGCGCGTGCTGAAGGTGGTAGCCGCTCTGCATGGCCACGCATTCGAGTTTGAAGAATGGCCGGTGGGCGGCGTCGCGATCAAACAAGAAGGTGCGCCCCTTCCCTCTTCAACCCTCGACGCTTGTCTTTCGAGTAATGCAGTGTTGCTCGGAGCGGTCGGCGCACCCGAGCATGACAAACTCGCCCCCGAAGCGCGGCCCGAAGCAGGTCTGCTCGCGTTGCGAAACGCTCTCGGCGCTTACGCGAATTTGCGCCCGGTTGTCGCCTATGAGGCTATCAGCGAATGCTCACCTCTACGGCCTGAAATCGCTCGCGACGCAGACATTCTGATTGTACGTGAACTTCTTGGCGGCCTTTATTTTGGTCAACCTCGCGGGTTTGACTCTGAGGGCGCCAGCGCTTTCAACACGATGCGCTACTCGGCGACGGAGATCGAGCGTATTGCGCACATCGCATTCAAGGCCGCGGAGGCACGGCGGCAAAAAGTAACTTCTGTTGATAAGGCAAACGTTCTTGAGACCTCGCAACTGTGGCGCGAAGTGGTGACGCGCGTGGCTCAGGAATACCCCGGAGTATCGCTTGAACATCTTTACGTTGATGCCTGCGCGATGCATTTAATAATGGATCCGCTTAGGTTTGATGTGATCTTGACGGAGAATCTATTCGGCGACATTCTTTCGGATGAGGCCGCCGTGATTATGGGCTCGTTGGGTATGCTGGCGTCCGCCAGCATCGGTGGCGCAGTCGGATTGTATGAGCCGGTGCACGGCTCAGCGCCAGACATCGCGGGTCAAGGAGTGGCTAATCCGCTCGGCGCTATCGCCTCGGCTGCATTACTCCTGCGCCACTCCGCCCAACTTGAGCAGGAATCAAGAGAGGTGGAAGCAGCCATTCGGGCAGTGCTTGATGCCGGTTACCGCACGCCCGATCTTTATCGCGGGCCGGGTAAGCGCGTCGTGCAAACGTCTGAAATGGGTTCGCTTGTCGTCGAGGCATTTTCGGATATCGCTAACCAGCGGCATGCTTATCACGCAGTTTGAAGAACATCAGGTCAGTGGCTAGAGATTGCAGGTCGGCATTTCGACCTATGATAATCTTTAACTTCTGACCTCAACATTTGATTTATGTCACGCACACTATTCGACAAGCTTTGGAGCGACCATGTGGTTTGCGAGCCACCGGGCGAACCTGCGCTGCTTTATATCGACCTGCACCTGGTCCACGAAGTCACTTCCCCTCAAGCGTTCGACGGCCTGCGAGCGGCTGGCCGGCGCGTCAGAAGACCCGACTTGACGGTGGCGACGGCGGATCACAACGTACCAACGACAGATCGAAGTTTACCAATAACGGACGAGATCGCAGCCCGTCAGATTGCGGCGTTGCGGCGCAACTGCGCTGATTTCATCATTCCCTTTTACGATCTGGATTCCGCCGAGCAAGGAATTGTCCACGTAATTGGCCCGGAGTTGGGGCTGACGCAACCGGGGATGACCATTGTTTGCGGCGATAGCCACACGAGCACCCACGGGGCGTTTGGCGCTCTGGCGTTTGGCATCGGCACTTCAGAAGTGGAACACGTCCTCGCCACTCAATGCTTGCCGCAACAGAAGCCGCGCACGATGGATATCCACATCGACGGTGAACTACCAGAGTCGGTCACAGCTAAAGATCTCGCGCTCGCCATAATCGGGCAGGTCGGAACGGATGGGGCGACCGGACACGTGATCGAATATACAGGCGAGGCAGTTCGCGCACTCTCAATGGAGGGTCGCATGACGCTTTGCAATATGAGTATTGAAGCGGGAGCGCGAGCCGGCATGGTTGCGCCAGACGAAACGACATTCTCTTATCTGGAAGGCAGACGCTTTGCTCCACGCAACACGGCAAAAGCAGCCGACTGGGATGATGCTCTTGCTTACTGGCGTACACTCACTACAGACGCAGGCGCTCGGTATGACCGGGTTGTTGAAATTGATGTCAGGGCCCTGGCGCCTTATGTCAGTTGGGGAACAAGTCCTGGGCACGTCGTGCCTGTAACCGGGAGTGTTCCTAATCCAAGCGATACGGCAACGGAAAGTGATCGCCGCGCAACGGAGCGCATGCTTGATTACATGGGGCTCGAGCCAGGCACACGTATTGAAGATATTCCCGTGACCCGAGTCTTCATTGGTTCGTGCACCAATGCGCGCATTGAAGACTTGCGCGCCGCAGCAAACGTGGTTCGCGGTTACAGGATTAACCCGTCAGTTCATGCGATGGTTGTTCCCGGATCGCAGACTGTCAAACGCGCAGCGGAGGCGGAGGGTCTGGACCGCATATTCATAGAGGCAGGTTTCGACTGGCGCGAGGCGGGCTGCTCGATGTGCCTGGGAATGAATCCGGACATCCTGCAACCGGGCGAACGCTGCGCGTCAACCAGTAACCGCAATTTTGAGGGCCGGCAGGGCCGCGGCGGGCGTACGCATCTGGTCAGCCCAATAATGGCCGCTGCGGCGGCAATAGCCGGGCACTTCACTGACGTACGCACATGGGAATTTAAATGAAAGTAATCGGCAATCAGTAGTCAGTGGTCAGTTGTTCGTGGTGCCTTTGTTAAAGCTGATCTGTAACCAATTCCTCGCGCAATAACTGATAACTGACTACTGAGTGCTGACTACCGAATACTGATAACTGAATAGTGATTACTTTTTATGACCCCTTTTCGCATTCACATTGGAAGAGTAGCGCCGCTTGACCGGCCCAATGTCGACACGGACCAAATCATTCCGAAGCAGTTTCTCAAACGGATCGAACGTACCGGGTTTGGAGAATTTCTGTTCTACGACTGGCGCTATACCGCAAACGGCGAACCTGACCGATCCTTTGTGCTAAACGCAAACGAGTATCGAGGCGCAACGATTCTTGTCGCCGGGAAGAACTTCGGCTGCGGCTCGTCGCGCGAGCATGCACCCTGGGCGCTTCTCGATTACGGCTTTCGCACCATCATCGCTCCGTCCTACGCCGACATCTTCGCGAACAACTGCATGAAGAATGGGATCGTTCCAGTCGTGCTGTCGGAAGCAGAGGTTGAGGAACTATTTCGGCGAACGAGTGACGGGCGGGGTTATCAGCTCACCGTCGATCTGGAGCGTCGTACAGTGGAGGATGATCAGGGCTTCTCCGCTTCCTTTGTTATCGACGATTTTCACCGCCACTGTCTGATGGAAGGGCTGGACGACATTGCTCTGACTGAGCAGTACGAACCGCAAATCGCCGCGTATGAGGCGCGGCGCGCGACATGGCGAGACTCACATTGACGGCCAGACTTCGGCGGTTGAGCGAATACAACGCTTGTGTATTTGGAAGGACGGTATTACAACAATTTCTCAGCAGGACCACACCATTAATAAAGGAGGCGCGATGGCCGGACTGTCGCCCATTTCTGCTGCTAATAACATGACACCTGAGCAAGCCGAAGCGAGAAAACTGGCGACATTTCTCGAAACGGGACAAATGCTGGCCGGCACCTTCGAACTCAAAGAGGCGATGTCTCGCGTTCTGGCAATCCTCGACCGCCATCACGGCATGATTCGTGGCGCAGTGATGTTGCTTGCTGAAGACACGAATGAATTGCGCGTTGTCGCGTCTCACGGTTTGGACGAAGACGGAGCTCGCCGGGTCAAATATCAAATTGGTGAAGGGATTACGGGCCGCGTCGCCCAGACCGGCAAACCGGTGGTCGTTCCCCAAATTAGTCGCGAGCCTTTATTTCTCGATCGTCTGGGGGCGCGGAAGAAGGCCCTGAAAACTCAGGAACTCAGTTTTATCTGTGTCCCCGTCCTCGTCAACCGAAAAGCGGTCGGCGTGCTCAGCGTCGATCTGAAATACAAAGCGGATCGTGACTACGAACGGGCCACTAATTTCCTCGCGATCATTGCGACGATGATCGCACAAGCGATCAAGGTCGGGCATTTGCTCGAAGCAGACAAGCAGCGGCTGGTCGACGAAAATACGCACCTCAAACAGGAATTGCGCGAACGCTACGACTTCAGTCACATCATAGGCAACTCAGGTCCCCTGCGCCAGGTCTATGAGCAGGTGACGCAGGTTGCACGCACGAACACCACGGTGCTCCTGCGCGGCGAATCGGGTACGGGCAAGGAGTTGATCGCCCACGCAATTCATTACAACTCGTTACGCTCGGCCAAGCCCTTCATTAAAATCAGTTGCGCAGCGCTGCCGGAGACTTTGATTGAATCCGAGTTGTTTGGTTACGAGAAGGGCGCCTTTACCGGCGCTCAGGGACGCAAGAAGGGCCGCTTCGAACTGGCCGAAGGCGGCACGCTTTTTCTCGATGAGGTTGGCGACCTGAACATGTCGACGCAGATCAAACTGCTGCGCGTTCTGCAAGAGAGAGAATTTGAACGGCTCGGCGGCACCGAAACGATAAAGGCCAACGTTCGCCTCGTAGCCGCAACCAACAAAGACATGGAGCGGGCAATTGCTGAAAGTGCCTTTCGCGAAGACTTGTACTATCGCCTCAACGTCTTCGCCATCTTCATGCCGCCCTTGCGTGACCGCATATCAGACGTGTTGCTGCTGGCCGATCACTTTCTCGAAAAGTTCGCGCGCGAACATCACAAGAGCATCAAGCGCATCTCGACTCCAGCGATAGACATGCTGGCCAGTTATCATTGGCCCGGAAATGTGCGTGAACTGGAAAACATCATCGAGCGAGCGGTGCTGGTTTGTGAGACTAACGTTATTCACGGACATCACCTGCCGCCCACGCTGCAAACGGCAGAAGGTTCAGGCACCGTGACGCGCCTCTCACTCGAATCGACCGTCGAGGCCTTTGAACGCGACATCATTATGGATGCGCTGAAAACGACGCGCGGCAGCCGTAATCGGGCAGCGAAGTTGCTCGATACCACCGAGCGGATCATCGGCTATAAGGTTAAGAAGTACAGGATCGACTGCGACCGCTTCCAGACATAGGCCGAGCGCTTGTTTCGGCCCCCACCAGTCTTTCGCTGATCTTCGTCGTCTCCAGCTACTCGTCAGCCTGCGCGCGTTTATGATTAACGGCTAGTTCAATTCTTTGGGAAGAAATACCTGGTGATCGACGGATGAGGAACAGCAGGCCCGTGTCTGAAACAAAACCTTTGTGGGGTGCGGAAGATCAGGCTGCCCGGCTCGCTGAGTTGACAAGCGACGAGCCCGATGTGAAGGAAGCGCCGCTACGCCGCGACGTGCGCTCACTGGGTCGCTTACTCGGTGAAGTATTGAAAGAGCAAGCTGGTGAAACACTATTCAATGCGGTCGAAGAAATTCGACAGCTTGCCATTGAATACCGTGAGATGGAGCATGACGCACGGCAAGACAAGAAGGCCACGCACGCGCATGAGTTGATGGAACGTGTAGCGGCGATAGTAAATAGCATGGAACTGGTTGAAGCCTATCGCATGACGAAGGCGTTTGCCATTTACTTTGAACTGATAAATCTCGCAGAAACTAACCATCGCAAGCGCCGTCGCCGGACAGCACAGCTTTCACCCGAACTCCCGCCACAGCCGGGTTCCATCCGCGGTACGCTACGCCGCATGCGCCAGTCGGGAATCAATCTGGAGGCCGCGCTTGAATGGCTGCGCCAAATCGAGGTCATTCCTGTCTTTACTGCTCATCCGACCGAAGTCGCGCGCCGGACCGTACTGTTTAAGCGAAAGCGCATTGCCGCAAATTTGGAATTGCTTGATCGGTTGCCATTAACGGACGCGGAAGCGATGAAGCGCGAAGCCGTTATTTCAGCCGAGATCACCGCGCTCTGGCAGACGGACGAAGTGCGGCGGCGGCCTCCAACCGTGCGCGATGAGATTAAGATGGGGCTCGATTACTACTCCGATTGTTTGATCGACATGCTGCCGGGACTCTATGAGGAATTTGCGGACGCATTTCGCGTGGTCTACGACTGCAAACTAAACCCCGATGAGTTGCCGACCTTCCTGCACTTTGGTTCGTGGATCGGCGGCGATCGCGACGGCAACCCTTTCGTCACGCCAGATTGCACACGCGATGCGCTACACCTGGCGCGGCAGGTAATACTCGACCACTACCTTGCTGTATGCCGCGAGCTGATGGATCGGCTCAGTCCTTCGGAACGTCAAGCGCTCGTCACACCGGCCTTGCGCGATGGGGTGAATCAATATGCGCAGCGCATGCCGTGGGTGGCGTCTGCAAATAAGACTAGAGCCGCAGAGGAGATTTACCGCAGCTACCTGGATTATCTCCTCGTACGTCTTCGCGCGACGCGTGACGAGCCAGCTCACCCCAATGCTTACCAAGACGCGAGGGAATTTGCCGATGATGTGAAACTGCTGCGTGAGAGCCTGGCCGCGAACGGCGGCGAGCGCATTGCAGAGTTGCTGCTCGACCCGCTGGCGAGACAAGTCAGGACCTTCGGATTTCATCTGCACTCGCTCGACATTAGGCAACACGCGCGTGTGCATGCCCGTGCGATTGCCGAGTTGTCGGGCGGCGAAAGAGCGAGCGAAAGCGGTCAGATCGCTATGCCTGCTTCGCCTTCAGATGAAACGCGTAGTCTGCTGGAAAGCTTGCGCACCGTCGCCAATCTGAAACGCGAGTTTCCGCCGCAGGCGATTCGCAGCTACGTGATCAGCGGCGTAAGCAAAGTGGAAGACATTCTCTCGGTTATCTGGCTGGCCCAGCTCTGCGGCGTGCGAGTGGAAGCTTCCCGGGATAGTAGAGGTGGCCAGGACCCGGGACTGATGCCGGTGCCACTGTTCGAGTCAATCGAGGATTTGCGCAACTCGCCTGAGATCTGCCGCAAACTCTGGCGTTCGGCAGGCTACGCGCCATTGCTTGATTCATGGGACCGCCAACAGGAGGTTATGCTCGGTTATTCCGACTCCAACAAAGACGGCGGGATGCTGACAAGTGCCTGGGAGATCTACAAGGCACACCGCGCGTTGCACGCAGTCGCCGCCGAATGCGGAGTTAGGCTCAGACTTTTTCACGGGCGCGGCGGCACGGTCGGACGCGGAGGTGGACCAACGCACCGAGCGATTGTGGCGCAACCAAGGCATGCGTTCAGTGGCTCACTAAAGATCACTGAGCAGGGCGAGGTTCTGTACTGGAAATACTCGGACGCTGCATTGGCCGAGCGCAACCTGGAGTTAATGGTTGCGGCCTCCATGGAGGCATTGGCGCGCCCCGCCGCGCAAACCGATGGAGCTACATCCGAAGCCGGGTCGGAAGCAGCGTGGCAAGCGGCCATGGAAGAGATGTCCGAAAACGCTTTTGTCTTCTATCGCGAGCGCATCGTCGAGAATCCGGACATTCTCACTTATTTCGAGGAAGGAACACCGGTTCAAGAATTAGACCACGCGCGCATCGGCTCACGACCGGCGAGGCGCCGCAAGGCGCGTGGACTCGCGGACTTGCGCGCCATCCCTTGGGTCTTCGGCTGGATGCAGAGCCGTCATGTACTACCAGGATGGTTTGGAGTGGGCTATGCGCTCGAGCGGTTCTCGGGTACGGACAGTGATAGAGAACGACTGCTGCAAACGATGACGAAGCAGTTTGACTTTTTCTCCGATTTGATCGGAAACGTCGAAATCGGAATGGCGAAAGCAGATCTGACAATCGCGCGTCGCTACGCAGGTCTCGTCAGCGACAAGGGCGTGCGCGACCGTGTGTTCGGGATGATCCTCGAGGAGTTTGAGCGCACACGGCAGATGATTTTGCGGCTTACGGGACAGAAAGAGTTGTTGAGTAGCAACCCAGTGCTGGCTCGCTCGATTCGATTGCGAAATCCTTACGTTGATCCGCTGAGCTGGATTCAGTTCGAGCTGCTCCGGCGCAAGCAGGCAGGCGAGGAAAGCGAAGACTTGAATTACGCGCTAGCCGCGACGATTAACGGCATCGCTGCCGGCCTGCGGAATACCGGCTGATTGGAAGGTTCGGTACCCTTCTCGGCATTTGCCGAGACACCTCAAAGCTTCTAAATCGCAAAGGTTCGCCAAGCGAGGCAAAGCAAGCTTTTCTTAATGCGTAGCTGACGTGCTTCTTGGCGACTATCGTCCCACTGGCAAACTGTCCAGGACTTTTCCGCAATCGATGGCAGATGCGCTTTAGCAATGCGGGAGATAAAGACTACAACCCGCTGTTCAAATATGGTTTTGGTTTGAGCTACTGAATTAACCGCAGAGAACCGCACCGCCGTTCACATCGAGTATTTCGCCGGTGATGTACCCCGCCCAGTCTGACGCCAGAAAACCGATAGAGAGCGCCACCAGAGCGGTGTCGCGCTCGGGCTTGCCACCGCGCTCCCCGCGCTCCAAAGTCGCCTTGACACCTTTCTCGGTGCTCGTTAAAGTTCAGCATCTTGCATTATTGATCTTTCAATCAGAGTAGAGGCGCGACCTCCAAGAGTAGCCAGCAAGAGTAGCTCGGCAGCTAAGGTGAAGGGTTCCTTGGTATGTTGGTGAAAGGGGTAGGTTGCCGAAGCTCATCAGGGTATCCTTCGTCCTGATGCGCTGGTCACCGCGGCTAAATCCGTGGGACTGTCACCGAGAGCTTGAAACCGGTGGAGAGCTACGACTTGATCAGTTTGCGGTGCGTGAGGTAAGCGCCCTCATTTTGATTCCCTGCTAAAGAGGCCGGTCGTGTGCATTACACTACCGGCCTCTTTGCTTTTACTCTGACGAAACAGGCGAGGTTTGCAGTGGCAGTCCTGAAACCCACAATCATGAAGTTCGGCGGCACCTGCGTCGAAGACACCCGCGCTTTCGAGCGGCTGGTGCGCATCGTTAGTGCACAAGCAGCATCGCGCCCCGTCGTTATCGTTTCTGCGATGAGTGGCGTCACAGATGCACTGCTTGAAAGTGTGGTGCTCGCGACTGCCGGCCACCCCGACGCGGCCATGCGCCTGCTCGAGCGGCACTGGGAACGATATCAGATCGTCGCGCAAGCACTGGCGTCTGAGCCCTCTTTCTTTGCAGCCACGCTGAAAAACGCTCGGAGCGAGATCGTGGACTTATTGCAAGCCACGAAGGCGCAAACGATGCCGCGTCCGCTCTTGCAAGACTTGATCGCCTCCTACGGGGAACGCCTCTCAGCCGTTTTGCTAGCAGCCGTGCTTCGTCAAGCCGGCTTACCGGCCCAGCCTGTTGATGCGCGTCGCTGCCTCATCACCAATAGCGAACACGGGCGCGCCGAGCCAATGCTGGCACAAACGGAACGGCGCACGCGGACAGAGCTCGAGCCACTCATCGCAGCTTCGAGGATTCCTGTGCTCGGCGGTTTCATTGGCTCGGCGGAAGATGGCACAACGACCACGCTCGGGCGCGGCGGTTCAGACTACACAGCGGCGCTTGTCGGCGCGGCGCTCGCTGCGCGCGAAGTGCAGATCTGGACCGACGTCACAGGCGTGCTCACGGCTGATCCACGTCTGCTGCCGCAAGCCCACACAATCGCCCGGCTGTCCTACGCGGAAGCCGCAGAACTTGCCTACTTCGGCGCGAAGGTGCTCCATCCAAAAACGATTCAACCCGCGGTCCTACAGAGTATTCCAGTACGCATTTGCAATTCTCGCTCGCCAGAAGAAGCGGGCACCATCGTTTGCGCACAGACGGAGATGTCACCTCGCACTGTGAAGGCCATAGCACACAAGACCGGTATCACCCTCGTGCAAATTTCTTCCGCTCGCATGCTCGGCGCCTATGGTTTCCTGCACGCTATTTTCGAAATCTTCAATCGGCATCGCACGGCCATCGATATCGTAACTACCTCGGAGGTGAGCGTGTCGCTGTCGCTGGACGATGCCTCAGGGCTACCTGCCATCGTGAACGAGTTGAACGACCTGGGAGAAGTTCGCGTCGAACACAAGCAAGCGATCGTCTGTGTAGTAGGCGAAGGACTGCGCGGCACACCGGGAATTGCGGCGCGCATCTTCAGTTGTCTTAGCGACATCAACATTTCGCTCATTTCCCAGGGCGCCCACAGTATTAATCTGACTTTCGTGGTCGAAGAAGACAGTGCGGTCGAAGCAATCTCCCGGCTTCACGCCGCCTTCTTTGAGAGTGGCATGACGGTAAAGGGTAAGGCGGTGGTTGCTTGAATTTGTTTGCACTGGCGCGAAGTCTTATAGACATCCCGTCCACAACCGGGGCGGAGACCGAAGTCGGGCACTTCCTTAGTTCCTACCTTAAGAGTTTGAACTACAGGGTCGAGGCGCAGCAGGTAGCAGAGGGCCGCACGAACATTATCGCCACAACAAATGCGCCACCCCGCGTTACGCTCTCAACGCACATGGACACCGTACCGCCCCACTTCAGCTCGCGCGAAGACGATAAATACATTCATGGGCGGGGGGCGTGCGATGCCAAGGGAATAATTGCCGCGCAGATCGCGGCCGCTGAACAATTGCGCGCCGGTGGTGTCGCCGAGATAGGCCTGCTTTTCACAGTCGACGAGGAGGCGGGCAGCGACGGCGCGCGCGCGGCTAATGAGCACCCGTTGGCTTCCTCATGTGGCTATTTGATCAATGGCGAGCCCACCGACAGTAAGCTGGCTATTGGCTCGAAGGGATCATTGAGGCTGAGAATTAAAACAGAGGGTCGCGCCGCGCATTCAGCCTATCCGGAACATGGGCAATCCGCCATCGACAAGCTGCTTGATGTTCTCGCAGACATACGAAAGTCCGTGTGGCCGACAGATGAGTTTTTCGGAGAGACAACCTGCAACATTGGAACGATCAAAGGGGGAACACGGGCAAATGTTGTTCCGGCGGAAGCACAAGCGGACATACAAATCCGCCTCGTTACGCCTGCAGCGCGGGTTAAACCCTTGTTGGAGACAGCGGTCGGTGGACGCGCGCACCTGGAATACCTTTCGGTAGCTGAGCCGATGAGTATGCTTGCGGTTCCAGGATTGGCGCAGTGCGCTGTGCGTTTCACAACCGATATTCCGTACCTTACAAACTGGGGCGCTCCGCTTCTGGTCGGCCCCGGCTCGATCCTCGATGCGCATACGGAGCATGAGCGTATCGCAAAGCGTGAACTGTCGGAAGCGGTCAATCTATATGCGCGTTTAGTTCGCACCCTACTGGCGCGCGCACCGCGTGAGCCGCAACAGAGCAAAGCTGAAGGAGGAGGAGAAAAATGAAGCTCGCCCTATTTGGAGGGGGCGCGATGGGACGGCTGATTAGCGCCCGAGCGAAAGACGAGGGCCATGAAGTAGCTTTGGTTTTGACGTCGCGTGACGCGCAGCGCAGCGCAGACGAGTTGCAAGATCTGCTGCGAGGCCATGATGCGGCGATAGATTTTTCCGTGGCCGGCGCTGTGCTTTCCAATGTGACGGCGTGCGTGCGCGCGGGCGTGCCGATTGTTGTCGGGACAACCGGCTGGAGCCTGCACGAGCCAGACGTGCGCCGCGTCGTCGAGGAGCATGGCGGCGCGCTCCTCTATGGCGCCAACTTTTCTATCGGCGTTAATATTTTTTACCGCATCGTCGCGCGCGCCGCGGAACTGTTTCAGGATGTTCCCTACTACGCCAGCTTTATCGAAGAGGCACATCACGCCCGGAAACGGGACGCGCCTTCAGGTACGGCGCTACGGTTGCGCGATCTTCTTGCTCCCGTTGCGGATGACATCCCGGTCGCGAGCACCCGTGCGGGTTACATTCCGGGCACACACCGCGTCGGTTTCGATTCCGACGCAGATCAAGTGATGCTCACGCACACCGCACGCACGCGTGAGGGTTTCGCCGCCGGAGCGCTCCTCGCAGCAGGCTGGATCGTGGGACAGCAGGGTACTTACGAGTTTTCCGACGTGCTTAATAAGATTCTCGCAGAAAGGACGATACGAAAATGACAATGAACGTTGAGTGGCTGCGCGGTGCCGCTACGGCTCTGGTCACCCCCTTCACCGCGACGGGTGCGGTCGACGAAGAACGTTTGCGCGCATTGATCGAATATCAAATTGCTGGCGGCATGCGTCTGCTGGTTCCCTGTGGCACGACCGGCGAAAGCGCTACGATGACGGAGGAAGAGGATCAACGCGTAATCCAAATCACCGTGGAGTTGGCGCGAGGCCGTGCGCGCGTGATAGCCGGCACGGGAAGCAACGCAACTATATCCGCCATAGAATGGTCACAAGCCGCGCGCGATCTGGGCGTAGACGCCGTACTGGTTGTCGCGCCCTACTACAACAAACCGACACAGGAAGGACTTTATGCGCATTTTCATGCGGTGGCGGAGGCCGTCGGTGGATTGCCGGTGGTCATTTACAACGTGCCCGGTCGCACCAGTTCCAACATTGCTGCGCCCACCGCACTCAGGCTTGCGCGCGAGGTCAAGAACATCGTTGGCATTAAAGAAGCATCCGGCGATCTGGCGCAGATCATGGCCATCCTGCGGGGCCGTCCCGAGCACTTCCGGGTATTGTCAGGCGACGATGCAGTAACCCTTCCACTTATCGCGCTCGGCGCCGATGGCTTGATCTCGGTTGCGTCAAATGAAGCGCCGGCGCTGATGACGCGCCTGGTCGAACTCACGCTGGCTGGCGAGTGGGATGAGGCGCGTATTTTGCACTACAAATTGCTGCCGCTGATGGAAGCGAACTTCATCGAGTCGAGCCCCGGGCCGGTCAAGGCTGCGCTCGCTTTGATGGGCTTGATTGAGGAAAATTTGCGTTTGCCGCTCGTCCCCGTGCAGGAGAAAACGCGCGGCCGTATGCGCGAAGTACTAATGGAACTGGGACTGCTCCGGGGAGCAACACATGTCGCTGCGTGAAGAGATCGAAGCGTTGGCTGCCCGCGATGATCTTAATCTCACCACCGGCGCTCGCGAGTTGTTCAATGAATTCAAAGCAGCGCTCAATCGCGGCGAGGTCCGAGCAGCAGAGCGCGCCGCCGACGGCAAATGGCACGTAAATGCCTGGGTCAAGCGCGGCATCCTAATGGGGTTTCGTCTCGGCACCCTCATCGACATGTCTCCTGCTGACAGAAGCCTACGCTTTTTCGACAAAGTCACTTATCCCATTCGTGAGCTGACGAAGGAAGACAACGTTCGCATTGTGCCGGGCGGCTCGAGCATCCGCGATGGCGCGTTCGTGGCTCCCGGAGTTGTCTGCATGCCACCGATGTACGTCAACGTCGGCGCGTATGTTGATGAAGGCACGATGATCGATAGCCATGCGCTCGTCGGCTCGTGTGCGCAGGTGGGCAAGCGCGTACACCTTTCGGCCGCGGCGCAAGTGGGCGGCGTGCTGGAGCCCGTCGGCGCAGTGCCGGTGATCATTGAAGACGATGTACTGGTTGGCGGCAACTGTGGTGTTTATGAAGGAACGATCGTGCGCGCCGGGGCGGTGCTCGCGCCGGGCACGATCCTGACCGGCGCAACGCCCCTTTATGATCTGGTAAGGGAGCAAATATACCGGCGCACGAATGAGGCATCGCTGGAGGTTCCGTCGGGCGCGATTGTCGTCCCCGGAGCGCGCGCAGTCACGAGCGAGCGCGGGAAGGCGTGGGGTTTATCGCTCTATGCGCCGGTAATCGTCAAGTATCGTGACGAAAAAACAGAGCGAGCCGTGCAACTCGAGGACTATCTGCGTTGAGCGAGTTTCAACCCGCCAAGCGACTGCGCGGTATTGAGAAGAGCATGATTCGACAACTCTTCGAGCGCGCGCGGCCAGGCAGTATCAATCTTGGGCTGGGAGAACCAGACCTGCCGACACCGCAAGTTATTCGCCGCGCCGCCGTGCGCACCATCACCGAAGAGCAGAACAGCTACACGAGTCATGCGGGCCTGGCAGCTTTGCGTGGGCACGTGGCTGCCGACTACCCGCAGCTGCGTTTGACGCCGGAGAGCGTCATCATCACCGCCGGTTCGCAGGAAGCCTTATATCTGGCCTTGATGACGTTGGTGGACGAGGGGGATGAAGTGCTCTTACCCAATCCGGGCTTTGTTGCATATCCCGCCATCGTGCGCATGGCCGGGGGCCGCTCAGTCTTTTATCGGCTGCCCGCTACCGAGAATTTTGCCTTCGACCCAGAAGATTTTAGCCGCCGTCTTAGTCAGCGCACGAAGGCAGTCGTCTGCATCAGTCCTTCGAATCCAACGGGACGCACGCTGTCGCGCGACGACCTCGCGGCGATATCTGCGACCCTGGCCGGCACAAATATTTTTGTGATCAGCGACGAGATCTACCGCGAGTTGCATTTCACCGCCGAGCGCCCTGCCTCGATTGCAAGTTATTACGCGCGCACGCTTGTCATTGGCGGAGTCTCAAAGTCGCTGAGTATGACTGGCTGGCGTCTCGGCTGGCTGTGCGGTGAAGAAGACTTCATCAAGAGCGCGCTCGTCCTGCACGGTTATGTCACGACTTGCGCGTCGACCATCTCGCAGAAGGCGGCGGAGGCAGCAGCGTGGACCACTGAAGCCGAAACCGCTCGTCAGGAGATGCGCAACATTTTTCGAGAGCGGCGCGATTATTTGCTCGAGCTCATGGAAAGAGAACTAGGCTTGCCAACGGTCATACCCGACGGAGCTTTTTATGCCATGGTCGATACTAGCGCTTACGGCAGTTCAATTACGGTGGCGGAGACACTACTGGAACATGGAGTGATCACAGTTCCCGGGTCGGCGTTTGGCAGCGAGGCCGAAGGGTTCTTGCGCGTCTCTTTCTGTGCGGATAAGCCTGTACTCGCTGAGGGTATCCGACGAATTGGTGAGGCGCTATCCAGTCTGCAATAGATCAGCGCCTATGCAGATCCTTCGCGGCTCCGCGGCTCCGCGCCTCAAATCCTTCGATAGACCAATTGTCTCGCAATCGCTGCTTCCGTAGCCAACACAGCGCCTCCCGCCGCGCCCAATATCAAGTTGTGAGAAAGGCCAGTAAAAGAAACCAACTGGTCATTGTCTACTTTCAATTGTCCGATGCTGACTGCCATGCCGTTTTCAGTCATGACATCCAAACGCGGTTGCGGCCGGTCGGGTTCGGGCAGATAATGAACAAGTTTGCGCGGCGCGGACGGCAGTTGATCAGGTGGACCATACTTCGGACCATACTTCTCCCAGTGCTCCAGAATTTGCGCCGTCGTCGGAGCTGAATTGAATTTGGCTGTGACGTAAGCGGTGTGCCCGTGGAGAACGCCCACTCTCACGCACTTGGCTCTTATCTTTGGGCCAGAGGCAGGCACAATTCCATCTGCCCCAACCTTGCCCCAAATCTTCAAAGGCTCAACTTCTGATTTCTGCTCTTCGCCGTTAATTAACGGAACAAGGTTCCTCTCAATTCCGGGGAAAGTGTCAAACGTCTTGCCCGCACCCGAAATCGCCTGCTCGCTATGGACACTTATGTTTTCAATACCGAATTCCCGCAATGGTTCGAGAGCGATGACGTAACTTTGAATCGAGCAATTACTCTTCACGATGATCGCCCCGGTCTGGTAGCCTCTTGCCCGGCGCTGCAATGGAATGATGTCCAGATGATGCAAATTGACGGCAGGTATCACCATCGGGACGAACGGGTCTAGACGGTACGCGGAATTATTAGATGTCAGCCACACTCCTTTTGCCGCATAGTCGTGTTCCAGTCTTAACACGCTCTCTTTATCCAAGCTGACGGCGCAGAACGCGATATCAACCATTGAAGCGATCTCATCCACTCTCTGCACATCAAAAACTTTCAGTCGGGCGAGATCATCCGGGATGGGAAACTCCATCGCCCAACGCCCGCGCACAGCTTCTTCGTAGGATTTTCCGGCTGAACTTGCAGAGGCAGCGACCGCTACCACGTCAAACCACGGATGATCTTTCAGCATACGGATGAACTGCTGGCCGACCATGCCGGTTGCGCCTAACACAGCGACCTTCAGCTTGCCGCCCGTGAGTGTCGCCCCACCGCCTTCACGTCGAATGATTTCTGCCAGTTGAACCATGTGTGAATGCTTCACCTATTTCGTTACTGAGTAACCTGAGCAACGAGGGACGCACAAATATAACTCACTACATCTGTAACTAACCGCAGAGGACTGCGCCGCCGTTAACGTTAAGAATTTCGCCGGTGATGTGCCGCGCCCAGTCCGAGGCGAGAAAGACGATAGAGAGCGCCACATCGTCGGCCGACGCGAGGCGTTGGAGAGGTATGCCGTCAACGATCTTCTGTTTGAGCTGCTTGTCGCCAAACACTCCATTATTCAAGTCTGTATCAACCCATCCCGGTGCAACGCTGTTGACCCGAATGTCGGGGGCCAGTTCAACCGCCAGCGCTTTAGTAAAACTGATCTGGCCTCCCTTTGAGGCCGCGTAATTCGAGTAGCCCGCCTCGCCTCGCTGCCCCGCGGTTGAGCTAACAATCACAATCCCACCACGTCCCTGCCGTTTCATGAAAGGTACAACGGCGCGACAGGCCGCCCATGTCCCTTTGAGGTTGGCGTCGATGACCCGGTCCCAGACCTCTTCGGACAACTCTTCAACCGGCGCGCCTTCCCAGATGCCGGCGTTTGCCACGAGCAGATCAACCTTGCCGAATTGTTCGACAGTCCTCTCAACCAGTGCTGCGGCCTGATCAACTTCAGAGACGTCAGCGCGCAACGGCAGTGCCCGCACCCCAAACTCGCGGGCCCGACGCGCGACTTCTTCTGCCGCCTCTTCGTTTCGCGCGTAGTTAATGACCACGTCGGCTCCCGCCTCCGCCAGCCGGAGCACGGTGGCGCGTCCGATGCCGCGTGCGCCCCCGGTTACAATCGCTACCCGGCCACGCAATAGCGACGCCGGCAGCGCAGTTTTGTCTACACCATCTTCAGCCATTCTTCACTCACCGTTCACATCCCGATGCCTTTTAGATGATGACGATCGGTGTCGTAAACTCGCGCTACGTCCACCGTGTCGATCTTTCCCAGCACCGTCGAAATATCTACCAGCGACAGATCGCACGCCGGGGCGATTCCGCGCGCGGAGACCATCTTGCCGAAATCACCTCCGGCGACGGCGTCCGCCGCACGCGCACCGAACATCAACCCATGATACGGTCCACCGGCGAAGGCGGACCGCCACGCTGCGGGTGGCCAACAATTACCGAACGCGCATCGTAGGGCGTATCACTCATGATTCTCTGCGCCCAAACTTCGGCGATGCCACCCAGCCGCGCGTGACCGAAGGCGTCATGGCGGTCGTCTATGATGATCAACTCGCCATCTTCCGCATAGGCGCCTTCCGCAACCACGATCACCGAATAGCGCGGGTGTTGTGGATCGCGAGGGTGAGCCTTTGAATCTCCGAGATGATTTTTTAAGTGCTGATAAATCTTCTCGTAGCGAAAGGGATGTTCGGGGATCAGGATAATATCCGCCTGACCCGCAACGCCTGACCAGAGAGCCAGGTGGCCGGAGTGACGCCCCATGACTTCGATCACCTGAACCCAGCCGTGGGAACCGGCGGGCGTGCGCGAACGCTCGATGACTTCAGTAACGTTTCTCAACGCCGAGTCAAAGCCGAGCGTGTAATCCGTTCCTGCCAGATCTTTATCGATGGTCTAGGGAACACCCACGATACGCACGCCCTGCTCTGCCAGGCGCGCGGCAACGCCAAGGGTGTCTTCACCGCCGCAAGCGACGACGGCATCAAGACCGAGCTTCTCGATGTTACCTAGCACTTCAGACGACTTGTCGATTTGCTCCCCCAGCTCGTTGGGTGTCTGGAAAGGGTTGGTGCGCGACGAGCCGAGGTTAGTGCCCCCATCGCGATCCCAGCGTCGCACGCTTGCGCGGTCAAGAGGTATGACATCGAACGGAGGGTTGAGCAAACTTAGCCACCCGTCGCTGAGCCCGACTGTTTCCATCCCGCGCTTGGCAGCCCGATAAACCAAACCTTTGATAGCAGGGTTGAGTCCCGGCGCGTCGCCCCCTCCCGTCAAAACGCCAATGCGTTTTACTGCTGCCATAGGGGTCTACAATGCTCCTCAAGAATTAGTCTATCACCCTCTTTAGAGC
>JACCSP010000284.1 GCA_013812905.1 Pyrinomonadaceae bacterium
CAAGCAGACGCTCAACGCATTGCGTGGAAGTACAACGCCTGCGGTAGGTTCGCGAAAAAATGCCACTCCACCAGCAACAGCCAATCACTTACCTGATCACGAGCGGCGAGACGACCCCGCAAACAACCCCGGGAGATAGAGAGTACTCACAGCTCCTCAACCTGGTTGCCGCGGCCGTGGCCGCACGTGTCAATCTTCTTCAACTCCGCGAGAAGAAGCTGAGCACTCGTGTGCTTTACCACTTGTCTCGCCAGGCTGCAGAGATTACGCGAGGAAGTGACACGCGTTTACTGATAAATGATCGCTCTGATGTTGCGCGTTCAACGGGCGCTGCCGGAGTACACTTGACTGCCGGATCAATTGAACCCTCAGTTATTCGCCGGACATTTGGTGATGACTTTCTGATCGGGGTATCGACTCATTCACCGGAAGAAGCTCGATCGGCTCGTGACGCCCGAGCCGACTTTGCAGTATTCGGACCAGTGTTTGAAACAGCATCCAAACACGTCTACGGTGAACCAGTGGGCTTGGAGAAATTCGAACAAGCAGCCACCATCTTAACGCAGTTTCCGGTGCTGGCACTAGGTGGTGTTACGTTGGACAATGCAGCCGATTGTTTTCGCGCTGGTGCTTCAGGGGTTGCGGCAATTCGGCTAATGAACGATCCCGATCAGCTAGCGCGAGTGGTGACAGAGATTGGAGCAAGATTCAGGAGCCAGAAAGAATGACGGCCTCCTCAGAAGGTAACTCGGTCCCCGTGGCGTTGACGATTGCCGGGATTGATCCATCGGGAGGGGCGGGCATCATTGCAGACGTCAGAACCTTCGCGGCCTTTGGCTGCTTTGCCACCGCCGCCGTCACCTCTCTTACATTTCAGAATACGACCGGTGTTTTCGGCGCCCTGCATCAGACGCCGAAAACCGTGCGGGCACAGCTAACGCCTATCATCGAAGACTTCAATGTCGCTTGTGCAAAAACCGGCATGTTGCCGACCCGCGAAGTCATTGCTGAGGTGGCCCGGCTCTTTCGCGAGACGGCGTTGCCGGCGCCGGTTGTCGATCCCGTCATGTGCGCGACTTCCGGCGACGCTCTGATTAATGACGATGCGGTAAGTCGCCTGGTCGCGGACCTGTTTCCTCTCGCGTGCGTGGTTACGCCGAACATACCGGAGGCTGAGCGGCTCACAGGGCTTAACATCAACGACGAATCAACAATGCGGCAGGCCGCCAGGATCATTCGCGAGATGGGTGCAAGAGCCGTGCTCGTCAAAGGGGGACACCTGGCGAGTAAGCAGAAGGCAGGAGGCAGGAGGCAGGAAACTGCGATGGATGATACGGAAACGGCCACCGTTTCCGAGCAGGCTATTGATGTGCTTGATAACGAGGGGCGACTAACAGTCTATCGTGATGAGTTGATTGCCGGAGGAGAGGTTCACGGCTCTGGTTGCACACTTTCGGCGGCTATTGCCGCCTGTCTTGGCAAAGGCATAAGTTTGGAAGAGGCGATTCAGGTTGCCAAGAGCTTTGTCACCGAAGCGATTCGCCGCTCACCACGATTGGGCCACGGAGCCCGGCCTCTATACAACGACGCTCGGCACGTGAGCCCTACTTAACACCTGCTTTCACCCCTCGATGGTGACCTTCTCCATTTTCACTTCCGATGCTGGACGGTCATCACGGCCAGTCTTCGATGTGGCGATTGCGTTCACCACATCCTGACCCTCGGTAACCCGACCGAAGATCGTATAGCTTGGAGGTAGCGGATAGTCTGAGTGCATGATGAAAAACTGCGAGCCGTTCGTATTTGGACCCGCATTTGCCATCGCCACCGTCCCCGCTTTATAACCGCGCTGGTAAAGCGGGGAAGAGGAATTGATCTCGTCCTTGAAGCGACCGCCCGCAGCCGACTCGCCGCCTCGACCAGTGCCGGTAGGATCGCCACCTTGGATCATGAAGCCCTTGATTACCCGATGAAAAATGATTCCGTCGTAATAACCACGTCCCGCGAGAGTGATGAAGTTCTCGGTTGTTTTGGGAGCATCCATCTCCAGCAATTCGAAGCGTATGGTGCCCTTGTTCGTTTGAAGTACTGAAGTCCGATTTGCCATTAGGCCTCTCCTGTAAGGCAAGTTTGTAGGGGCGCACCTCCTTATGCGCCCCAGGGTTTGTTTCGGTTCCTCAAGAGTTGGAGAAGTGCGCTCCTACAAGGGGCGGACACGGAGGTCCGCCCCTACAATTTCAGCTTGGGGTTGAAGAATAAATCTTTCGATTGCCCGCGCGACGCCGTCCTCATCATTTGTACTGGTTGCATACAAACCCTCGATTTCGTGCAATGAAGCTTCGGCATTCTTCATCACTACGCCGGTTCCGGCGTAATGTAACATCTCCAGGTCGTTTAGATTATCACCTACAGCCATTACCTCTTCACGCAATACTCCCAATTCAGCTGCTGCGGCAGCTACACCCACACCTTTGGAAGCTTCGGGGTGAACGATGTCCAGCAGAGTGAAGTCTTTATTCTGGTACGTGGTGCTGAATATCTTTACAGTTGTTCCCAATTCTTCCAGTAGGTTCTTCTCGAGGGCTTTCATTTTCGCGCAGCCACCGGAGAAAGCGAGATGAATGGGTTCGTGATTCAAAAACTCTTCGAGGGACGCGACCTGGCGGACGGCCTCACTGCCATCACCGTGAATTCGTCGGGACCAATTGACGTAGAGCTGAGCAGCATGATTGTCACCTCTTAGGTGATCGTAGACCAGCACGCCTAAACCCTCATGGTCATCACTGAGAAGCGCATCAGCGTCTGCTGCTCGTCCGACTTCCAAAGAACGGCGAGCAGCAGTGAGGGGAAGAAGCAAAACGGCTACTGTTTCGAGGGTGCGGGCGTGCTTGGTAAGGGCGCCGTTGTGAGCAATCACGGGCACGTCAAGACCTAACTCCAGCGCCGTAGGACGGGCGTCACGAAAACGCCTTCCTGTAACGATGGCCACCCGAACTCCGCTCTCTCGGGCCTGTTCCAAGGCGTTGCGATTACGCTCAGAAACCTGTCCACGCGAGTTAAGCAAAGTCCCATCGAGATCCAGGGCAAGCAAACGTATCGTCATAAATCGGAAAGCAAACTTAAAGGAATCGACGCTAAAAGGCAAAGCAGGTGCGGTTCATCTTCCGCCCCAGATCGCCCCCTACTTGCCACTGCGCCGACTATCCAACCTGCAAATTTCCTCTCCTTGAATGGTCAGTTCGAGGTTGAGTGCTGAAGCTTCTGAAGTCTTGGGCTACTGTCAGTCGTCCGCGATGCGGACTGCAGCGCGATTATGAGAATATGATATGAGCAATTTTTGCTTCAAGGGTTAGCTCGAGTTCAAGCTTATACTCCAAAACAGAGGTGTCGGGTAATTGCTCCATCTGGCATCACGCGGGGGTGAGCGTTCAGCGCCCTGTTATCGCAAACTTTCCAATTTCCAAAGAAAGGGGCTAATCAGTGAACGTTACGCATCTTGAATGCGCCGCCTGCGGTCTCGAGCATGAGGCACATCGCTTGCAGAACCTTTGCCGTGAATGCGGTAAGCCGCTCTTGGTCCGTTACGATCTGGAACGGGCCGGACGCAGTTTGACAAAAAGATCTCTCCGCGGGCGCCGACCCGATATGTGGCGGTATCGAGAGGTTTTGCCGGTTGAGAATGACGAAAATATAGTGACGCTGGGCGAAGGCTGGACGCCCCTCCTTCACTCTGAACGTCTGGGGAAGAAATTGGGTCTGCGAGACCTATACATCAAAGATGAGTCGCAAAATCCTACTCAGAGTTTCAAAGCCCGTGGCATGGCTACCG
>JACCSP010000294.1 GCA_013812905.1 Pyrinomonadaceae bacterium
GGGTAGATGGTTTGGGAGGGGCTGGGGGAAAACGCTGCGCATAGAAAGCACTACAAACGCCGTTACCAGCATTAACTTGTCGGCAATTGGGTCAAGTACGGTGCCTAGTTGGGACCTCTGATCGAAGCGGCGGGCCAGAAGTCCGTCGAGGCCATCTGTTATGCCGGCGACCACAAAGGCAGCTAATGCCAGGAGAAATCGCTGGTAGAAAACGAGCGTAACAAATACGGGGATGAGCACCATCCTGAAGATGGTGAGCATATTCGGGACGGTAACGATCCGGGAGGACATTAAGGCTTGGGCGTTTTGGAAATCACCGCGAAATTGGCCTGAACGATCTGGCTATTGGCATTGACTCGCGAGCCGTCATCGGCTGCAGCGGAGTTCCAGCACCGAAACCTCGGGCGGGCAACCGTATCGAACCGGAAGTACGACAGTGCCAAGACCACGTGTGACATAAATCTGTGTTTCGCCCCGACTTCCAAGACCGCGAAGGAGGCGGCGTCGAGGTCTCCCCGACTCACTGCGTTCTGAACGCAGAGTTACCTGCCCCCCATGGGTGTGGCCGCTCAACACAAGATCGACACCAGCGCGAGCTGCTCGCCGCAAGATGATTGGGTTATGCGCTAGCAGGAGCTTCATCTCGTCATCCCGCGAGCCGGCCAACGCGAGAGGCAAATCTTCCAGCCCCACCATCGTGTCATCTACACCCGCCAACCAAAACGCGTCTCCGAGTTGCTCAAAACGCATTCCTTGATTAACCAGCACCGTAATTCCTTCCGCCCGAAAGAGATCCGTAATCAAAGCGGCGTCGGTCCAATGATCATGATTGCCAAGCACGGCAAAGACGCCGAGACGCGCTCGTAAACGGCCAAGCAGTTCTGCACAGGGCGCTGCGAACTGGCGCTCATGGGAAATGTAATCACCGGTCAACGCTATGATATCGGGTCGCAGGCGATTGGCTGTGTCGACAGCGCGCTCGATCTGTTCCCGGCTGGTAAACGGACTGTGGTGGATATCGGATAGATGAACGACCCGAAAACCCTCGAAGGCCTTTGGCAAGCGACGAAGATATATTTGGTGGTGCTCAACAGTGAGCAAGAACGGTTCGCTAAAAGCGGAACGCGCGGCCTGGCTGAGAGTTAGCGCAAGGGCGCGCAGGGGAGTTACGCCGCTCTTCCCAACAAAAGGCGGTAGCCTCCCCCGTTGCTTCCGACGGATCTGAGTTCGCATAATTAACCAGCAACCGACCCCATCCAGTTTGACGCATTATAGTGTTCGACTTACGGCCATGCAAACACCTGGGCCTTTTCTCAGCCTCCCTGTTACAGAAGTTTTGCGAAATAGTTAATATTGTGCTTGACAGGTCACAAGGCACCTGTATAATTTCGTACAGGATGCGATGGATCTTTGTACGTTTCGCTGGGTGCATGGAGATTCACACGGACCGCGATCTATTTTTTTCTAACGCGCGGGGCTTTATCTCACCGTTTAACGCACCGCCTTGACGACAGGATCGGACAAGCGGGGATTCCCGCTTCTCTGTCACCGCTACCCTCGTAGACCCCAACCTTCAGAAAGTAGAGGCCCCGCCTGATCATATGATCGGCGGGGCTCTTCTCTTTGCGCCGTTAATCGCTTTCAGCGTACTACGCACCAACCGCCTTGGAGATTGCAGCAACGGTTTTCGGCGAATGAGTTTCGCGAGTTGCGGTGGGAGGTTCGTTTCGTGAGCCGGACTGACCCGACATTTCCGCAAACATCTGCTCGTACCGATCAACTATCCGCTCCCAGTCGTAATATTTTTGCACGCGAAGTTGAGCGCGATGACGGTAAGCCTGAACTAAAGAGCCATCGCGCAATACGCGTTGCAGTTTTTCCGTAAGATCATAATCATCCGCGTATGAAATTCCAGCGTCGCCGACTGCTTCTATGTTCTCGGGAGTTGCCAGGGTCAGCACGCAATTGCCGTAACCCATTGCTTCCAGTAGCGCCGGATGCGTGCCACCGACTTCTGTGGCGTGCACGTAACAATAGGAGTTCTGTTGCAGGGCCCGATAATCTTGTCCAAAAACAAATCCGGTAAAAACAATTCTCTTATCACCGCGGGCGCGCTCTCTTAAATCCATTATGTAGTCGTGCGCATAAGGTGCATCCCCGACAATTAGCAGCTTATGGGCCGTCCTTACTCTCTTGAAGGCCTCTATCACCAAGTGAGCATTGTTCTCAGGCTCGAGTCGCGAGACGTAAAGAACGTATCGATTGGGTTCCACTCGCCACCTTTTAACCGTATCTCGGTCAGGCTTTCGTTCCACCTCGGCTCCATACGCAATCATTGTCGAGGGCGCATTATATCTGGCAAGGTAATAATCATGGATGACTTGGGCGTCGGTTACGGTGACATTTGGCAGCATAGTCGAAAGCAGTTCGGCCAATAGATAGTAGCGGCGTCCCAGCCAATTCCATTTCTTTCGCTTGTGTTCCAAACCATCGACATTAATGGCAACAGGCGTTCCTGTGAATCTCAGTATCGAGGCAAAGGGGGCGTTCGCGGCGTTGCAGATCAGTGCCGCATCAAAACGGGAGGGCACGGCGTGTAGGGCCGAGAGAAACGCGTGCACAACCGTATCAAAGTATTTGTGGCGGATCGTAGGTAGAACTCTTAAACGGACGCCCTGATACTCGAGCTGGCGAGGGGAAACGTAGTGAGCACGACAATACACCGTGACTTCGTGTCCGCGAGCGACAAGCCTGGTGGACAAGTGCTCGGCGAAGGTTTCAAAACCGCCGTAGCTGGCCGGTATACCGCGGGTTCCCAGGATAGCGATACGCATAGAGACTAGCCGGCCTCACTGACTCCACGAGAATGCGACTACTTTACCGCGCTGCGGATTGTGCCATCGGAGCGAGAGAGTGAGCATTATCAGCGGCCTGTTTGTAA
Organism: Pyrinomonadaceae bacterium; assembly: GCA_013812905.1. Taxonomy (GTDB): domain Bacteria; phylum Acidobacteriota; class Blastocatellia; order Pyrinomonadales; family Pyrinomonadaceae; genus PSRF01. The sequence goes on from JACCSP010000294.1 coordinate 2,942, forward strand.
ACTTCAAGAGTTCGCCTCGCAGTTTCACGCCAATCGAAGATCTGGGCTTGATTCAAGCCCTTAATTCGAAAGCTCGAACGAAAGCTTGAATCATCTACCATTGTTGCGATAGCGGAAGCGATAGCGTCGATGTCGAAGGGATTAACCATGACACCAGCATTCCCAACCACCTCCGGCAAACTGGTTCTATCTCCAGTTATAACCGGCGTACCGCATTTCATGGCTTCTAGCGGGGGAAGACCGAAACCTTCGAAGAATGATGGATACACGAAACACAGGGCCCCTGAATAAAGCGCCGGCAAATCAGCCTCCGGAACATAGCCCGTGGCAATCACGCCGCCTCCAAGTTCCTGCAGGGCTTTCAGGGTTTGACGATAAAGCCATGCACGTTTACCGACTAGAACAAGCTGCGGCAGAGTACCTTTTGGCCAGGTTCGGCGCAAACGTTCGTAAGCGGATAAAAGCCGAGGCAGATTCTTGCGTGGCTGAATGGATCCCACGGAAAGAATGTAATCTCCCTTTATGCCATAGGTTTGTCGTACACGTTGAAGCTCAACTTCGTCCTCAACTGGGCGAAAGTGAGTGGGCGCGGCGAGGGGAATAGCGGTCACCAGTTGCGGTGCGATCCTATAGGTCGAGATAATGTCAAGCCGCGTGTGTTCAGACAGCGCCAAAATCCGCGCAGCCCTCCTTGCTGAGCGTCGGACGGTGAATCGAAGCTGCGCTCGGCTCCGACGATTGAAAGTCTCCGGCAGGTGTTCAAATGATAAGTCATGTATGCTAACTACAACCGGACAAGGAGCAAAAAGCGGGCTGGTAAACTGAACGTGCAGAACGTCTACTGGGTGACTTCGCAACTCGGCACTAAGAGTGAGGGGTATGCGGATGAGCGGCGTGTGAGGAAGAGTAGAGCGGACCCGGAAGTTGGACCACCGGTTGCGAAACCGTGCTACCGCCTCATCCCGGGTAACATACAGAGTGTAATCGTTGACCGGATCGATCTCAGCCAGCGCTTCAATTAAATTCGCCGCGTAACTCTCATTGCCACCAAGCCCGGTGCCTACGGAATGAGCATCGATTGCTATACGCAAGTGCTTCCTGCTTACATTTCAGAGTCCGGCTCTAGGTCAGAGCAGGCTGACCGCTGTTCAAGCGGTTATTTGTTCTTACCGGCCACTGTGGCCTGAGCGCTGCCCCCCTGCTGACCACGCGTGTCGCGCTCGCGAATTCGGGCAGCCTTACCACGCAATCCACGCAAGTAATAGAGCTTTGCTCGTCGCACTCTTCCTCTCTTCACCAGAACGATGTGGTCGATGATAGTGGCATGGAGCGGGAAGATCCTTTCAACACCAACCCCGAAGCTCGTCTTACGAACGGTAATGGTTTCTCTGGCACCGCCGTGCTTGCGCGCGATGACTACGCCTTCAAACGCCTGGAGGCGCTCCTTGGTCTCAGATTCTTTGATGCGAACGTGAACGCGCACCGTATCGCCCGGTTGAAATTCGGGAATATTCTTTCGCAATTGGGTATTCTCGATGTTGTCTAGTCGGTTCATCTCTTCACTCCGCTACCTACATATGCCATCTCAGAACCCACAAAGGCAGAACAGGATTCAGCCCCGCGAATCTTTCAATAGATCTGGGCGGTTGCGCTCGGTCTTCTTCAAGGCCTCCTCGTGACGCCAGCGCGCAATCTCCGCATGATTTCCTTTTAATAGGACATCGGGTACACGCAGGCCTTCCAGTTCCGGGGGGCGGGTGTATTGAGGATAATCCAGCAGGCCGTTCGAGAAGGATTCGTATGCTGCTGAAGTTTTGCTGCCCAAAGCGCCTGGTAACAACCGCACAACAGCGTCTGCCACCACGACCGCAGCAGGCTCTCCGCCGGAAAGAACATAGTCGCCGATCGATATTTCGTCGGTTGCCAGCGTCTCAGCAACCCGTTCATCGACGCCTTCATAACGCCCGCATATCAAAACTATCTGCGATGCAGTCGTCGCCATATCTGCCGCCAGCGACTGAGTGAATACTTGACCCTGCGGCGAAAGCAGCACCACCCGCGTTTCCTTGGGGTAATCTCCGCGACGGCTGAAACCGGTTAAGTCGTTCACTGCCGTAAATATGGGGTCCGGCTTGAGCACCATCCCATCACCGCCACCGAAAGGACGATCGTCGATCGAGCGATGCTTGTCTGTAGCCCAGTGGCGCAGGTTATGCGTTTTAGTCACAACTAGTCCGGCAGCTAACGCCCGGCGCGTGATTCCGTAATCAAACGCTTCGCGAAAGAAGTCCGGGAAGATAGTTATTACGTCAAAGCGCAACATTACGATTCTTGTTTGCGTATTTGCTACTAACGGTAGTTCGCAAACACAGATCAAAGAGCTATAACTCCAAAAGTCCCTGCGGCGGATCGATCCGGATCATCTTCCGCGCCGTGTCAATATCGATAACAATCGACGGCGCCATGGGAATCAGGTGCTCATGCCTGTCGTCGCCCTCGACTACCAGCATCTCAACGCCACCACCAACTCTCATCACGCCTTGGACGTGACCAATTACTTTCCCAGTCGTGGTTTCGACATCACAACCTTCCAACTCCCAATCATAGAACTGACCCTCGGGAAGCTGGACCCGGCAGGATTCCGGAACAGCAAACTCGCAGCCCACAAAAGCCCTGGCGGTTTCAGGATTGTTCTGGCCCGCCAATTTCAATATTACCTTGCCCTGATGGAACCAATAGCTCTCCAACTCGACTACGCTCCGCCCTCCATCCGGCGCCACGACAATCAACTGGGATACATCTGCAAACCGGTCGGGGAAATCCGTCAACACCTCGGCCACAATCTCACCTTTGAGGCCTCTCGTTTTCACGGCCCGAGCCACTGCAACGATCGGTTCTGCGCTCTCTGGCAGCTCTTCGCTCATTCCACAATTTCGAGAACGTAGCGATGCTTTCTCTTTAGTCCTACAGCATGAGCGAGTGAGCGCAAGGACCGTACCGTCCGGCCCTGCCTGCCGATCACCTTGCCCATATCTTCAGGGGCCACCCGGATCTCAATCAATGTCGCACCGTTGCGGTCAATCTCTCGCACGTCGACGGCCTCAGCGTCATTGACCAGCCCCCTAACAATCATCTCCACGGCTTCTCGCATTAGTGTCGAATCAGAAGTCTTGGCGGTTAAGTTCAACTACCCGTCGAACAAGGAACTAAGCGAGCGCTGACTCCCCAGTAGCCTCGTTCTTACCACTTGCCTTGATAAGCCTGCTGACCGTTCCGGTCGGTTGCGCACCGTTCGCGATCCAGTAACGGACACGATCCATATCCAGATTAATCTCCGCCGGCTCGCGAGTAGGATTGTATGTGCCGATGTTCTCCAGATATGCGCCGTCACGTTTTGACTGCTTCTCCTTCACAACAACTCTGTATGAAGGCCGTTTCTTGGCGCCCGTGCGCATTAATTTAATCGCTAACAAGTAGTCACCTCCGTTGTAACTAATCCCCACTGATAAGCTTGCTGACAAATTCTGCTACTCTTTCTTCTGCTTATCACCTATCTGCGTCGCCTTTTCTTCTTTTTCTTCTTCAGTTTCTTCCTTGATGGACCTGCTGGTAATGAGGGTAATCCGGTTTCATCGCCAATATTATCCATACCGCTTAGGTCAGGCATGCCCGCCATACCGGCCATACGCTTCATCATCTTGCCTTTTAGACCACCTCCGAAACCGCCCCCGCCGAACAATCCGGAACCGGAAAGCTGGCGCATCATCTGACGCATCTCGGTGTATTGCTTGACGAGCTGATTCACTTCCGCAACCGCGGTTCCGGAACCGCGCGCGATCCGCCGGCGCCGATTGGCGTTTAAAATCGTATGATCCGTCCGCTCCTGCCAAGTCATCGAATCGATAATTGATTCGGTGCGTTTCAACTCTTTCTCCATCAGCTTGGTTTGGTCGTCATCCAGTTGCGGCATACCGATTCCGCCAAGAAGCTGATCGGGCAGCAGCTTCATTATCTTTGAGAAAGAGCCAAGCTTCTTTACCTGCCGAAGCTGCGATCGAAAGTCGTCGAGAGTAAATTCATTCTTCTGGAGCTTCTTAAGTTGCTGCTCTGCTTCATCCTGGTCAACCTTCGACTGTACTTCTTCAATCAGCGACAACACGTCGCCCATTCCGAGAATGCGTTGCGCAATGCGGTCGGGATAGAAAGGCTCTAGCGCGTCATATTTTTCCCCGACGCCGACAAACTTAACCGGCTGACCGGTAACCTGCTTGATGGAAAGGGCGGCGCCGCCACGGGCGTCACCATCCATCTTAGTCAGCACAACGCCAGTGATGCCGACCCGCCGGTGAAACTCTTCAGCCGACCGAACCGCATCCTGGCCCGTCATGGCGTCAGCCACAAAGAGTATTTCTACGGGATGTGTTTCGTTCTTAACCCTGACCAACTCGTCCATCAACTCTTCGTCGATGTGAAGCCGACCGGCGGTATCAATCAGCAGCGTGTCGAAACCGGTTTGCTGCGCATGCTTATAAGCTCCCCGCACCAGCGAGAGTGGGTCATTAGTTTCAGACTGTTCAAAGATCTGTTGCCCAGTCGCCTTCGCAATTACCCTTAACTGCTCGCGCGCTGCCGGACGATAGACGTCAACTGAAACCAAAAGGGGCTTACGTTCTTGGTTTTGGGCAAGCCAGCGCGCGATCTTTCCCGTTGAGGTGGTTTTGCCGGAGCCTTGCAGTCCGACAATCATCACCACATTCGGAATCTGCTTCGTAAATACCAGACGTGACGATTGGCCGCCGAGCAATTCTACAAGTTCGTCGTAAACAATCTTGACTACTTGTTCAGAAGGCTTGAGCTCCTGCCAGACTTGCTGTCCCTCGGCCTTCTCCTTAACCGAAGCAATAAAGTCTTTCGCAACTTTATAGTTAACGTCTGCTTCCAAAAGCGCCAGGCGGATTTCCCGGAGGGCCGCGCCCACATGTTCCTTCGTCAGCACGCCTTCGCCGCGAAGATTCTTTAAAGTCCGCTTAAGCTTGTCCGACAGCGACTCAAACATAAAGCATATGGGCAAACTTCCGCGCTCGCGACGGAAACGGAAAGAATAGCGGCCGCCCTAAATAGTGTCAAGGTTACCCATACTAAGCGGGCGGCTCTTCAATACCGATCAGCTCCACCACAAAAATTAATGTTGAGTCTGGTGGAATTACGTCTCCTGAGCCCCTTGTTCCATACCCCAGCTGCGCGGGAATGATCAGGGTGGCCTGCTCGCCGACTCTCAGCTTCTCGATACCTTCATCCCATCCTTTAATCACACGTCCGGCGCCTAGTTTGAACTTAAAGGGTTGCCCACGGTCGAGCGAACTATCGAATTTGACACCATTTCCCAGCAGTCCAGTGTAGTTAACGACCACGGTTTCGCCAGGGCGCGGATGTCGACCGTCGCTTCGTCGAGTGAGTATGTAAATCAGACCCGACGGCGTGGTCGTTACGGCTGAGGACTTGGCGTCTGGTTTGACAGGCTTAACCGCTTTTGTTCGCCTGGCCCTGGGAGCGCTCTTTTTCGACTGACTTTGAGCGGCGGGCACGAAAGTAATTGTGCTCAACAGAATGACCGAAGTCCAGATTGCGAGGTACTTCATGTTTATCCCTTCTAAAATAGTTTTCAGGCAATCAATTGCGGTTCACTCCGATCTTATTATTTACGCGTCACCTACGTACCGGTCGTGTAGCCATACTTGCGCCGCTGCCTCATCGCGCGGCGAGTTAAGAAAACGCACCCAGGCTTGCTGCTCGTGCCACGCTGGAACCAGTTCCCACACGCAGAAGGCAGGCTTGTGGCTTCCCTGACGCGGGAAGGGCATGAACTCCGACATCGCGTTACCATCCTTGTAAAAGACGGTTTCCCAAAGCTCATTGTTGTTGCGCCAAGTGCAAACGATAAGGAAGTAGAAGTCTTGTCCGCACCGATGAAGAAGTAAGAATCCGAGGCCAGGAATTCTCAGCGACGTCGTAGTTAGACAAGCGCGAGCCAATCTCTTGATCTCATCAGGCACTGGTCGATCTTGAGGGTAAACTTCGTACCATTTGACGGTGGCTTCAGGCAGTTCGAGCGATTCGCCAGGTGTAACGCTTTTGGTTATATGTCGATAGCTCTCGTCGATGCCTGAGTCAGATTCTACGGCACGAGCAAGAGTTGATATTTGCGAAATCATGTTTAGTGCCTCGTCAGGTATGTAGTCGTGAGAGGTGCGGCGTCCTGAAATGCTTGCGCGAGCACCAAAACCAACCTCCGTCTAACTTGTATCAAAGTGAAGGCAGTGGGACAAGCGCCTTGTTTCGAATTTCCCTCGTGCGCGCTTTCTCGTGGCAAACAACTTGCTTCAGTAGCCCTCGGCCGTCCGAGTTACTTGAAATCGTACAGAGCGAGTGGGTGTGCTCCCGGTCTGAAGGAAGTTATGCATGTTTTCTTATCAGCCGCCATCGCCTTAGGCCAGGAACAGATTTGAAATAATAGAAAGGATTCAGAAATGGATAACAGAGAAGACCCTCGAGCAATAACTCATGAAACTTCGGGGCTCCGCCGACTGGGAATCGTTGTCGGGGGACTGGGGTTAGGAGCTATTCTAACGTATTTACTATCAAAAGCGCTCGGCGGGCGCATGCAGAAATCTCTCCCACGGAGTCTCCCAGATCAACCCGTTGATGACCGGGGCACGGGCCAGGATAAAGCTGGACAGATCCTGCGCAACCTGCGCGATCGTGCTTTTCAGGCCAGCGACGAAAGGCTCGCCCTCGCACTTGGCCGGCCGACGGAGGAAGTGGAAGCGTGGAATGCCGGCGAGGAAGTCATTGACGATGACGTTGTCATGAAAGCTCGCGGCATCGCGATGAATCGGGGAGTACGAATCGAATAGGGTTCCACAAACCCATTTAAAGGGCCACAGATGAATGTTCTTGTCTGAGTGGGTCGCATCCGATCGAGTTCTTCATCCTGTGGCCCACTTGTTCTGCGTAATGCATAACTGGAGTGGATTTGAGCACTCAATCTTGGCTAGCGCCAGATTTGCGGTGCCCGTAGTGACCGAGAGCGCTTCGCCATACAGTCTGTCTACCTTTATTGCTTCTGTTCTAGGACGGCCAAGATATTACCGGCCGGGTCTTTGAACCAGGCAATGTTCGGACCCTCGCCGCGGGCTGCACCTCGAAAGATGCCCTTTTCGTCCGTCTTCATTTCGCCCTCGTACGACTCGAACCGCACGCCCCGCCCGCTAAGCTGATCTACGGCTTGTTCAATATCGCCTACAGGAAAATTAAGAACAGTGAAGGATGCTGGAGTGTGATTGGCCTTGGGGTATAGAAATATCTCACTACCGCCGGTGATTTGCAGCCCCAGGCCTTCCTTCGTTTCGGAAACTTCCAGCCCGAGTTTTTGGCCGTAGAATTCCTTCGCTTTTTTAAGGTCGTCCACTGAAAAACTGCTAAATGCTTTTGCCTCTTTCAACATAAGTTTACCTCACAGTAATTAGGTAATAAGCAGGTTGATCCGTCGCGAGAACCAAACCTCAGCTCGAAGGGCTCGCCAAAGTTCTTGCAAACCTAAACCCTCGGCAGCCACTCGACCTCTCTCACCGGTCGGAACTTCAACAGTTCCTATTCCTTGCTCAGGGGATCCTGGCGGCGATCCCGATCGCCTCATCAAGATCTGAATAAGCAAGATGTATTTCATGAGTGGGCCTTATAAGTCGACCAGAAGCTTGAAACCGCCATAGACCATCCGCTTGACGTCGAAGGGCATCGGTCCCTTTTCCATCATCTTCTTCATGCGTAGGTCTTTCATCACCTTTGCGTTGACGCGATCGCGATGCGTGCGCGACTTGAACAAGATAAATGAGGTCACCACCGTCTCGCCGGGCTTGAGCTTGATTGTTCGTGGGAATGCAACCCCAAACTTAACATCGAGATCGTCGCCAACGGCCTCGATGTACTGCAGAGCCCCGTGCTCCTGCCAAATTTTTCCCGCTTTCTGGGCTACGGCGCGGTAAAGCGGTAGGTTCTTCTTGGGAACTGCTAAGACAAATCCATCAATGTATCGCATTTGAAACTCTCCTTTGGTTGGTATCTTCAATCAGAAACCATTCAAGACAATTCGCTAAACCACCCGAAATCACACAAACGAGTTTTCGTGGCTGTTCGGTCGAGTAGACATGGCGCTCCACCAGCATTACCCGGCTTCATCGCTATCCCGGCCTCCATCCCAAGTCATTGTCCTTTGCCGCCCTCCTTTTTACAGTTGGTCCGGCATACTCGGCGGTGTTCACTTCCGCCAAGATCTAGA
>JACCSP010000298.1 GCA_013812905.1 Pyrinomonadaceae bacterium
CCCGGTTCGGTATAGCAACCCTTTTAGATACCGATCACATTTCTCAAATAACCGCGACTGCGGCGAGCGCTCTCAAGAGGTTTTACATCTGCCCTGCTGGTGTCCACGTCTTGCTCGACAATGGCCCAGCCCGAGTAGCCCCCTGCAGTCATGTCCTGAATGACTTTATTGAGATCAACAGCGCCCTCACCGAGTTCGCAGAACACGCCGCGCCGCACAGCCTCAAGGAAGCCGATTCCATCTCGACGAGCGGATTCTAAGATCGGAAGTTGTACGTCCTTCAGATGAAGATGTCGAATGCGCGCGCCGTATAAGCGCACCGCTTCTACAGGGTCGCCGCCGCCGAAGAAGTAATGACCCGTGTCAAGGCAAAGACCTAGCAAGTCAGCGTCGATACTGTCGCACAGGCGCGCGACTTCGTTCGGCGTTTCGACGAAGGTGCCGGCATGGTGATGGAAGACCGCAGAAAGCCCCAATTCGCGACAGGCCTCGGCGATGCTCCCGAGGATCTGAGCCGCGCCTTCCCATTGCGAATCACTCATTCCGTCACGAGCTTCGTCAACCCGCCCAGACACGGCCATCCGTACTTTGCTCATCTCATCAGCCAGCACGATCAAGCGCGCGCCGGTCTGAGCCAGCAATTGCGCAACCGTCATCGCATCCTTATAGGCAGCATCATACCGGTCCGGATGAGCCAGCGGAATGGGCACAAAACTGGCCACTAGTTGCAATCCCCGCGCTGATAGTTCCGACTTTAATTGGTTCGGTTCTGTCGGAAGGTATCCAAAAGGTCCGAGTTCCGTGCCCACGTAACCGGCCTCGGCTATCTCTTCCAGCACTTTGCCGTAAGGTATCTGTTCGCCCCAGTCAGCAACTTCCATGACGCCCCAGCTAACAGGGGCATTCCCCACCTTGATGTTCATCTTTAAAAGAACTCGTCCCCCTGTATTTTCACCGGACGGTTCTCCTTGAATGACAACGTAGCAGCCGCGCTTGCCTGTAAGGCCGCCACACCGTCCGCGCATGTAATGGCTGGCGGTTTGCCTTGCAAGACATTGTTCACGAAATCCTGGAGTTGGGTGATATAGGCCTGTTCGAAGCGCTCGGTGAAATAAGGCACGGTGTCATGTGTAATGCCGTCCTTCGTCATTACCAGAATCGGCGTTTCGCGCAGATAGCCGATCTTGAGCGTGCCCTCTGTGCCGAGAATTTCGGTCCGAATGTCGTAGCCGTAGACACCGTTCCGGCTAAGATCAATCACGCCGAGCGCCCCGCTCGTAAAGTAGAGGCTGGTGATGGCATTATCAATGTCCCCGATCGTTTTCATCTCCGGATAGGCCAAGGTCCCGCCGATGCTGTAGACACTCGCAATCCCGCCCATGAACCAACGCGCAAGATCGAGATCATGGATGCCGCAGTCGACGAACAGTCCGCCGCTGTGTGCCGGGTCAAGGTATTCAAGGCTCGGACGAAATGGGTCGCGCGAAGATGATTTGAAGACGACGGGCGTTCCGATCCGACCCTCTTCAATCTTGCGCCTGGCCGACACATACCCTTTATCAAACCGCCTCATAAAACCCATCTGGAAGAAGACGCCAGTCTGCTCAATTACGCGGAGCATCTCGTGCGCCGCGTCCAGCGAGATGGATAAAGGCTTCTCACAGAAGATTGGTAGCCCGCGTTTTGCTGCCTCAAGCACGATTTCTTTGTGAGTGCTGGTGGGGCTGACAACGACCACGCCCTTAACCTCTCCATCAGCGATTAAGTCTTGATAGGCGCCATATTGTTTGAAGACGCCCAACTCCGCAGCCAGCGTTGCGACAGCAGATTCGTTGACGTCGGACACAGCCACCAGGGTTGCGCCGGTAATACGCCCGGCGAAATATCTGGCATACGCGCTGCCCAACCGGCCCAACCCGATCACCCCAATGCCCAGCCTCTCACTCATTAGTTCCTGACTCCATTAAATCTTTCTGCGCTATTTCAAGCTAACTATGGCGGTGTTCTGGTCTTGCATTATCAGCCACCGATTGCTTCGCTTCACCACAACGAAAGTCCTGATATTTCGTTGATTTTCACGCCTGACTCCATCAGGCGTAGTGTAGGTGCTCATCCGGCTGGTCGCGGTCACAACCGCCACGTCCCGAGTGGCGAAGCGAACATCCATAGCTTCGATAGTATCGGAGACACCTTTTAGGAAAGTAGAGTGAACTTGCTTCAGGTCCTCAAGTACAGCCTCCCGCCCGCTAGTCCGTCCGCCGAAGGGATTGATGTGGCTCCAGTCTTCGGTGGTATATTCTGCTGCTCGCCCGAACCCATGCGCGTTGAAAGCGTCATAGAAGGATTGCACCGCCTGGCGCACTTGTTTCTCGTTGCTTGGCGTTTGAGCAGGCGCGCCAGCAACGAAAACCAGACTCACCACAGCAGCTAGTAGAATTTTCATGATTTCGTTCTCTCCTCTATAGGCAGCCATTGCCGGAGGCTTGCTCATTTTGGTGTTCGGTCGTCTAAGGCCGCTTCTCATTTTACTATTCGAGTCTCATGCGTTTGATTAGGGAGATAAAGCGAGAATCTGAACGGAGGTTGTTCCATTTCGGTTCGACTTTCAAAAACACCATGCGCAGGTCTTTTTCTGCGTAACCTTTTTCCAGATAATCAAGTGCTTTCTCTCGCTCGCCAAGCCCGTTATAAACGAGCGCAATGGTATACGGCGGAACGTAGCGCGTCGTTGATAATTTTAATTCTTCAAGTACGGCTCGTGCTTCGGTGAGTTTGCCCCACTTCGCCAGAGCGTAAGCGCGATACGCACTTGATTGTGAATTGCCTGAAAGCTCGCCTGCTTTGTTTGCCGCGGTAACGGCTTCCGTGTGCATTCCTTTTTCGCTATACACTCTTGAAATGAACAAATGAGAAAGCCAAAAGTTCGGTTCTAAATCAATCGTCTTGTTTAGGCGGTCAAGGGC
>JACCSP010000323.1 GCA_013812905.1 Pyrinomonadaceae bacterium
GCAGGCTTGGCTAACTTCACCACTGTAAGCTTTCCACCGGCGAGGTTGACCCGTCTTCCACGCATCAAATTGGAAAAGCCCCGCACTAATCCGCCTCTTCCGGCCTGGCCCGGGCGTGCTTTTCCGAGTTTGCCCACATCTTTGACGGCATCTTCCAACGTCGGTGCCGCCGACTGAGTCGCGAGCGCCTCCTGTGAGCCTCCTTGAGTTAACTCGCCAGCGCGGCGGATTGTGGCGTCAGTGCCTTCCATCGCTTCAATGGCCACGCAGGCCTTACCACGTACGGCTACAGTTTGACCCAGGTCGAGCCGGGCGACTTCGCGAACGATCTCCAAGCCGTATTCAATGTCTTCCCGCTCGCCGGCATCAGGTTCGCGCTCGGTTAGTGTTCCCACCTGAGGAAGACAGTCCTGAAGAAAATGGGTGGAATCAATCAGCTCGATGCCTTCGCTACTCAGTTCCTCAGCAACTGCTCCGATTAGTGAGTCACTGTTGCGCCGGGGCAGCTTCAGAAGCATTTTCAACATGCGTGCGTCGGGCACGGCGCGACTGAAGATTTGAACATGCTTTACCTGTCCGGCCATGATGGCCTTTTCCACTCCCTCGCTCTTGAGGAAGCGGATCATCTTTCCCAGTTGGCCAATACCGACCCACTGTACTCGGTCCGCAAGTCGCTCGATCTCCTGATCAGTCTCCTCATAAATGGCGACGACCGAAAGAGCCGCCCCCGCGCGCCGCGCGCCTTCGAGCACCAGAAGGGGAAACCTGCCGTTACCTGCGATTAATCCGTAGCGCATTGGGAAAGTATGAAGGCGGAAGGAGGAAGGATGAAGTGCTTCGCTGCACCGGGGAGACGTACCCACTTGAGGGTAGACGCCAACCCAAAGGAGCGATACCGTGAGACGTTAGACTCTTTCATCCTTCATCCTTCCGCCTTCATCCTTACTTAATTACGCCTCGTTGGGTGCTCTCTATAAACCGAACGAGTTCCGCTACTTCCTGACAATCAGGGCTCGATTCCCTGATCTGCTCTAGGGCCTGGGAAGTGTTTAGTTTGGAGGAAAGTAACAAGCGAAAGGCGTGATGCAGCGACTTGATGACTTCTCGGGAGTAACCCCGGCGCTTCATGCCGGTAGTGTTCAAACCGAAGCAGCGGGCATGATTACCGACAGTCAACGCAAAAGGCAGAGCGTCTTTGACGACGACCGAGTAGCCTCCTATATAAGCTTCACGGCCTACCCGACAAAACTGATGAACGCCTGAATAGGCGCCCACATTTGCGCGATCCTCAATAGTTACGTGTCCAGCAAGCGTGGCGCCATTTGCCATGATCACTCCCTCGCCAAGTTTGCAGTCGTGAGCAATATGTGCTTGGGCCATGATCAAACAATCATCGCCGGTTTGCGTCAGCATGCCGCCGCCGGCGCTACCGCGATGGATCGTCACGAACTCGCGGATATGATTGCGCTTCCCAATGCGAGTTTCCGCCGGTTCGCCTTTGTATTTCAAATCTTGCGGGGCGAGACCGATCGAAACAAAAGGGAAGACATGGGTCCCGGCGCCAATGGTCGTCCGGCCGTCCACGACACAGTGTGATTCCAAACGAACGCCGTCGCCCAGTTTCACCTCGTCGCCGATTATCGAATACGGCCCGATGTGGCAGTCGCGACCAATGCGCGCATGGCTGCTGAGAACAGCAGAAGGGTGAATATTAGCGGGATGAGTGGCAGTGGACATGTTAAGAAATGGGGAAATGGCTAAAAGGGCAAAAGGGGTAACAGGTAACGCTCGAAAAATTGAAACCCGAATTGAAGTCCATAATAAACGTCATCTACTGCTCCGGTTGCCCTTTACCCTTTTACCCTGTTACCCCTTTCCCCCTTGTTCTCAGACAGCCGAGCCTCGGTCTGCGATCACGCTCATGATGTCGGCGTCGGCTGCTAGCTGGCCATCGACTTTGGCCTCGCCGCGCATCCGCTGTACGCGCGAACCAATGCGCAGGGCAGTAACCTCCAGAATCAAGGTGTCGCCAGGTACTACTGGGCGGCGAAACCGAGCTTCCTTAATGCCGGTAAACAAAACCAACTTCTGATCCCGATCTTCAATTTCCCTGAGAGCCAGGACTGCCCCCACCTGGGCCAGAGCCTCCACCACCAATACACCCGGCATCACAGGTGCACCGGGAAAGTGGCCCTGAAAAAACGGTTCGTTGATACTGACCTGCTTCACGCCGACAATTCGTTCGTGCGGAATTAGTTCAATAATCCGGTCGACCAGGAGGAAGGGATAACGATGCGGCAGGAGCTTTTGGATCGCTTGCGAATCAAGAATGGTTTCCATGGGTGGCTAATAGAAAATAAAAAGACGCGGGAGGCGCAACTTGGCCGCATCTCCGCGTCTGCAGAATCTTATGCCGCGCCGGAAAACCTATTTGGGAGGCGTAATGGATGCGGTCGCCGGATTCTTGCTATTGAAGTCGTTAATGAAAGGCCGCGTGACGTCGATGCTGTCAGCGGCATAGACGACCGGAACCTGGCTGCCATCAATGATTACGTTAATTCCGCGTTGCTTGGCAAAAGCTTCCAGGTTTTTTTTGATTTCCTCCTCCAAGGGCGCAAAAATCTCGCCGCGGCGCTTGGTGTAAGCAGTCTGGGCATCCTCACCCTTGCGCTGGAGCTCTTTGTTCCATTGTTCGAGCTGATCAACTTTCGTTTGCAGTGCCCGCGGCTCAGCAACACTCTTGGTCTTATCAACCTCTTCCTTGAGCTGCTGGATTTTCTGTTGAAGTTGCTGCAACTCAGTCTGGCGCGGCTGAAACTCACGATTCAAGGTGGTGAGCACAGTGTTGAATCGGGCGATGCCGGTTTTGGGATCCAGAAACGCGTCCGAATAGATAAGAGCAATCTTGCTGTCTGGCAGCGCGGCGCCGGTCTGTGGCGCTGCTGCCGGCCCAGCCGGGCGCGTTTGAGCTAAAGCGGGAGACACAGCCAGAGCCGCGACAAAAGCGGCGGCGGCAATTAAGCGATCTATCTTCATAACTTTCTTGTAATTCTCCTTACATTTAAAGGCGATAGTGAACTACTTTGTTGTTCAGCCCGTCGCCATGGTTGGCCTTAAATGATTAAAAGGTGCGCCCGACGCTGAAACGTATGACTCTCTTTTTCTCATTAAAGAAGAACGGAAATCCATCAATCACCTGGTTTGACCTGGCGTTGGGATTATACGCAAAGATTAAGCGGAACGGTACGTTGAGCACCGGCACCTGGACGCGCACCTCCATTCCCAAGCTGGTTCGGAAGTCGCCCAACTTGTCAAAAAGGCCCTGGGACAAGCGCACGGCAGTGTTGGTTTGAGTCTGGCCGCGCAGGAACACCTGTTGGAAGCCGAATGGTAACCCGGTATTTGGGTCAAATGATCCGAGGCTTTGGGCCGCATCCAGCTCCTGGCTGGTTACCAGTCGACGGTCCCGCATCACCAGCCCCAAATTACCGGTAAGTGCGAGTTGTGAATTCGAGTTGCACGCCGCCAGGGTAGACAAGCTCACCGGTGCGAAGGTGGAACCCAGGCGAGGGCAAGGGATGAAGCCAACCGTGCGCAGAAACGGGTCGTCGTCCAGGAAGTTGCTTGAGAAAAACTGATCACCCTTCGAGCGTATGTTGAAAGAGCTTCCAATGTCGGCGAAGGCGGCGAGCCCGACAACATTTCCGATGATTGGTATTCGATACTCAAAGTTGCCCAGCAGCTGGGTATCGCCGCCCACGGAAGTAAAGGAGCGCGGCAATCCGGCGACATTGTTGCCGGTGACGCCGGTAAAGACTCCGACGTCGGCTACTCCCGCCGGCACCCCTGCAATGGGAGCCGGAGTTCCAATTCCGCTAGAGGAGACCACGACATTACGCGAAGTAATGAACGAATCGAGCGGGACAATTGGACTGATCGAGCGAACGTTATAACCGCGAATCGTAAACTCATCACCCAGGAAGAAGCGTTCGAAGATTGGCACTCCATCGACGAAGGCGAGCGATTGCGAATTCCTCACCTTTGGCGATATGGCAAAACTGCCCACCGTGCCGGCAAGGATGCGGAACCCAAACACCTCTGGTCGTTCGGATTTCTTCCTCCGTACGGGAAAGTACTGGGTGAAAGAAAGGGTGGGTTGGTAGGTGCGCACATCTCCGCCCAGACCGGCTAACGCAACGGAGAGCGAAAGTTCACGACCGGAGGTCGGGTCGACGCTTGCGTTGCGGGTATCGTAACTAAAACTCACAGTGCCTCGGCTGGTGATGATGTTCGGCTGGGCGTATATCACCGGGATGAACCGGTTAGGATCATCGGCCTGATTGACCTGCGGGTCAGTAACGCTAGTCGTTGAAAACTGATACGACGCGCCAACTCGTGAGAATTGAGTGAAAGGTCGTTTACGATAAAATTCCGACAAGGGCGCACTCAAGAAGATGGAGGCCCCGTATGAATCGCGTGTGAACAGGTTTTCCTCGTTGACATTCAGGAAGTCGATTGTGGAACCGGAAAGTCCTTGCTGAGCGTCAAAATTTTGAGAAAGAAAGGTACCTTCACCGAAGAACTTCTGACTGAAAGCAAAGACCGAAAAGCCCGCAGTGACGGGCCGGTTTTTGATATATGGCTCGGTAAACGAGAACTGGAAAGACCGCTGCCTATTTCCTGCGGCCAGGTTAATCGAGAGTATTTCACCGCGACCCAGGAGGTTGTTGGTGGAATATTCGAGCCCAAAGAATGAGCCTCCGATACCGGAAATTCCTCCGTTGAAAGAGATCTGCTGACGCCCACGTTCCGCTACTTTCAGGTTGATATCCACCGTGGCCTCTTCTTCGTTCGTGCGGAAGTCTGCGTCCTTGTCTTTATCAATCGGCTCGAAGTAACCACTCTGATTCAGCTTGATAACTGAATACTCCCAGGCCGACTGGTTGTAGATATCACCTTCATTAATCAGGACTTCGCGACGCAACACGTTATCGCGCGTGAAAGTGTTGCCCACAAACTCCAGGCGGCGCAGGGTGAATTGTTTGCCTTCCTCGATGGTAACCACGAAGTCAACAATGCCCTCGTTTGGACTTTGCGGGCTGTCCTTAAAGGTTGGAGTTGGCTCGGCTGTGTACTCAATGAACCCTTGCGCGCCATAATACTTCTTCAGGTTCTCATACAATGCTTTGCCGATCTTCTCACCGTCGGCAATGTCGCCCTTGTTAAGACCAATTATCGAACGTATCTGCTCTTCAGAAAAGATCGAGTTTCCGTCTATCTTCATCTCCCCAATACGATAAAGCTTACCCTCCGTAATCGGGATAGTGACGCGAAGTCCTTCGTCCACCGAAGAGAGAAATGGCAGAGGGATGAAGAAACCGGTCCTGCGGGGCCCAACCCCTTCCACCCGCGGCTCGCCGTGTCGCGCTTGAAGATAACCCTTTGAACGCATGTAATTGTCTACCAACCGAAGATCAACCTCGAGCTTCTCACGATCGAGAATGTCCTGGCCCTTGAAGCGGCTTATCAGCCCGGCTTCTTTAACATATTTCATAGCGCCGCGAAGCTTGCCATCGCTGAAGATGGTATTGCCTTCAAATTGAACGTCCACGACGCGAACGCGATCTCCCTCACTGATTACGAACGTAATAGCCCGGGAAGTGGCCGAAACTTCCTCGCCTTGTTCCTCAACGGTGGCGTTTGGATGCCCCCTTGCGGCAAGCAGTTCCTTTAGCACACGGATCGCGTTGCGGACTTTGACGGGATCGTAAATGCTTTCCTTGGAGACTCCTACGCGTCTTTCGCGAAAGGCTTTGAGCACGTCAGACTCCGCCACGCTTTTCAAACCTTCAAACTGAAGATCACGAATAATCGGCAGCTCTTTGACCTCGAATATTACGTTGATCCCGCCGCGGGCGCCTTCCTCGGTGAGGACTCGGGTGGCGGTTTTATCGAAAAAACCCAGTGCCAGAATCGCCTGCAAGTCGCGCTGAATCTGCTCTTCATTGAAAGGATCGCCCGCTCGCGTCTGGACGTAATAGAGCACGTCATCCTTTCGTAGGCGACGGTTACCGGTAATATCTACCGATTCAACGAGGCGTTGGTTCGGCTGGCTCTGTTGGGCATTTGCGCTTTCCGGCGCGGCGATCAACGACGCTAGCAAGAAAATTGCGCTCAGAAGGCTGAGCGTGAACACGCGATATGAGTGCATTGGCGCCGATTCCCTCAGTGGTTCTTTACCGGATCTCAGATACCTCGGGGAGTTTATGAGTGATAAATTAATATTTTCGAGAAAATAAAGGCAAAAAACAGAACACACACACGACTGGGCAAATAGAAGACCGAACGCTTGGATTCCCAAGTGTTACTGACTCGTTGCCACACCAGTCCAGCAAAGTCGCGCATTATAACGGCAAAAAAGTCCAATGTCCAAAGTCAATTAGAGCGTAATGACTTTGGACATTGGACTTTTTAGTATTCAGCAGGGGACGTTAATGGATTAGCAGGACGTCGTTGGGCGCCTCCACATCCATCGGGCGGTGCGTCAGTTCAATCCCGTCGACGTAAATTTCGATCAGCGACGCTTGGCCGAGTTGACCCTGGATCATAGCCTCCGAGAGCGGGTCTTCCACATGCTTTTGAAGCGCGCGGCGAAGCGGGCGAGCACCATAGGAGCGATCGGCGCAGGTTTTATCGACAATCCAGCGTTTCGCTTCGGGCGTGAGTCTCACTTCAAGTCCGTGCCGGGCCATCGTCTTATTCATCTGATCAACCTGAAGCTGAACCACCTCGAGCAGCTCATCGTCCAGTAATTGATCAAAGATGATGATCTCATCGAGCCGATTGATAAACTCAGGGTTGAAGGTCTGGCGCACTTGCGACATCACCATCTCTTCCATCTTGTCCCGCGATGCTTCCGAAGAGCCCTGGAAGCCCATGGTGCCCTTCTTCTGAATAAAGCGGGCGCCGATGTTTGAAGTCATAATGATAATTGCGTTCTTGAAGTCGATGGCGTTACCGAGGGCATCGGTAAGGACTCCATCCTCGAAAACTTGTAATAGGATGTTGAAGACGTCGGGATGCGCCTTTTCGATTTCATCAAATAGCAGGACTGAATAAGGCGCGCGCTTGATGCGTTCCGTGAGTTGACCACCTTCCTCGTGTCCCACATAACCCGGCGGAGAACCGATTAACTTGGAAACCGAGTGCTTCTCCATGAACTCCGACATGTCAAAGCGGATCATTGAACGCTCGCTGCCAAACAGGAATTCCGCTAGAGATCGTGCAACCTCGGTCTTGCCCACTCCAGTGGGCCCAAGGAAAAGAAACGAACCCACGGGTCGTAACGGATTTTTCAAGCCAGCCCGGGATCGACGTATCGCTCGAGCCAGTGCCGAGATTGCCGGGCGTTGGGAAACTACTCGCGTATGCAGTTCGCTCTCGATCCGTAAAAGTTTGCGAGTCTCTTCTTCCTTCAGCGAAGTAATGGGAATACCAGTCCAGCGCGCGATCACCTCCTCGACATCATCACGAGTAACCTCCGCGGCGACCAGCGCGTCTTCGTTTGTATCGCGCGCGCCTGGAGTTTCGTCGTAGGAACGCGACCACTCGCTAAGCTGATTCCAATCCGCTAAATTCCCCTGTTCTCGACGAACGCGAAGCTTCACTCGCGCTCCTGCCTCATCGATCACATCGATAGCTTTATCCGGAAGAAACCGATCCGGAATGTAGCGATGAGACTGGTAAACAGCGGCTGACAGAGCCTCGTTGGTGTAGCGAACCTGATGGAAACTCTCGTATCGTTCGCGCACTCCCTCCAGAATCTCAACCGCTTCCGCCTCTGAAGGGGGCGGCACCTTAACCGCCTGGAAGCGTCTTTCAAGCGAGCGATCTTTCTCGATCGACTTGCGAAACTCGGCCGGGGTGGTGGCGCCAATGCATTGAATCTCCCCGCGCGACAACGCCGGTTTCAGAATATTCGCCGCATCCAGTGAGCCCTCAGCCGATCCAGCACCCACGAGCGTGTGCAGTTCATCGATAAAGACGATGTATTGTGGGTTCTCAATCAACTCCCTCATGATCTGTTTTAAACGCTCTTCAAACTGGCCGCGATACTTCGTGCCGGCCACGATCAGCGAAAGATCAAGTGAAAGGATTCGTTTGTTCTCCAGGAATGAAGGAACGTCGTCATGGACGATGCGCTGGGCAAGGCCCTCGACAATCGCCGTTTTCCCTACGCCGGGTTCACCGATCAGAACTGGATTGTTCTTAGTGCGGCGGCAAAGTATCTGCACGACACGCTCTATTTCAGCTTCCCGCCCGATTAATGGATCAAGTTTGTCGTTAGCCGCGTCTTCAGTGAGATCTCGAGAAAACTCTACCAAATGAGGCGTGTCTTTCTTCTGTGAGCCGCGCGTATCCGCTCCTGACTGCCGCGCTATTTCGTCACGCACGGCGTTTAGTCTGAGACCACGCTCATAAAGAATTTCAGCGGCCATTGAGCGCTCTTCTCTCAAAAGTCCGAGCAAAAGATGCTCAGTGCCGATGTGCCGATGCTGAAGGCGGTCGCTCTCTTCATGAGCGTAGGCAAGCACTCGTTTCGTTTCTGGGGCTAGGGGTAATTCAACAGAGGTGGAGATCTTTTCACGCAACAGGGTGCGACCTTCGATCTCCTTGCGAATAGACTCAATCGAAACCTGAGCGCGCGGGAAGAAGCGCCCGGTTAGAGTCTTATCTTCGCGCATCAGTCCCAATAGCAGATGTTCCGGCTCGATTGCCGGCGCTCCGAATTGAGAAGCCTCATAGCGCGCGAAGAAAATCACGCGTCGGGCTTTTTCGGTGTAACGTTCAAACATTGGTCATGCCGAGAAAACTCTTTCTATGATTACCGAGCCGGGCGAAAGAAACTAACCGCCCGGCAAGTGGCCGCATTATAACCCATGAAGGAAGGCGCAAGAAATCATTGTCTGGTTTCACAAGGATAATAGTCCTAACCGGACAAATATTTCAGACCTTGCCAGATTCATGCAGTCTTCCTTCTTTTAGAACCAGAATGCGGTCGCAGAGTTGTGCCAGCCGTTCATTATGTGTGGCCAGCAGCACAATTGCGCCCTGGCTACGGGCGTAGCGAACCAACGTTTCGCCAATCTCTTCAGCAAAAGAGGCGTCCAGATTGCCTGTAGGCTCATCCGCTAGCACCAGCCAGGGCTGAGTAATTAGCGCTCGGCAAACAGCTACCCTTTGCTGCTCCCCACCGGAAAGGTGCCCCACGGGGTGGGCGATGCGGCCGCTGAGGGCGAGCTCTCCCAGGGACTGAACTGCCTGAGTCATAGCTTCGCGGCGTCCCGTTCGGCCAATCATCAGCGGCAAGGCCACATTTTCGGCAGCGTTCAGATCGGAAAGCAGGTGGTGAAACTGAAAAACAAGACCGATATGATTTCGGCGAAACTTGGCAAGCTTTGCAGGCGAAGCGCGGTCAACTTCAAAAGGGCCCAAGACAATGCGTCCGTGATCAGGCTCTTCGAGGCCGCCGAGCAAATGTAACAACGTCGATTTACCCGCCCCTGACGCACCGATGATAGCCACCGCCTGGCCCGCCTCTGCGGCAAAGGAAACTCCGCGCAGCACCTCAAGTCTTTCGCCCGCGGGGGACAAAAAACTTTTTCGGAGATCGGTGACAGAAAGTCCAATGTCCAATGTCCAATGTCCAATGTCCTGATGATTGACTTTAGCTGGGACAGTCAACGAACGATTGTCGACTGAGGACTTTGGACTTTGGACTTTGGACATTGGACTAATCGGCATCGCGAAGCATTTCCACAGGCCGGGCCCGCGCCGCCGCACGAGCAGGGTAGATAGTTGCCGTCCAACTGAGTACAAAGGCCACCAGGGCCGCCAAAAAAACATCGACGGCTTGCGGGTGGAAGGGCACGTTGTTGATCGAATAGACATCGGCCGGCAAACTGACGAGTTGGAACCGGTTGCCCACCAGGCATCCAACGATGCCGAAGAGTACGCCCAGACCTGCTCCAAGAACTCCGATGATGGCGCCTTCAATCATGAAAATCGCTCTAATGCTTTTGCTGTCCGAGCCGATCGCACTGAGTATTCCGATGTCCCGACGTCGCTCCACTACGACCAGGATCAGTGTGGTCGTGATATTCAGAGTGGCTATCAGAATTATCAGCGCAATGATGAACAGCCCCATCCGGCGTTCGAGCGCCAGAGCATTAAATAGAGGTCGGTTGGCTTCCTCCCAGTCTACAGTAGTGTAGGAGCTTCCCAAACTTGCGCGGACGTCGGCGGCGACCCGCCCGGCATCGTAGATATCCTCAAGCTGTAAGCTGATCACGGAAGCAGATTGAGGCGCTCCGGAGAATTCGGAGGCGAGGTCAAGCGGCAGGTATATCCAAGTCGAGTCGTATTCAAAGAGCCCAGAGCGAAAGATCCCGGACACGCGTACATTTCGCTTGACGGTATTTACGGGCCCCGAATTCGTGTTAGCTGAGATGATCTCCGCGACCTCGCCAACCCGGAGTCCTGTTCGTGTTGCCAGTTCCGAACCTATGAGAACGCTGGGCAGATCTTGGGGTTTGCTCTTGCCCTCAACGATTGGTGCCACCGACCCTTCTATGACGGAGTCTTTGATTTCATTGAGTGCCTGCTCCGAGTCCTTATCTAAACCGCGAAGCACCGCGTAAGCGGTCCCTTTTGATCCGATCAGCATGGCGCCATCGTAGGTTGTGGCGGCGGCATTGGTAACGCCCGGAATTGCTTTAATCCCTGCCGAGAGGCTTCGGTAGTCCCTAATGGGTCGGCCGTCAGTTCGCATAACGTTTATATGAGCGGTCCCGCGAAGGATCTTTTCACGCATCTCATCCCGAAAACCGTTGGCTAAAGCGAGCGCCACAATCAGCGTGGAGACGCCTATGCCAATTCCCAGGATGGCTACAACTGAGGTCACGCGCGCCAGCCGCCTTTTGCGGCGCGATCGGAGATAACGTAAGGCGAGAAATAGTTCGTAGGGCATTGCTACTTACGAGTTTCAGACTGGTGTTGAAGATTCCTACGCTCGTCCGGGTGGACATTTTTTTGTGTCTTCCGGTCTGTTTTCTGGAAGCAACCTCCGAAGGTCCGGGGCATCGGTGGCAGTGGTCTCTGTTGCCGGTCTCACCTCGTAAACATTTTCCGTTAGACGCTTGAAGCGAAAACGCTTTTCGAGATCGACGATTACCGGAATTTCTTGGCGTTGCCAGCCACACGGCAACCACCACCTCGGATCAGCATCAATAAAAACGCGGCGTCCTTGGGTCAGGCGTTCCTCAATGATCGGGGCGAGGTTGTCTCCCGGCCAGCCGCCCCCGGTACCGATGGTTTCCCATTCGCCGGCGCCAATTGCTTTCCAATATGTGACGGCGATCGTTTGAGCACCGGAAATCATGACTGCGTCGCGGGGCACTTTCATCAAGAGCCGGTGATATTCTTTGCTCATCGCCCTCCTCTGGATGAATTCCCGGCTGACCGGCCGGATTAAGAGGCCGAATACTATTCCCAACGTTACGAGTACCGCAAAACACGAAGCCAAGGCCAAACGCGCGCTCCCCAGAAATCGGGCCAGTAGGCGAATCAGATAATCGGCGGTGAGGGGCGCCAAGGCCGGCAGACCGGTTAGGAAATAGCGCCAATTAATCGTTGTGCTGTAGTTTAGAAAGAGTAATAAGTCTGCAACCAGACCCATCAACCCGAGGGCCAATAAGGATGAGAGTTTGTGTTGCCGCCATTCGCGGACCGTGGCGAAAGGAAGCGCCAGAAACACCAGAGGCGCGCTGATAAAAAAGTACATCATATAAGGCACAGCGTTGCTGATGCTGACTGGGTGACGCGCGGATTCCTGGCGCATAGACTCACGCCAACCGAACCAAATGATCCGATAGTGCGAATCTGTGAGAAACCAGTAACCAAACCAACCTATTGCCAGTAAGATAAATATGACCAGCGACAGTGCGGCCAGACCCAGCTCACGACGGTGAAGCTTCCAACCCAGAGCGAATGGTGCCAGCGCCAGCCACACCGCATAAAACCCCATGGTCTCGCGGAGATTAACTCCCAGCCCCAGCACAGCGGCGCCGATGGCCAGCAGCGAGGTCCGGCGCTGTTGGATCCCGCGCAGATGAATGATTAAAGCGACCGCAAGCAGTAACACGGAAGGCACGTCCGTCATCACCTGCCCGCCATAAAGAATGAATACTGGAGAGAAAACAACAAAGAGGGTTGCGAGGGAGGCCGAATAGAGAGAACCCGACACGTCTCGAGCCAGTATCCAGCAGGCCACGACCGCCAGAGGCGCCTGGGCCACCACCGCGTATTTGAAGATCAGGTAAGCATTCTCCGGCTGCACACCAAAGAGCGCATGAGCCACCTGATAGAGCGCGTGGTTGCCGAAGATAAAAAGATTACGGCCCAGGGCCATGGAAGAGGGATACCCAGCAAGCGAGAGGATTGTGTAGTCAATACCATCCCAATCTCCAATGAAGGGATCAGTGAAGGAGAGCGTTAGCGCCACTGAAATCAGCGCCGGCGGTAGCCACCAGGACCATGCGTCCCAAAAAGACGGCAGGGGCACAGCATACCGTGCCCCTGCCACAGATTCGTGGTTGTTATTAAGAACGTCAGCCGTTCCCAGCGTGCTTGTCGTTTGGCGCGCTCGATTCAACGAGTTGAGTCTCAGCCGACGCTTCCGGCCTTTTTACCATCTTCACACGATTACCCTGCGCATTGTACTCAACTTCATCCATGATGTTGTAAATAAGCAACACTCCCCGGCCTGAGGACTTAAAGAGGTTAGCAGGATCACACGGGTCAGGAATGTCCTGAACGTTGAAACCTTCACCTTCGTCTTCCACCGTGAAACTGGCTTCCTTGGGAGTCAGCTCCGCAGTGATGCGGACGAGCTTGGTGGGGTCGTTTTTATTACCGTGCTTGACTGCATTAACGAAGGCTTCGTCGAGGGCGATGAAGAGATTGGATCTTTCCGGCTTGATCAAACCGAGTTTGCCTAAACGCTCCAGTAGATATTGCAACACGCCGTTCATCAGCGCCAGATCGCTGGGTAGTTCGAATTCGATCTTTTCATGAACGTGGGGTAGGACGCTGGGGTCGTCACCATATCGAAGCTTGTGGGAAAGAGTTTGTTCCACAATTTCGCGCAGCTCGTCACGGTTATACGGCAGTCGCAGGTAGTTGGCCGCGCCCATTTTAAAGGCCTTGATAACATTCGCATGTAACCCGCTTGAAGCAATGGGAACGAGCAGGTGCTTGCGTTGCAGTTCGCCGACGCGCTGTCCGTTTGTGCCGGCGTCTTCCGTGAGGTCGCTAATAATTAGATCAAACTGGTCTAAGTCTTCTCGATCAAGTGCCTCTTCACGATCGCCGGTAACAGTAACGGCGTGGCCCAAACCGCCCAAAACCTGCTCGAGTATGGCGCGCAGCTCATCGTTATTATCGACGATGAGAATCTTACGTTTCTGCATCCAGCTCCAATCTATCTTAAATGTCCGAGGGAGAGAACGGAAACGCCCGGCGGGCGCTTCCAAGCGTACTGTACGATATTGCGTGGTGCCGCGTTCGCAATATATCAGAAAGGCAGTGGTGAGTGACAAGGGCTATTTCCCCCGCCCACTGGAAGGACGAAGTTGGTAGCCCGGCAAGGCCCCGGTCATCGAAGGATCGCGCCCGACCCTGAAGAGTCTGAGATAAGGTGAATTGGTTTCGGAATATTTTTGGACCGACGCTTCCGGACGCGGTTGGGC
>JACCSP010000008.1 GCA_013812905.1 Pyrinomonadaceae bacterium
GCTTATGTCCGTTCGCCTCAATGCCGAATGCGCGGATCGAGATAGCCGTAAGCAATGTCCCCAAGCAAATTCATCGTCAAGAGAGTCATGGAGATGAAAGCCACGATCCCGAGAATCAGCGGCTCGTCACGATTGAGAGATGCCTGGATAAAATAGTTTCCCAGCCCAGGCAGGGCAAACAGTCTTTCGACTACAACCGTGCCCGTCAACAGAAATGCCAACGCCGGCCCGGTGTAAGAAACGACCGGCAGCAAACCGCCTCGCAACGCGTGACGGATAACCACCTGAGTCTCGCTCAGGCCTTTCGACCGGGCTGTGCGGACATAGTCCGACCTCAGCACCTCCAGCATGCCAGCCCGGGTGAGGCGCGCGATGTAGGACATGTAGATTGCCGAAAGTGTAATCACCGGCAGGATCACGCTCTTGCTGGGAAAGCCATCCCAACGCGAAGGTGGAAGCCAGTAAAGCGTCAGCGAAAAGAAGAGAACCAGAATGGGGCCCAATACGAAATTCGGAATAGAGATGCCGAGCATAGCCAGAGTCATGGAGGCATAATCCCATTTCGAGTTTTGCTTGAGTGCGGCAATGGATCCTACTGTTATTCCAACGGCCAGCGCCAGAAGGTAGGCGAGAATTCCCACAGTCGCTGAAACTGGAAGCGATCGCGCAATGATCGTGTTTACCGACTGCCCCTCGTATTTCAAGGACGTGCCAAAATCCAAACGGAGGACGTGGCCCATTGTGCGGAGATACTGTCGGTGCCAGGTTTCGTCCAGGCCATACTTCTCGCGAATGTTCTGTTCGATTGCCTCCGGGAGAGCCTTATCACCCGTGTAGAAGTTGCCGGGGGCTAGCCGGATCAACCCCCACGTTATGGTAATCACAACGATGATCGTCGGGATCGTAATTAGCAGGCGTCGGATGATGAAGCGAAGCATTCTCAGGCGTATAGACCAAGCGCGTGGTGTATCTGAAAACAGACAAGAAAGTTCTGTCTACTAATCCGTCTGGCTAGTCCGTCAAGCTGGGAGTGCTATAATCCCACTTGGTGGCGTCGCGCTCGATATATACAAACTTCCACGCGAAGAGACACGCTGGATTTGGGTATAAGCCTTTCACGTAGGGCTTCTTGACCCAGTTCACTGCGGGAGTTTCGATCGGGATCACGGGCTGCGCGTCCAACATGTGTTTCTCAGCTTTGGCCAGTAACGCATAACGCTTCTGAGCGTCGACTGTGTGGTTCGCTTCTTCGAGGAGATCTACGTATTTCTGATCCCACCAACCACTGCCATTGTCGCCGCCTCGCGTTCGAAAGAGATTTAGAAAGGTAGTCGGGTCCATATAGTCGGCGCCCCAACTACCAAACGCAAAGCCCTTGTAGTCGAGCTTGCCGCGCGCGGCCATATAGGTCTTCGATTCCATATTGCTCAACATGACGGTAATTCCCAGGTTCTGCTTCCACTGGGCCTGCATAAACTCCGCCAGAGATCTGTTTGACGAGTGAGTTGGGAAAGAAAATTTGAGCTCATCAGCAGGAAACTTTTCGCATTGGAAGGTCCCGTCAGGTTTCTTGGTCACCGGATAACCCGCCTCGCCCAGTAACCTTCGCGCCGCCTCCGGATCGAAGCCCTCACCTTTCGGTTGTGGATAGCCCACAAAAATGCCTTCAGGCGTAAAGGCAGATAGCGGCTTAGTGATCTTCCGGGCCTTTGAATAGTTGACCTTGTCGATGGACATGTTAAATGCCCTGCGAACTCTAATGTCGGTCATCGGAGGTTGGGTTACATTGATGAGAATATAGGTAATCGCTGCCTCTGCGGCGTCCATGTAATCCTTCTTTGGACGGACCACGTCCAGCCAGGCATTCGGCACGGAGTGGTTCACGACCGCGTCTGCAGAACCTACTTTATACAAATTCATGGTAGTGGGATGATCAGTTGACGTATAAAAATGGATCTCATCAAGACGGACGCTCGAAGTATCCCAATACATCGGATTGCGCTCAACTATCACTTCACTGTATGGCTTCCATGACTTCAACTTGAAAGCACCGCTGGTTACGATATTGCCTACGTCGGTCCACCTCGCACCGTACCGTTCAATCACCTTCCGGGGCACCAGGCGAAAGATCTGATGGGCTACTAGTTCGGTAAAGTAAGGGACGGATTCGGAGAGGGAGATCCGCACCGTATAGTCATCAACCGCCTCGACGCCTATGTCTTCAGCTCTCACTTTTACCAGTTCTTTACCAGCGACAGCCGCCTGCAGCTTGGGATTGCTTTCGAGTAACTTGTTTCGAGCTCTCTCAGCACCGGGAATGACAAGCCTTTCAGGAGCATGCATGAGTTGGTGGAAAGGCGTGTCGGGATCCGGCGTTAGTTCGGCAGCCGTGGGTTCGTATTCTCGTTCATTCGTCCCCAAGGGTTTCTGGCTAAGCGCTTGTCGGGCCGGCTCATCGCCGGCAAAGTCCTTTTCCAAAAGAAACTGATTGGTGGCTGCGTCGCGCGCAAACACAGCGGCAGCATTAAAGGCCTCCGCATACATAATTGGGTAAGCCAGTCCTGCCGAACGGGATTCAACTTCGGGGGTGAGGGATCTTCGAATACTATAGACAAAGTCATGGGCATTGATCGGTTCGCCATTAGACCAGCGGGCGTTAGTGCGCAAGTGAAAGACGAATTCCGATGAGTCGTTGTTCACCTCCCAACTCTCGGCTATCGCGGGAATAGCATCCAGAGACTTCGGATCATACTCGACAAGTCCTTCATAAAGTGCCATATAGATCCGAGCTTCTTGTTGACCGGAACTGATCGCAGGATCAAGCGATTCCGGCTCAGCGCCGTTTACATACCGTAGGATGTTCCGCTCAGGTGGAACTGTTCGACCGAAAAACTTTTCATTTGTGGCCGACACGCGACACGAAATTGAGAGGAAAAGGAGTGCGCCAATGACAACTGCGGCAATCGCTTGTTTGACGTAGATTTGGGCCACTATTCTTTCCTCGAGGGCTCGGGATTCGGATGCTGCCGTCCAGAATCATTCTACCAAATGTTCCAGGGTCAACCGTGAGGTTTATCTTCCGCGCAAATTAACATGCCAAAAAGCATTGATCAAGAGATTGATGCTGTCACTCAATACTGAATTAACAGATACAAGCAAAGAAATTCGCTGGTACAGAAGCTGGACAAGCGAAGCGCGTCCCTGCTCCAGCGCGCCGAATTTTCGCTGGCTAAAAAACCGACTGAGCTGTTTTGCTGACTTGGTTTAGTGAAGTCTTGAAGAACATTGAAGTCGGTGACGCTACACTGGGGGCGCGCCGCGTTTTGCCCTTCTTTTTCTGACTTGCAATTTAGCGAAAGTTCTGCCGTTCGATTGAACATTAAGTTGGAGGTGATCCGAAACGTCATCTGAGCGGGTTCAAGCCGTCAGGTTTTGGTTCACGCCAATTGGTGTCGATGCGCACGTGCTTAAGGGATGGCATATCTAGAACGTTTGAGTCGAAGCCGGACACGTAAGGTTTCACCAGGGCATAGGAAGATGCGAAATATATTGGAATTGCTCTCAGCTCACTAAGCGCCTCGGTCTCTAACTGAATCAATTGTGGGATTGCGACCTTCTTCTCTCCCGAACGCTCGTTATTTGCGACAGTTGAGCTGTTCGCCGATCCGTCAGTGTCGCCCGTAGCATCGAATTTAGGCGACTGCAAGTCCTGTTGAAACAGGGCTCGGATATTGGTTAGCTCATCCGTTGTCTGCATGACAATTCCGCGTCGCACAATATCGTATTCTCCCACCCGAATTGCCGCCTCATACTCGTCCCAGGGTTTTATAATTACTTCGGTTTCGATGTTAAGCACGCTTCGCCACATCGAGGCAATCGATTGCGCCACTAACCGCTGCTGCTCGTTGCGATTTATCAGCAGCTTCACCATCGGGAATCCATCTCCATCCGGAAAACCTGCTTCGGCAAGCAACTTTTGGGCGCGTTCGACATCCTTCTCCAGCACCTCTGCCTTCGCCACTACCACTTTCGAACCCGACATCGCCTCGGGCAAAAACTTCTTCGCGGGTTCTGTTGCTCCCCCCATCTCATCCTGAGAGAGACGATCCCGATCGATGGCGATGGCCAGGGCTTCGCGCACACGCACATCGTCAAAGGGTTCATGCGACAGATTAAAACTGTAGTAGCTGAGAGCTCCGTAGGTCTCTCGCCTGAAATCCTTGTAGGGAGCGAGGAGTTTCAAGGCGAGCGGCTCAAAAGTCGAATTGCTAACGGCATCGACTTCACCTGATCGGTACGCCTTCAGGGCGGCTTCCGAATTCTTTGCTCCTACAAACTCGACGCGCTGGAGATCTACCTCGTTCTTGTCCCAATAATTTCCCGCTCGCTCCAGCAACACTCGATCAACTTCACTCTTGGCTAGCATAAAAGCGCCGTTTGAAACGAGAGCTAGCGGTCCAATTTTCTGCAGCGTGTCGTCATCGGTAATTTTAACGGGACGAAAAACCGGATGTGCAACGAGTGCCGGGAAATTCAGATCGGGCGATTGCAAGTGAACTCGCAATTGTCGATCGCTAATAGCCTCAACGCCCAAGTGTCTTGGCACGGGTCTCGAATCGCGTCTCGACGTGACTTCGGTCGACGATTCGCGATTCTGACGAACTCGCTTGCGGTTGGGGTCCGGCATTTCCTCAGCGAACACTGTCCCGGCTCCCTCTATGTTGCTGAGGAGGTTCGTATGCGGGGCGAGATCTCCAATCTTTACCGTACGTTGCCATGAATCAACAAAGTCCTTCGCCGTTACGGCTTCACCGTTTGACCAGCGAGCATCCTCTCGAAGGTGGAAGGTCCATGTGCGGCCTTCGTCGGACGAATCCCAGCGGGTGGCAACGCCGGGTACGGGGGCGAGCGTTCTCGGATCGTAGTCAGTCAGGCCCTCAAAGAGTGCCCTTACCAGATCGGTGTCGGGTGGCGCCGCAGCGAACGCCGGATCGAAAGTTTGCGGAAGACCCCCATCTATCCAGCGAAATTCCTGGCTGCTCCGCAGAACAACCTCTCCGTAATAAGGGTGATAGCTTTCATCGACGAAACACGCAGTGGGAGCCATTGACAACATCACCAGCAACAGTCCGGCGACTATTGTTTGGGTCCTTCTTCCTATGCTGGGAACTTGCTTCATCTTGAAGATCAACGAGTCTGATGTAGTAAACCACGATCCACAAAATGACACGAAACGCACCAAGAAGATTTCGTGTTATTAGTGTAGTTTCGTGGATCGCTTGTTATCGGTCGCAACCTTTCCACCCTCGGAATTGCTGACTTGTTATCAGAGAAGAAACACTAAGAAAAAACTGAAATTAAACTGCCCTAAATCGTGTTCTCATGCGTATTGACGCGGCGCAACTCTTCATAGACCTCGACGGTGCGGCTTCGGGCGCTGTCAAATCCTTCTGACGTGTCGATCAGGTAATCGGCAAACTTCTGTTTCGCTTCCTGCGGCATCTGAGCATCGATTCGTTTCTGCGCTTCTTCACGAGTCAGGTTATTTCGAGCCATTAAACGTCCTATCTGAACTTCCGGCCGGCAGTGTACAACAATTAACTTATCAAAGCGTTTGAAGCCGCCAGACTCAATCATTAGGGCCGCATCGACCACGGCGATACCCTCCGAATCCAGCGCTTCCCATTCGCGCAACTGTTCATCCTGCAATGCAATAATGTACGGATGAAGTATCGAGTTTATGAGTTGACGCTTGCTCTGATCGGCAAAGATTAAAGAGCTGAGCTGTTGTCGGTCCAACGTGCCGTCTTTTTGAAGGACGCCCTCGCCGAAAGCGACGACGACTGCCGATAACCCGGCAGAACCTGGGGCGACCACCGCTCGCGCCACCTGATCCGCGTCTAACACATGGCAGCCAAGCTCAGCTAACACACGAGCAACGAAAGATTTCCCAACCCCAATCGATCCCGTTAAGCCAATGCGTAGCATTGTCATTGCCGATCCAACTCATTGCCGATTGCCGATTGGAAGAAAAGTCCGGAGTACCCTACCTGTCCGAGGCCAAGATCATTTACCAAGAACGGTTCTTTAAATAATTGGCAATTGGCAAGACTTCACCCTCTCCTGAGCCGCGCTGCCTTAACAGTGTTTCGCATCAACATCGCGACGGTGAGCAAACCGACGCCGCCCGGCACTGGCGTCCGCCGTCCAGCTACCGTGTCAGCCTCCGCCGGGTGCACATCACCTACGAGCGTGTAGCCCCGCCTTTTTATGGTCTCCATTCTGCGCGCTGCGTCGTCGCCGAACAGGTCGCGGGCTATGCTTTCCTCGGAGATCTTGTTCATTCCCACATCTATCACTGTCGCGCCCGACTTGATGTAATCCCTTCTGATCAGCCCTGGGCGACCGATGGCAACCACGAGTAGGTCAGCCTGGCGCGTAACCGATTTGAGATCCTGCGTGCGCGAATGGCAAACTGTTACGGTCGCGTCATGCTGGGTTAGCAGCTGAGCCATCGGACGGCCGACGATCTGGCTACGGCCGACAACACAAGTCTTTGCTCCGCGAATAGAAATTTCATTGCGAGTGAGGAGTTCGATAATTCCTGCCGGCGTACAAGGCACAAAGGTCGGCCGACCCAGTGCAAGGCGTCCCACGTTTACAGGATGAAATCCATCGACATCCTTCTCAGGATCCAGAGTCTCAATTATAGCTGCTTCATCGATACCCTCTGGCAACGGCATCTGAACCAGAATCCCGTCAATCTCATCCCGCGAGTTGAGCAACCCGATCAATTCCCGCAGTTCGCTTGCCGTAGTGGAACACGGCAGCGAATGATGTTCCGACCGAATTCCAACTTCCTCGCAAGCCCGAATTTTGTTTTTCACGTAGACCTCTGAAGCCGGATCATCGCCGACGCGTACCGCTGCGAGGCAGGGTCTCTGTTCAGGTTTCCGCCAGAGTTCCTCAATCTCGGTGGCGACTTCTCGCTTGATGTCATCACTTATACGCGTCCCCTCCAAGAGTTCGGCGCGTTGACTAGTCTGGGCTGTGCTTTTTTCTTCAGGAGCCATACGCTAAAAACCCATATCTGGACAATCAATCCGGGAGCTGGTTCAGCTTAGAGTTCATCAAGCTTTAGCTTCTCCGCACCGCTAAGCCGCAACCTAAAGGTTGACCTCTGAACTTCTTGACTCAAATGGCAGTACCCTAATCTGGCTGGTTTGGGAATTTCCCGCCCCTAGATGATAATTCCACACGTGCACCATAACACCAAACTGCTTAACCTAGCTTTCGGAGTCGGGGTAACTCTGCTTGCAACGTTTTCCGCTCTTGGGCAAACACCGCAAGAGCGTCATACGCGAATCAGATCCGCGATGGACGCCGGTGATGTAAAAGCCGCGCTCGCAGACATTAACTCCTTGCGTGATTCGGACTCTGAAATACTCAAATTAAATAATTATGACTACCTGCTCGGCAGGCTACAGGAGAAAACAGGTGGATTCGCCGAAGCTAACGCGAGCTATCAATCCGTCGTCGCCCGCCAGTCCGTACTCTCGCAATACGCGTTATGGCATCTTGCCCGGTTGACCCGGGCAACCGGCGACCTCGCGTTCGAACGCGAAAAACTGCGTCAGTTGATTGCGACCGCACCCAAGAGTCTGTTGCGCGAGGCGGCAATCATGAGGTTGGGCCAGAGCTTTTACGAAAGCAAAGACTACAGCGCTGCGGTAACTGCGCTACAGCCACTCGGCGAGTCGAAAAGTCGATCTTCGGCCCGCGAGGCAATGATCTTGACTGGGCAATCACTGCTGGCTGCGGGAAAGCCGCAAGAAGCTCGCGAAGCGTTTTCGAGGCTGGTGATGCAAATGCCCGACTCCTCGCGACCTGACGACCTTACCTTAGCCGCCGTGCGCGGCCTCGATGCCCTTGAACCTAAAGGCGCAGCTCAGGGCGGGGTGGCTCAGCCAGAGGAAGCAGAGCATCTCCTACGCGCTTCGGTTTATCAATTCAACCGGGACTTTGATGCGGCGCGTCGTCACTATTTAGCGGTTGTCGCTAGTTATCCGCAGAGTCCGACCGTGGCGAATGCACTCTATCAAACGGCACGGGGTTTCTACCTTCAACTGAAATACGACGAGGCGTTGAAATACTTTCAGCGTGTTCTGGAAGAGTTTCCAGACAGCTTGAGTGGACGTGACGCGCTTAGTTTCACAGCCAGCACATACAATCGTCTGAAAAGGACCGATGAGGCGGTGGTTACTTATCGGCGTTTCATCGAACGGTTCCCGGATGCGCCTAATCCGGAGCGGGCCTATCTGAACATCATAGATGCCCTGCACGAAGCTGGTCGTCACAAGGAGGCGCTTGACTGGGTGCGACAAACAAGGGCGAGTTTCAAAGGGCAGATCGGTGAGGCGCTGGCTCTCTTCGCACAGGCAAGAATTCATCTCGCGCAGGGTGCCTGGGAGGAAGTTCTGGCCGACACGAAGGAACTTCGCAGTCGACCGGATCTCGGCGGGACGCGCGTATCCGGCGGGACTACGCAGCAAGAATTGACTCTTCTTCGCGGCTACGCCCTCGAGCAACTTGGAAGAACAAACGAAGCGATTTCTGAATACCTCTCAATACCCGACGGAAGAAACGAATACTACGGAAAGCGTTCCACGCAGCGATTGCTGGCAATCGGCGCGGACTCGAGGACGCGTTCTCTTATCGAGACACGTGCAAATGCGTTGCGTGCGGATGCGGAAAAAGCGATCAACAGCGGTCAGGCAGACCAGGGACGGCGGTTAGCCCAGGACGGTCTGCGGGTCATGGAGGATGGGGCCCTCCGAGCCAAGATGCTTGAACTTCTACTGCGCGCCTATGAAGCATTGCCCACTTTCAAGCTTCCCTCATTCAACTTACTCACGCTGGGCAGGAAAGAAGTAAATACTTTCAGGCCGCAGCCAGGCGGGGCGGGGCCTTCTCATCAAGCGCTTGCAGCAGAACTGTTTTTCCTTGGCCTCTACGACGAGGGTGTGCCGGAGTTTGGCGTGGCGCGATCGGATGCAGGCGACGCGAATAGGAATAAACCTGTACCGCGTGCCGCTACTTTACCGGAAACAACTGTGACGGCCATATCACAGTCCGACCTGGATTACACTCTGGCGATCTATTCTTTGCGAGGTGGCCTCACGAATCGCGCAGTGCGTTTTGGCGAACAACTTTGGAAAAACATCCCCGCCGATTATGCTCTAGAACTAGCACCACGCGAACTGGTCGATTTGTTGTATCCGTTGCCCTATCGCGAGTCCCTCCTCATGCACGCGCCGCCGAGAGGAGTCGATCCTAGATTTGTCATTGCAATTGCTAGACAGGAATCTCGCTACCAGCCGGACGCAAAGTCGGTAGCGGCCGCGCGCGGGTTGATGCAATTCATTCCTGAGACAGCTAACGACATCGCTGGCCACCTTGGCCTAAGCGATTTCACTCAGGACCATCTCTATAATCCTGATACGGCGATTCTCCTTGGCTCGCAGTACCTTGCTAATTTATTCAAACGGTTTCCGGCGCAGTCCCAGGCAGTTGCAGCCTCTTACAATGGCGGCCCTGAAAACGTCGCTCGCTGGATCCGCAGGTCGCATTCAAAAGAAGCCGACCGTTACGTGCCGGAACTCGGTTTTTCCCAGACGAAGGACTACGTGTTTAAGGTGATGACTAATTTTTGGATTTATCAGCAAATTTATGATGAAAAGTTGGAGAGGAAGTAGTCAACTAGATGTGTAGTAGTGTGGGCCTAGTTTGCGCTCTCATTCACGCGGCCCGCTTGAACCCGGCGCCGTCCCCCAGTCGATAATGGTAACCGTTTGAAGGGCTCTCTTTTTTAAGATCATTTGGCCGCGCCGAACCGTTGAAACGGCTCAACAGGTTCAAGGTGACTTTTCCCACGGGCTGAAGCTGCGGCGTGAATGGAAGGCCTATACTAGAAGTAAGCACGAGCCTCGGGAGGAGATATTGCACAAAGCACACAACCAGGGACAACTCATTTACACGCGACAGGCTATTCAACTGCCGCTCACGGTTTCCCTCCTTCTGCTTATCGCACTTTTGGCTTTGGCAGGCTGCCGGCGTGATAACTCCAACGCCAAGCACTATGAATTAAAGGGCAAAGTCTTAACAGTCGAGAAAGACAAGCACCTGGTGACGGTGTCACATGAAGAGATTAAGGGCTTCATGGACGCTATGACTATGCCCTTTACAGTACGTGACGAGTGGGTCTTCGATCAGGCCGGCGCCGGTGATCAAATTACAGCCACCCTCGTGGTGGATGGAGCCGAATCCTGGCTGGAGAACGTAGTTATCATCAAATCCAACGCAGAGCCCGGCATCAAAGCTTCTCCCGGTGCGGTGGGAGCAAACACAGGAGATGAAGTGCCAGACTTCGCCCTCGTCAATCAAGACAATGAGCCGATTCGAACGGGACAGTACAAGGGGAAGGCACTCCTCTTAACATTTATCTACACTCGTTGTCCTATCCCCGAGTATTGCACGCTCATGAGCAACAACTTTTCCTCTGTCGACCGGGAGTTGCAGAAACAGCCTGAGCTCCACCGAAAAACACGACTGTTGAGTATTAGCATCGATCCTAGTTACGACACCCCTGCAGTTCTGCGGAGCTACGGCGCCTCTCATACGGGCCGCTTCGGAGACGAAACCTTTTCGCACTGGGCGTTTGCCACCGGCACGAGGGAACAAGTAAAGGAAGTGGCACAGTTCTTTGGACTGCAGTACTACCCGGAAAAAGATCAGATCCTACACGGCCTGAGAACCGCGATCATCGCTCCCAACGGCAAAGTTCACAAGGTTTATCGCGGAAATGAATGGAAACCAGAGGAAGTGTTGAAGGATATCGAGATGGTTTCTCGCTAGTAGAGGAGGTCGAGAACACGGGAGCTTGAATTTGATTTTTGAATTGATGCCTTAGCGAGATTCGAGAATTTGAAGAAGTAACCGACTCGGGTTTGACGTCGCCGTGGGCCGATTCGTATCTAACGCTCAGCTCAGACCCTTAATCTTCTTGATTTCTTCGGTCAAAACGGGCACCGCTTCGAATAGATCGCCAACCACACCATAGTCTGCTATGTCGAAGATAGGGGCCTCGGGATCTTTGTTAATAGCGACGATCGTCCCGGCATTCTTCATACCCACCAGGTGCTGAATCGCCCCTGAGATTCCGAGCGCAATGTAAAGCTTGGGAGCGACAGTCTGCCCCGACGATCCAATCTGACGATCGATAGGCAACCACTCGGCGTCGCAGATAGGACGCGACGCGGCAATATCGCCGCCGAGTACGTCAGCGAGCTTTTGGGCGAGAGCGATATTCTCCTTGCTCTTAATCCCGCGACCGATGGCCACGATAATCTCGGCTTTGGATAGATCAACCGCCTGCTTCACTTCCTGAAACGGAGGTTCCGGACTCATGCGGATCTCGCCAACTTCAACTTCCCGTTTCTCTATCGGCGCCCCACTTCCCTTCACCGCCTGATCCGGGCGGTAGGCGCCAGATTGGAAGGTAACAAACACCGGTGCCTTTCCATCTGAAACTACGTCCGCGTCCAACTTTCCCAAAAAGATTCGACGAGTGAAGGTGACCGAACCCTCCGCTACCTGGGTGCGGATGCAATCGCTGATGAGCGATTTCTCAAATCGCGCGGCCAGCTTCGGACCGAAATCGCGTACCAGATAGGTGTGCGACATAACTACGAGCTGAGGATCCAGCTGGCGCACCACTTTCTCCACTGCGTCGGTGTAGCCATCCGGCGTGTAGCTCGCAAGTTTGGCGTTGCTGGCCGATACAACCTTCGCCAGATCATAAGCTGCGATCCCCTGCGCCATGGCATCCGGGTCAACTCCCAAAATGACTGCGCTCACTTGCTGTTGCAGCTGCGATCCGAGGCTTTGGGCCGCGGCAATCGCTTCGAGCGACGTCTTACTGACAGCACCGTTGCGATGCTCGATGAATACGAGGATTCCGTTACTCATTAAATTACCCGGGCCTCAACGTGAAGTCTCTCGGCCAGCGCAACAGCACCGGCCTTGGCGTCACCATTGCCCAGCAATTGAGTCTGCTTGGTCTTTTGCGGCAAATAAACCCTCTTCAACCGTTGATGGGAGGGGCGACCCACTATTTCTGCCGGTGGGACCACCTCTTTAATCTCCTTCTTCTTAGCCGCCATGATGCCCTTGAGCGTCGCGTAGCGAATCTGACTGATGCCTGATTGAATCGTCAGCAACGCGGGAGTAGGCATGGAATACCACTGATACCAGCCACTCTCGAGTTCTCTCTTAACCCGCAGCTTGTCGCCAGAGGCGTCGACTTCAATCACTATCGTAGCGTGCGGCATCCCCAGCAACTCAGCCATGATCACGCCGGTTTGAGCATAACCGTAGTCATCCGATTGCAAACCCGTCATGATCAGGTCCGGTTGCTCATCGCGAATTGCTTCCGCCAGCGCGCTCGCAGCGGCATAAGGAGAAAGGTGGGTCAGATTGTCGCCCACGATATGAATAGCCCGATCGGCCCCGCGCGCCAGAGCGTCCTTGATTACACTCTTAGCTCGCTGTGGTCCCATCGCACAGACAAGTACCTCGCCACCCAGTTTCTCTCTGACACGCAAAGCTTCTTCAAGCGCGTACCCGTCCGACTCGTTAACCTCGAAGGACAAATCGCCTTCTTCAATCCAGGTTCCATCTTTGCTAATTCGCAAGATCGCATCTTTGCTGGCAACTTGCTTCATCATTACTATTATCTTCATGGGTGATCAATCCAAGTCTCACAATTGACTATAAAGTCTCTTTTCATGCGGCTTCGTGTGAATTCCTGGATAGAGTTCTACTGTCTAAGACGATCCACGAATTCCACGCAAACTCACGAGTCTATAACCGCTTTCTATCAGTCAACCACTTAACCTACTCGTCCTCATTCCTCATATCTCTTGAACGGCAGTGCCGCATTCGTGCCACCAAACCCAAAACTGTTTGACAGCGCGTAGTTCACCACAGCCTCGCGCGGTTCGTTAGGAACGTAGTCAAGATCGCAATCCGGATCGGGCGTGAGGTAGTTGATTGTGGGCGGCAGGATATTGCGGTGCAATGACAGCACCGAAAAAACCCCCTCGATTCCACCCGCGGCGCCCAGCAAGTGCCCGGTCATGGACTTCGTCGAACTAACCGCCAGTTTGTACGCGTGCTCGCCAAAAGTTTTTCTGATGGCCAGCGTCTCGAATTTATCGTTGTAAGGTGTCGAGGTTCCGTGGGCGTTTATATAGCCGACCTCTTGCGGTTGAATGCCGGCATCCTCAAGGGTCTTCTGCATAACGCGAATAGCGCCCGAGCCCGTGTCATCTGGCATGGTTATGTGAAAGGCATCCGCAGTCATTCCATAACCGACAAGCTCGGCGTAGATCCGCGCTCCGCGGCGACGCGCAAACTCCCGTTCCTCCAGAATCATGATGCCGGCGCCCTCGCCTATCACAAACCCATCGCGATCCCGTTCAAAAGGCCGTGAGGC
>JACCSP010000025.1 GCA_013812905.1 Pyrinomonadaceae bacterium
AGGATATGTCACGCAGCGACACCAAGCACAAGAAAAGCCTGAGACCTCATGGAGTTTTCGTGTTGGTCGTCCTGTTTTTGCTCACCTTCACGCCGACGGTCTTAGCCGATAGAATTACCGTCGTCACCGCCACCACAAATATGGGATCAGACTTCGGAACAAACCTGCAAAACACGGTCAATGGCGTCGGCCTCTCCATTCTCAGTCTGACAACAACACATGCCGGCACGATCCCGTCTAACTCATGGGTTTCCAGCGCAGGCGTTTTGACCGGCCAGATTACGTTCAATCTTGGCGGACTGTTCTCCGTGGATAGCTTTTCGTTTTGGAACCAAAACGGCGGTGGCCCCGGTCTCGCCGGCTCGACGGGGATACAGAACGTCCAAGTGTTACTCTCAACGAACGGCATTGACTTCACACCGCTGCCGGGAGGTCCGTCAGCTTTTGCGCGGGTGACAGGCGCGGCAAACCTTCCGCCGCAAATCTTTAGTTTTACCGCGGTGAATGCAACGCATTTCCGATTTAATGTGTTGTCCAACTACGGCGACATGTTAAACACTGGGTTCGCCGAAGTAGGTTTCAACGGCAGTCCTGTTAGCAGCGCGCCTATTCCCGAACCGACCACAATGCTGCTACTCGGCACAAGTTTAGCAGCAATAGCCGTCAAGGTTAGCAGGAAACGCCAAGCTGGTCGGCAAGAATAACCGCTCAATCCACCCCACTCAGACAAACACCAGCGCGCCTAAGATGGTTCGCGGGTGTTTTTATTAGAGACATTACTTGCTCGTTTATTTGCCAGCGGCTGTCTCCGTTTACACTCCTGCCGGGCCGGCTCACCGCAAGAGCGAGGCGGAAGGATCTTTTATTTCCTTTTTGCATCAGTGCCAAAAACAAAACGTAGATTTTGCAGGGCGCACCCCGCTTCTCAACTGATGCAATCTTGGGATCCATTTTAGCATTGCTCTGGACGGGAGATTTCGGATTTTGTGAGAAACGAAACTGCCCGCCAGCTTGATTTCAGCTTGGCGGCCAGACGGTGTTCCAAAGTTGGGCCTACTTAAGTTTAAAGCTCCGGGCGATTAGATCAGTCTGATTGCGAATGCGGGCTAGCTTATCGCGCAACCCGGTGAAACGGAGCGCGTAAATCGTGCGGTTATCGGCTTGAACATAGTAAATCCTACCCATCATTGGCTTGCCGGTTTTGATAAACTCATACGATACGGTTACCCCATTCAAGCGGCCTGAAAAGGTCTCTTCTTTTCCTTCCACAAAGCCCGGATGAAATCTGAATTTTTGATCGCGATCGCGCCGGGCGAAATCAGATGCCGTAGTTCCTGCATCTACAACCTCTTTTCGGATCTGCAAATGCCCGTCAAGGCGCTCCCCATGGACGAACTGGACGTGCTCATGCGCCGCATCGGGTTCGGAAATTACGCGCCAGGTGGTCGAAGGCAGTTCAATTATGTAGTCAATCTTGTCGCTGGTGAACACCTGCTGAGCACTGGCTAACGAACAGCTTAGTACAAAAAGGGCAGACGCTAAAATCATTCTTAAGACTGACATGTTATTGACTAGCTCCATCCGCAACCGGCGGAATCAAAAGTCAGTTTGTGTGGGTTGGTTAGAGTCGCATTGGAAACATGCCCTGAGATGCATCTCTGTAGGGGCTTAGTTGTCCTAAAACCAGTTCAGCCATGGTTAGCCCGCTCCAGTATTTCGCGTTGAAGTCCGATGAGATGCTCAATTCCCCTAGTAGCCAGATCGAGTAGTTTGTCCATTTGCTCTCTGGTGTAAGGCTGGCGTTCTGCTGTGCCCTGTACCTCGATAAAGCGGCCGTCACCCGTGCAGATTACGTTCATGTCGACTTCTGCTCGGGAATCTTCATCGTATTTCA
This sequence comes from Pyrinomonadaceae bacterium, assembly GCA_013812905.1. Lineage (GTDB taxonomy): Bacteria > Acidobacteriota > Blastocatellia > Pyrinomonadales > Pyrinomonadaceae > PSRF01. The sequence goes on from JACCSP010000025.1 coordinate 1,895, forward strand.
GATCCAATAAAGCCGCGCTGTCAACAATACCAACGCTGATCGCAGCGACTTGATTGCCGACGAGACTTCTTGGAATCCTTCCAGCTTTCGAAAGGCGCCTGCTGGCTAGGGCGAGTGCGACATAAGACCCCGTTATCGCAGCCGTGCGAGTCCCCCCATCTGCTTGCAGCACATCGCAATCCAGCGTAATTGTCCGTTCGCCCAGCATCTTCATGTCAGTAACGGCCCTTAAACTGCGTCCGATCAAACGTTGAATCTCATGGGTGCGACCGGAGGGGCCGCCGCGACCGGTCTCGCGTTGTAGGCGCTGCTGAGTCGAGCGCGGCAGCATGGCATATTCGGCCGTCACCCACCCCTGCCCGGTATTCCTCAGAAACGGTGGCACTCGATCCTCAATTGATGCTGAACAGATAACGCGCGTCTGCCCCATCTCAATCAGCACTGAACCTTCCGCATAGGGCAGGTATCCGGGGGTTATCTTTACGGCGCGCAGCTCATCCTCAGCGCGTCCATCAGTACGTACGAAGCTCATCGTGCCCCCACACCTGAACCGCCTCCAGAACCGTGGGGGCAGCGCCGAGAAACCTTTCCGCAACCTTGGAGAAACGTTGGGCCGCGTCAGTTACGTAAAAGTGGTCCAAATCATCGCAGAGCTGTCTTACCCGATCCTCGTTTGGTGCTCTCGGACGGGAAAGTCCCCTAATTTCCAGGACGGACTGTACCTCCTCCGCCGTGGCGTTTCCTGAATCAATCAAAGGAATGTCTCTGCCAACTGCATCGCTTATTACGCGGCGCAAGATGGGGTAGTGGGTGCAACCCAGAACAAGTGCTCCCAAGTCGATTTTTCTAAGGTCTCTCAAATAATGCGATGCTACTGAACGGGCCACCTCAGTCTCGGCCCAACCTTCTTCAGCAAGCGAGACAAAAAGAGGACAGGCCCGCTCGATTACTACGGCCGCCGGATCAAGGCTCGAAATCGACCGACGGTAAGCTTCGCTCTGCACCGTTGCTTCCGTTCCGATGACTCCAATTCGCTTGCCCTTTGAGCTCTCCACAGCCGCACGAGCACCCGGATCGATCACCCCAATGACATCTATACTTACCGCATCGCGAATCGCGGGTAACGCGAGGGCGCAAGCGGTATTACAGGCAACCACCAAAAGCTTTATATCGTGCGACTCCAAAAATCTCGCATTTTCGGTGGCGTATCGCTCAACTGTGGCAAGCGATTTAGTGCCGTAAGGTACTCGCGCCGTGTCACCCAGGTAGACAAAATGTTCATCCGGCAAACGTTCGTGGAGCGAGCGGTAGACCGTAAGTCCACCAACGCCGCTGTCAAAGATGCCAATAGGAAGATTGCGATCCAATTATAAGTGAACGATTGTTAGCAGAAGATCTCAGAGACCGGAAAGCTAAATCCAGGGACAACATCAGCGCCGGTGAGTACATCCTTTTCAGACAAAGACTTTGTCTCGGTATTAAGCCGGCACACCGCAACTGTTCGCGTTTGAGGATTGACCAGCCAGACTACCAAAGCGCCGCCTTGCAGCCAACGCCCGGTTTTCTTTTCGATTTTGTTCTTGCTTTCACCTGGAGAGATGACTTCCACGGCAAGGTCAGGTGCACCCAACCGATAACTTCTTATCAGGGTGCCAAGGCGCTCCATCTTAATAAAAGCAATGTCCGGAGCAAGCACGGTGTCGGGATCGCTTTCAAGCTTGAAACCAGTTGCCCCATACACTCTACCGAGCTTGTTTGCTTTGACGTGCCGCCCTAAAGGAACAGCCAGGTTCATGATTACGGCACCATGCTCTTCACCCGCTGGAGACATCGTGAGGAGTTCTCCTTTTACTAGTTCGTAGCGAAACCGCCCGCTCGGTAACGTGAGAAGTTCTTCCGCCGTCATCAATTTCGTGGCCGTGCTCATTGCAAACTCACTGCGGCGAGGATGCGCATCTAAATTTTGGTGGAGGCGCCGAGAATTGAACTCGGATCCAAGAGCCAACGTCGAAGGACTCTACATGCTTAGTCACTTCTCTTTCATGTCCGGCAAGCCGGACAAAGATTCGCTCGCTGCCGAGTCAGTGAAGTGACAAGACCTCAGCAGGAGCTAGTCCGGCTTGTTCTCATCCACTCCCACGGACCGAAGGAGCGAACCAGCTCATTTAAATGACATCTCGGTCCGCGCGCATGAGCAACTTGCGGTGAGACGCTCGGTGCTTAATTAGGCAGCGAGAGCCAATTCATTGTTATTGGCAATTGTTTTTCCCTACGCTTTTTAACGAGCTGCATAGAAGAAGCCCGGCATGGCATCCGGTCGATCGTCCAGGACTCCTGTCGAAGCCTGTCGCCCCCGTTGCAAGGTGAGATTATAACAGAGCTTTTGTTATAATCCCCACTAGCGAAGCAACTTGCCCAAATGGGTAGTAAATCTACCGCCCGAGTCGTTTCAGATCCGAAAGGTCAAGATTTAATGGCAAAAGATTCCAGAACGCTTTCAGCACGCGCAATTCTCAACGCTCCTCCCGCCGAGCGTCAGCACCTTCTGCGCCGATTCTGGTTACCGGCGGTGTTGCTTTTGGCCCTGGCGGCCGGAGGTCTGACCGGCATTATTGCTGCCTATGAACTGAATTACTCCCGGGCCGCCAATGAAGTTGCAGCCCTGGCAACTTATCGTCCGAGCGTGGTTACTCGAGTCTACGCCGACGACGGGGAAACAGTAATCGGCGAGTTTGCGCTGGAGAAAAGAATTCCTCTTAAGTACAACGAAATCCCGCAAGTCGTGAAAAACGCTATTTTGGCAGTCGAGGATGCTCGCTTCTACGATCACGTCGGGATCGACCCGATTCGAATAATTGGGGCCGCCTGGAAAAACCTAACCACCGACAAAGTAGAAGGCGGATCCACACTAACCCAACAGCTGGCCAAGAATCTTTTTCTTTCAAGAGAACAAACGCTTAAGCGCAAGGTAAATGAGTGGGCACTGGCGCTCCAGATCGAACGCTACTACACCAAGAATCAGATCATGGAGTTGTACGCCAATCACACTTTCCTCGGCGCCAACGCTTACGGCATTGAAGCAGGAGCAGAGACTTATTTCGGCAAACAGGCGAAGGATCTGACGATTGGCGAGGCCGCTCTGCTAGCCGGTATTCCCAAGGCGCCAAGCGATTATTCACCAACGGCTAACGCGGTGAAAGCGAAAGAGCGAAGAGATCTGGTTTTGGACTTGATGGCCAAGAATGGGTTCGCGACTGAAGTCGAAGTCGAAGCCGCAAAGGCGAACCCCATTCAGCTTGCCGACACGGCATATTACCAATCCCAACCGCGGTCAAGCCCGTTCGATTACCCGGTGGAGCACATCAGACAGGATCTCGAGGACAAGTACACGACTCGAGTGGCCCAGGGCGGGTTATCCGTCTACACCACGATTAACGTTGAAGCTCAGAAGAAGGCGTATGAGGTAGTCCGTGCCGGTCTCAGACGCTACGATCGGAGCAGGGGATGGCGTTCGAGCTACACGATAATTCCGACCCCCGCACAAAACGAAAGTCGTCCGCCCACCCAACAGGAACTGAATAACTTCAAACACCCCGACTGGTACGGTAACGAATATCAGGAGGGCCGTTTTCTAATGGGCCTGGTCATGAAGCTCGACCGTGCGAAAAACGAGGCAACCGTGCGCTTTGGAAACTACACTGCCACGGTTACGCCCATGGAGATGGGCTGGGGACGTCGGCAACCAAGAGATGAATTCAAGGTTGGGTATCTCGGTGAGTTTGAGATCAAAGAGGTGGACAAGAAAACACGCCGGCTAAAGGTCGACCTTTCACAGGTTCCCGCGGTCCAGGGCGCCATGATGACTCTCAACGCCAAGACCGGCGAAATCGTTACGATGGTGGGAGGCTACGACTTCTACAGTACCAGCAAGTTTAACAACGCGACTCAGGCATATCGACAGACCGGGTCATGTTTTAAGCCATTCGTATACACGGCGGCGGTGGAATGGGGCATGACGCCAGAGACCCCCGTCAGCGGCGCACCTATTAGCATTGGCTCCTGGAGACCCCACAACTACGATGGGTCACTTGGTAACGGCGACTTGCCTCTCAAAACTGCATTGGCGAAATCGATGAACGTCCCGGCGGTCCACTTGCTCCAGACCGTCGGCATTCAAACCGGAGCTCAGATGGTGCGGCGCTTCGGTATAAAAGTTCCGATGGCGCCTTATCTCCCTTCCGCACTCGGTGCGACTGAAGTGCCGCTGGATCAAATGGTCTCGGCCTACTCGGCTTTTCCAAATAAGGGTATCCGCGTTGAGCCACACATGATCCTGCGGGTGTTAGATCGCGATGGCGCAGTCCTGGAGGAGTGGGAAAAGACTACCTACAAAGTGATGAACGAGTATGTGGCGTTGACGATGGTTTCGATGATGCGGGGTGTGGTGGAGTCTGGCACGGCCACGACTGCCCGCTCGATCGGAGTTCCAGTGGCCGGTAAAACGGGCACCGTAAACGATCATACGGACGTCTGGTTCATAGGCTACACACCGACGTATGTCACGGGTGTCTGGATGGGCTATCCGGGCAAGAAAAAAGATCTTGGAAGCAATATGACTGGAGGCGTAGGCGCGCTGCCCTTCTTCATTGATTTCATGAAGCCCTTTCTGAAGGACAAACCGAAGGAGACCTTCGATAAGGCACCGACAATGCCCGAAGACATGCGAGAGCTTTTCCGTCAGCGCCAGCGTGAACTAGCAGCTGAACGAGCCCAACTCGCCGCTGCTGCCGCAACCGAAGGAGACGATGAAAGTACCATAACGCCGATCGATACCGAGCCGAAGTTAGAACAAGTAACACTGCCTCCGCCACCAAAGACGGAGGTTCAACCTGTCATAGCGTCTCCAAAGCCTGAAACCGATGCGCCCAAAGCCGAAGCGCCGCCACCGACTACGCGCCCGCGCGAAGTAGAACCTCAGAAAAAGAAAGGGAAGAAGGGCGAAGACGAACCCTGACGGAAGGATGAAGGATGAAGGCGGAAGGACCTTTCACAGTCGCCACCTACTCATTAACCTCACAAAGGAGAACCTCACATCGACCGAAATCTCAAAGAACGCACCAAGCAATTCGCTCTCAGAATCATCAAACTGTATCTGGCACTTCCCCCGCAAAGGCGTAACCCAAGTCTTAGGAACTCAGATCCTAAAAAGCGGGGACATCTGTTGGCGCACAATATCGGGAGGCACAGCGAGCAAAATCAAATCCCGATTTTATCAGCAAGATTGAGGGAGCGCTTCAGGAATTAGATGAAACGATATATTGGATCGAGCTTCTATCGGATTCAGGTGTTATTGTTCCGAAAAGGCTGGAAGGATTGCGCCAAGAAGCAGAAGAGCTTTTGTCTATCCTGGTAACTATTGCAAAAAAGGTAAAGAACCGGCCTAGAGTGAAGAAGAATAGACACCTCGTAGACTGACCTGGGGGAAACCAGAACCAAGGGGCGGAACGATTCCTTCATCCTTCCGCCTTCATCCTTAGACTAGCTTATCCAAACTATAAGGAAGCATTCTTCGCCACCACGGCCAGTCGTGGTTGACATCTAGACCCCAAAGATCCAGCGTGTGAGGAATTCCCTTCGAGTTTAGAACGTCGGAGAGATGGCGGCTGCGCTCGGGCGCCTCGTAGGAACCCTGACCGGACATGATGAAGATAGAATCGGCTCGTCGCAGTAAGGGTAAATGGTGGTCGTCGTTCAAATTTGGTAGATAGTCAGTCGGGTTATTGAAGTAGACATTGTCGTCATAGAAGTCTTTGAGATAGGACCTCACATCATAACTCCCACTCATGCCAATCACACCGCGAAACTGATCCGGATGTTTGAAGTAAGCATTGGCAGCAAGAAAGGCGCCCAGGCTCGCCCCCGTAGTGAGCGGCTTGGCGTCGCCCTGACCAGTGTCTATTCGAATTGCCGGCAATACTTCATCCACGATGTAGCGGTCGAACCGCGTCAGAAGTTCGGCCTTTAAGTGCGGCGGCATCTGATCATTAAGAAGACTGTAACGATTCACGCTATTGATTGAATAGGCACGAATTCGTCCACCTTCGATGTGGGGTCTTATGGCCTCAACCAGATGAAACCGCTCGTACTCAAGATAGTCGGCTGCGGCCGTCGGCAACATTAAGAGTGGCTGTCCGCCATGACCATAGGCTACCAGGGGCATTTCCATATTCAAGTTGGGACTAAGCCAGGCTGTGGTCCTGCGTTCCATATAGACCTTTCCGAAGCAACATCAAGGCAACGATAGACGAGCTTTGTATCGAGGTGTTTTGGTAGAGGGAGATGTTCTCGCAGTTCAGTCGACAGCGCAAGCTGAGGGACGGAGACGGAAGAAGCGACGCTGGCTCCAAAACTCTGATTCAACTTCTTTGACGGCTTTGCCGCCTGATGTGAGGATGGGCTTTGCCCTTCCGTCGGTGCCTATTGAAGACGTGGGGGCTGCGCCCCCTCGGCGCATAGCCCCGAAATTCAGGAGGGCCTGATCACGGCGGGGCAAAGCCGCCGCCTCACATCGGACGGCGAAGCCGTTGCGATAGAACGCCCGTCACAACTGCCGCTCTCACGGGAACTCTTTACTCGCCGGCAAAAAACAGGTAGCTTGCAATCAAGTTCTATTCACCTCACGTACGTAAAGGAACCACTCCAATGCCTCACCGTTTCCGGATCTCCAGAGACTCCGAAGCCCTTTACATCACAATCACCACGAAGAATCGGCTTCCGGTATTCAGAATCGATGAACTCAAGGTGATTTTGTGTAATGCAATCGACGAAGCGCGCAAGTCATCCGGCTTTCTTCTGTTGGCGTATGTGGTCATGATTGACCATATGCACGTGCTGACGGATAAGCCGAATACTGTTTCAGATGCCTTGCGCGTTCTGAAAGGTATCACCGCGCGTCGTGTTATCGATTACCTGAAGGAAAAGAAATACACTACTTCTCTGGCAAAGCTTCAGCACGACGAGCGAGATCGTAACTATCGATATTCATTGTGGCAAACAGAGAAAAATGTGCTTCCCATTTTTAGTGAAGGAATGTTTATGCAGAAGGTGAACTATATTCATCAGAATCCTGTGCGTGCGGAACTTGTGAGCCGCGCCACGGATTATCGTTGGTCCAGTGCTCGTATATGGCAAGGGTGCCCTCAGGATGATGAGCCCCTATTGGTGGATTGTGATCGGATCAACTGGAGAAGATCAAAATAACGGGGGTCGGTATCAGCGACAATTAGAATTCCTGGTCAAGAGTGAGAAAACTAATTGACGCCGGACACCTGGCTGCAAAATTCCAAGTCAACTTTCTTAACGGCTTCGCCGCCCGATGTGAGGATGGGCTGCGCCCTTCCGGGACCTGCCCCCCTCTTAAGGTTTGGGGGCTGCGCCCCCGCGGGGCGTAGCCCCTAAGTTTAAAGAGCACTGGCACGGCGGGGCAAAGCCACCGCCTCACATCAGACGGCATAGCCTCAGCGACGACCCCGCCCTGAGCAGTTGCTAAAAACCTAACTGTGCTTGACGCTCATGATCCCATCTGTTATATAAAAATCGCCCGCGCCCTGCGCATAGTTTGACACTATGTGAGGGCGCTTATTCCGCAGTAGCTCAATGGTAGAGCATTCGGCTGTTAACCGAAGGGTTGTAGGTTCGAGTCCTACCTGCGGAGCCAACTTTCACTAGCTAAAGTGCAGAAAAGGCCACCCGCAGGAGTGGCCTTTAGTTGTTTGTGACGTGCTTTGTGACACAACCCTTCGTTTAGTGCACTGTTTGCACTTCGTTCGCAGGCTGAAAAGGCGCCGGTTCTAGTGCGGCCGCAGCGTGGTCTAACGCTTGGCGTCGAACGTGTGAGTAAGTCTTCATCATCTGAGGCGCCACATGGCCGACTTGGGCTTGAATAACCCAATCTGGTAAGCCCTTCTCTGCAAGCGTCGTTACGGCTGTATGGCGACCATCGTGGAAGCGAACGCCTTGCAGTCCCGGATAAATGACTTCGCCTTCGTCGTTCCGGGCCGCTTTGCGCAATATCGAACGCCATGCTGAGCGCCACGACGTGATGGGCCGTGCCGGATCGATCTTCTGCTCGCGACCGTGCCAGGGAAATGCGAAATGTTATGTGACAGAAACCTTACAGCATCGTCGCTATCAAAAGGTGGGGTTATTTCTCTTATCTTGATCCGCGCCGAACCTTTTCACC
>JACCSP010000026.1 GCA_013812905.1 Pyrinomonadaceae bacterium
AGTCTACCAATTCGGATACAGTGGCTTCCTCGACTCCAAATTTCTCCTGACTGGGGTGTTCTACAGAGCCATTGATGCCAGCTAGCCAGGGCGAATGGGTCAGAGGAATGGGTCTCTCGCTCGTACCGGTACTCGAGGATGTGAATCCCATCTCCGACGTGTTTGTGTCTCGGGGGTTGGACCGAACTTTCGATTCAATGTGCGCCAGCCGTTTCTGCAGTTCGCTTAGTCCGGCCCGCATGGCGGCCAATTCAGCGCTCAAGTCGGAAGGTGAGTTCAGAGAGCCACTCGTAAATGGCTGGCTACCTGAGGCGCCAGATACACGTCTGGCGATTCGTTCCGCAATCAACCGCGCCTGTTCAGGTTCCCTGTTCATTATTTATAGAAGACGGGGATCACGCCTGCATGTTTTTGTAGTGCGGCGCCTTTGCAGCTTGCGAAAAGCGCTGACAAGGCAGCGCACTCCAAGGTGCTGAGTCTCTTCACATTGCTTAAACCTGCTTTTTACTCGTCTTCCAATAAATCAATGCGATCGACCACGCCCACAATCGCCGAGTCGATGGCTGCGCCGCTCTTTCCGGTTGCCGCGGTCGAAGCGCTCCAGCCCTCCTGCACAACCAACACCGTGTCGCCGACCCCCGCGTCAATGGCATTGAGGGCCACCACGGTGTTTGCGGTTTCTTCACCCTCGGGGGTGATCTGCTGACAGAGCATCACACTAGCGTTCTCGTAACGATGATTCTTTTGCGTAGCGACGATGTTTCCCAGGACCTTAGCGAGCAGCATGGCAATTAAGTTCGCGCCACAAGTTAGCCTTGAGTGACATGCGCGTTCGAATCAACGATGGCGATGATGGTGCAGTCGGTCGGAGTATCTTCCCTCTTGAATGGAAAGCTCGCTTCTTTCCCACGACACCAGAAAACCAGCTCGCCCACGCCCGCCCCCACTGAATCCACCGCGACCATCGGCTTCCCCGCCGGCTCCAGATCCTTGTTCAAGGTTTGCACAACAAGCAGCTTGCGCCCTTCAAGCGATTCGTTCTTGATGGTCGCCACAACCGTCCCAATCACGCGAGCAAGTTGCACTTAGTTAGTCCAATGTCCAATGTCCAATGTCCAATGTCCAATGTCCAATGTCCTTTGAGCTTCCGACTTTGGACCTTGGACGTTGGACTTTGGACTATATTTCCGGGGCAGTTATATCCACCGTATCGATAACGCCGACGATAGCCGCATCAACAGGCGTATCTTTCATCCCTTGTGCCAGGCGTGCGCTTGAGCCGGCAACTACCAAGACCCGCTCGTGAAATCCGGCGCCGACCGTATCGACGGCGACCACGTAACCCGTTGTGTCGGTTCCGTCTACATTGATGGGACGAACGATGAGCAGCTTCTTGCCGAGTAACCGTTCGTCTTTGTGAGTCGAGACGACCGTGCCAAGGATGCGCGCGATTATCATGCTTCGCCGCGAGTGGCACCGATCGGAAGTGCCTCATCGACGCTGCCGTGCGGTCGCGGGATCACGTGGACGCTGACAAGCTCACCGACGCGACGTGCCGCTGCCGCTCCCGCATCTGTCGCCGCCTTGACGGCTGCAACATCGCCACGGACGATGGCGGTAACAAAACCAGCGCCAATTTTTTCGTAGCCGATGAGCGTGACGTTTGCAGCTTTGACCATTGCGTCCGCTGCTTCAATCATCGCCACCAGCCCTTTGGTTTCGACCATGCCCAGTGCTTCTTGTGGCATCTGCTATGCTCCTCTAGTCGGGTAAATGGTAAATCGTAAATGGTAAATCGTCTCAACCTTACTACTGCTCGTTACCATTTACCATTTACAATTCACCATTCACTATTCACCTCGACTAACTGCCTGCGATAGAAGTTCAACTAGCTCTTCTCGCGTTAGTGCGATTTTTCCGGAACCGTTTTCCAAAGGTCCCCGTGGATCTGCCGGCGGTCGATCCCCAGAGGGACACGTGATCTGCGTCTCGTGAAGATAGCCACAGGCCTGGCAGCGAGCTCCTTTGCCTAGATAACCTGCGGCTTCACGCACATTAATTAGCTTTTCGACTGCGGCGGCCGGAAGGTTTTTTGAGCCGCCGAGTATTCGCGAAAGGATCGCGATTCGCGCCGTATGCTCGAGTGTCTCCAAACGATCGAATGCTTGCCACAAATCCGCGCCATAGGCGACGGCGCCGTGGTTGGCCATTAGGAGCGCGTTATGGTGTTTCACGAGCGGGCGCATTGCCTCGGTCAGCTCGTCGGTCGAAGGAGTTCCGTAGGACGCCAGTGGTACGCATCCGAGCGTCAAAATTACCTCGGAGAGTATCGGCTGATCGATTGCCAGCCCGGCAACGGCGAAAGCTGTCCCGTGCGGGGGATGGGCGTGACAGACTGCCTTGACGTCAGTCCGTTCTCGATAAATCAGCAGGTGCATTGCCAATTCACTGGATGCTTTCCGATCGGTGAGCGGCTTGCCCTCTGCATCTGTCAGTGCCAGACAGTCTTCCGTCATTCGCCCTTTGCAAGTCATTGTCGGGGTCGCGACAATGCGGCCGTCATCAAGACGTACGCTAATGTTGCCGTCGGAAGAAACGACGTAACTGCGTTCGTACATCAGATTGCCGATCTGAACTAATTCGCGTCGAGCGCTTTTCTCATCCATTGATTCCCGAGTGCCGGTTATAGTTCCTGTTCCTTAAGTTCAAAAGCTTCTTCAAAGTTTTTGCTGCAGCGGGCGTTGGTTACCACGCTAGCCTGCGGGCGCGCCAAGAAATACGATAGTGATTCCAGCGAAGTTGTTAAGTCAACAGTTTTGACTTTCACTCCCAGACGAGCGCTGAGAGATGCGGGCGCGAAGTTGAGGACCGCTTTCACACCTCCAGCCATCACCTGATTCAATACTCGCTGCGCTGCTCGAGCGGGAACGGCGATAACTGCAACGTCAACCCTCTGCTCTTTAACTATCCGAGCCATCTTTTTGACGTCGTGCACCACAACCTCGCCGCTGCCCAGGCGTTGGCCAATCTTTGAGGCATCATTATCAAATAGTGCGACTACCGTGAAATTCGATTTTTCGAATCCGTGATAATTGGCCAGAGCCGTACCCAATCTTCCTGCACCAATGATGGCGACCCGATGGGGATTATCCAGGCCAAGAATCTTAGTGATGTTCACTTGCAACTCCTCAACGAAGTAACCGACGCCGCGCACGCCAAACTCACCGAAGTAACCCAAATCTTTGCGGATTTGTGCGGAATTGAGATTAAACTGATCGGCAAGCTCCTGCGATGAAATAGTTTTGATCCCCGCGGCTGACAGCGTATTCAAACAGCGCAGGTAAACGCTGAGTCGGTTAGTTGTAAGTTCTGAGATTTTCTCTGACTTCATTAAAAGGTCCGTTGGTGGAAGTATATCCCTAATGGGAGATCAATGGTAAGGGTGTGACTTGCAAGATCAAACGTCCGTTGCTCAACCGCGGGGGCTTCTACTACAATCGCGGGGCGTTCAACGAAACTTGCCCGCATCGAATTTGATTTGTCCGTCAATGATTGCACATCTCTGCGGCACACTTCTTTCAAAACAGGCGACTTCGGTAATACTTGATGTCGCCGGCGTCGGTTATGAAGTCACGATTCCCATTTCTACTTTTTACGAATTGGAGGAGCCGGGCGCAAGCGTCCAGCTCCGCATCTACACGCATGTCCGCGAAGACGCCCTGCAACTCTATGGTTTCAAAACCGCTCGCGAACGCGAGCTCTTCTTGCGTCTGATCTCGGTCAGCGGGATCGGCCCGAAGCTGGGTATCACTTTGCTTTCGGGCATGAGCGCCGATGAGATAATCGCGTCCATTCGTACTAACAATTTAGCTCGGCTGACTTTGATTCCCGGGGTCGGAAGAAAGACTGCGGAGCGGCTGGTGATCGAGCTGCGGGACAAGGTCGCTTCGCTTTCGTCACCGCAGTTGGAAGAGGAGTTAGGCGCTCACCCTGAAGCGGCTGCTCCCCCAACAGAGGACTCCGTACGCTCCGACGCGCTTTCGGCCCTGCTGAATCTCGGGTACCAACGCAGCGCGGCTGAGAAAGCCGTCGACGGTGCCCTCAGCGGGGGTGGCGATGTCTCGGTGGAGTCAATCCTGCGGCAAAGTCTTCGCAAACTCGCGAAAGGATGACCGAGCTGACCGTTTCGAGTCTCTTTGCATTAGTTCCCTTTAGGCCTTACGATTTGCGAACCGGATATCTAAACATGTCAACAGAGCAGCCAGCCCGAGTGCGTGACGAAGCTCCGAACCAGGACGAGAGACAGTTTGAACTGACCGTCCGCCCCACACGACTCTCCGAGTACATTGGACAGCGTCAGGTCAAAGAGAACCTCCGTATTTACATGAAGGCCGCTCTGAGACGCAAAGAAGCTCTCGATCATGTGCTGTTAACCGGGCCACCAGGTCTCGGCAAAACTACCCTCGCTAACATCATTGCAAATGAAATGGGTGCTGAGATGCGGTCGACCGCCGGACCTGCCATTGAAAAGGCTGGCGACATTGCCGCCCTCCTAACCAATCTGCAGGAAGGCGACGTGCTTTTCATCGACGAGATTCACCGTCTACTTC
>JACCSP010000031.1 GCA_013812905.1 Pyrinomonadaceae bacterium
CATGGGATTGACTTCATCAATAGGCTCTTGAGCAGAAGCAATTAGTTTTCCATTAAGATTAAGGGTGACGCACATCACGATAAGCACTGCGATGGAGGAAGGCGGGTCGGATCTATAAGCCATTAACATGTGTTTACCCTCGCGGCAAAATAGGAGTTAACTGACTGACATTAAACCGCGCCATTTATTTTGTCGAGCAACTTCTGCACGGAATCAGTCTCGAAATCTTTGAAACAACTCCTCGCTTGCACGTGCCGAAACCATGATGAAGACTGAGAAGGCTTTAGACCAAGGACTGACTCATCATCAGGTACAAATGAGGTTGTTGACTTCATTATTGGTGTCTTCAGTGTCGAACCTTTTCGCCCGATACGCATGTGAAGACCCCTATACACCTTTCGCGCAACGAAAACCCACGTTGTTCAAACCCGTATCAGGTGTCGAGTGGCTTCTACCCGCGACCCGATAGTTTGTGCAGAAGTTTCCCGCGCACAGAAACGAGCCGCCGCGCATCACACGCTCCACGCCGCTCACTACTCCCGTAGGGTTTTCGCGCGGACTCTGTGAGTAATAATCATCCGCGTACCAATCTGCGCACCACTCCCAAACGTTACCCGCCATGTCGTACAAGCCATAACCATTCGGTTTGAAACTCTTCACCGAAGCGCGCATTAGAAAGCCGTCCTCTTTCGTGTTGCGCTCTGGGAACGTGCCCTGCCACCAATTAGCGGCCGGTTTACCTGCGGGTCTGAGCTCATCACCCCATGAGTACTCCTTGCCCTCTAACCCGCCGCGCGCAGCGTACTCCCATTCAGCTTCGGTCGGCAGGCGCTTACCCGACCAGCGTGCGTATTCGTTGGCATCATTCCAAGAGACTTGTGTAACCGGCTCATTCGGTATCGTTTGTGAGCCGTGTCCTTCTGGCGCACGCCAGTTTGCGCCGTCAATGCGCGTCCACTTACCGTTCTTCATATCAAAGACACCTGACCATCCAAATCGTTCGGCTTCCGTCTTGAAGCCGGTCGCGGCGACGAACTGCGCGAACTCCGCAACTGTCACTTCGTGCGCGTCGATCCAAAAAGATTCGAGTTTTACTTCATGCGCGGGCGCTTCATACGGCATCCCGTCGTTGGTGCCCATAAGGAAAGTGCCGCCGCGTATTAAGAGCATCCTGGCTGATGCGGGCTGGTCCGGCGTGTTAGCGCGCACGTGTTGCTCGGCGGCGTCAATGCTCGACGTTGGAACGCCCTGATGGGCAGAGCGGTTTGCTGCCGTTTCGGTCGTTGGCTGTCCGCACCCGCACGTCACGACAAGGGTGAACGTCCCAATTACCCACCGCACACTGAGTGAAATGCTGGAGCTTCCTCTTCTGAAAATCATGGTTGACAGGATTGATAAATCGGCGTCGCATTGTTTCTAATGTACGTTCATTTGCTTAAGCAATTGTGCAGGCATGAAGCTAGTTCGTGCAAGAGCCTCGTTGGTTTCTGTAAGCACGAGTGAACGAAAGATGTTCGGGCGTTGCGTCCTTGCCGTTTTCGCTTTGACCTTGCCGGTAATTTGCTTGATTAGGTCTGCTTCTTCCTCATAGATCGGCGTACCGTCGATGCGGAAGACTTCGTGGAACCAGATCACGGGTTCGCGCCCGACGTATGGATTCCGCCACGAATCCCACGGCAGGAAGGTCTGTGTCTTACCGGCGACTAATCCCCAGTTGATAGCCGCAACTTTGTATCTCTGCGCGATGGGCAACGAACCTTGAAACGTGCTCTTGTTGCCCCGAGCCATATACTCGGTGCACAGGATCGGGCGGTTGTAACGCTGTAACCACTTGATGCTGCGCTCGAAAGATTGCGGTGCGTCGTAGTTGTGGAACGAGATGATGTCGGACTCAGAGAGCTGTATGCGCTGCATCGCGTCCAACTTCTCGTCGGTTGAATAATCGCCTTTCCATACTCCGGAGGTGAGTGGTTGGGTCGGCTCCGCCGCGCGCGTCCACGCGAAGGCTTGCGGCAGCAAAGCGCGCACGAGTTCGACCTTGTTTTTCGGTTCGGACGTGCCGTAGGACGAGTTGTTAATGTTGTCCGGCTCGTTCCACACGTCCCACGCCAAGATGCGCTTGTCTTCACGGAACGCGCCGACCACGCCTTTCACATACGCTTCCAGACGCGGGTACTGCGTCGGGTCGGTCAAGGCAATCGCGCCGGGTGATTGCACCCAGCCGGAGTTGTGTATGCCGGGGCGCGGCTGCGGCTGGCGTCCGAGTGCTGGGTACGGGTCCCAACACGAATCGAACAGCACCAGTATGGGACGTATCTTGTGCTTGGCGCAGATGTCGAGAAACTGATTGATGCGTTGTTTGAAGCCTTCCGGATCTTGTTTCCAGAGAAGGTCGTGCAGGTAGACGCGCATCGTATTCATGCCCAAGGACTCAGCCCAACCTAACTCTAAATCTATGCGTTGTGGGTCGAACGTCTCCGTCTGCCACATCTCAAGTTCATTGATCGCTGTCGCCGGATTGTAGTTGCTGCCGACCAGCAGGGGTTGTCGCTGGTACCACTCGTTCGCCTTCTGCGTCGTCCACTTCTC
>JACCSP010000104.1 GCA_013812905.1 Pyrinomonadaceae bacterium
GCCTGTTGCCAGTTGCGCTGTTCCAAAAAGAGCAGTCCAAGATTGTAGTAAACCCAGGAATTCGACCGATCGAGCTTTAACGCCGCCTCAAACTGCTGCTGTGCTTCGGCGTAGAGTCCTTCCTTCATTTGCTCGATTCCGCGTCGCGCGATAATTGACACGCGCAACTCCTCAGACATGCGCAGGATTCTGTAATTGGGATCGACCACGACCTCGAGCGGCTGGCCATTTGATTCGAAGTCAAAATCTTCACTGCGGCCTTCCAACTTCGTAGTTGTCGTCTGAGAGTCTCCTTCGGTGCGTAACATCAACTGCACCGGCATACGCAGCGTTTCCAGGGTCTGCTTCACAGTTCCACGCGTGCGGAACTTACCACCGCGAGTGCGAATAATCTGGTAATCAACACTGAATTCAGGAACTCCGGTCCCTTCTATCCACTGCGCGAAGAAGTAGCGCATGTTTTCGCCGGCTGCCTGGGTGGCCATTTTTTCGAAGTCGTCAATCGAAGCGTTCTTGCCGCGAAAACTCTGCAGGAAGTCGAGTAACAACCGGTCAAATTTCTCCTTGCCGATCGTCTCGCGGAGCATGCGAAATACCATCGCACCCTTGTGAAATACGATTGATTGATAAGCCGCAGACTGGTCGTCCAGTGCGCTGGGCGCGCGCGCAATCGAAGCGGTCTGCTCGAAGGTAAGTGCGCGTTCTTGCTGTTCGCGCTGCGCGGCATCGAGCGCGCCACCCGTCAAGGTCGATTCTCGATAAGCGAAGGCGCTCCACTCGGCCAGACCTTGCGAAAGCCAGGCGTCATCAAAAGACTTCAACCCGACCGTTTGGCCCCACAATTGGTATGCGACTTCGCGCTGCAGTTTTTCTTCCGGCACCGGTCGAGAACTATCAAACATCTTCGACCCGAGAAATATCATTCCTGGTCCCGAGTAAGTGTCAAGTGTGTCGTCGTCCACCTGGGCCACCACGAGCCGAGTGCCAAACAAAGGCGCTCCATAATTCTTGGTATAAAACTCAAGCACATGGCCCATCAGTTCAGCATAGCCATTTATTCGGCTTTCGCTTCCAGGCTTGGCATAAAACTGGATCTCGTAGTTGCCGAAGCGCAGGTTCTTGTTGATGTATTGACCGGCAACGAAGTTTCCTACCAGCACCGGCTGCCGATGAACAAAACGAAATCGTGTCGAGCCCTCTTTGGGTGACGGTTGCGCCACCACCACTTCGTCGCTGGTGCCGGCTACCTGGATCCCGGTGGGCACAATCAAGGTGATGTCAGAGGTCGCGCGATCCACAGCGTAGTCGTGGAAGGGGAACCAGCGCGCGGCATACATCAGATACGAACCTTCAGTGCCGATATAGGCGAGGCGCTTCGTTGCCAGCGGTCCACCTTCGGGCGAGATCATGGCGCCACTCCAGCGAAATCGCAGGGTAATGGGTTGGTTTGGTGGAACGATCTGACCGAGATCGATGCGAACGCTGGGACCAAGTGCACCCACGCCGACCGGGTCCTGAACCAAACCGGTTAGCGGTTTGCCGTCGCGTTCGACGCTTTCTACGCGGAGTGATCCGTTAAGTTCGAATACCAGTGAGCGGGTGGCCTCCTGCGGCACCAGTGTGATGTCGGCGCCCGCCCGTAACATATGTTGCTCGGGTATCAACTGCGCTTCAATGCGATAGTTTGTGACGTCGAACCGGGCACCGGCCGGCTGGGGCGCCGGCTGCTGGGCGCCGATAGGAACAAAAAGAGCAAAAAATGCCGCGAAAAGGGGAAGCATTCTCGGAAGAATTCTAATTAGTCTGATCATGGTTTCTCGGTTTGGATATCCATCAAATACGAGCGAAAACGCAACTGCTGATTATACTGCCCTGCTATTTCCGGCAACCAGCGCCACAGAGGCCCTAACGATGCGGACCCTCCGAAGTGTCTGGCAGCAACCGCTAGAGGCTTCCTGTAGAGTCGGGTTTTTGGATGGTAGGAAGTTCCAAGCGGTTGGCTGAGTGGCGGAGTTTCGGTTACTAAACGAGACGATTGCGGCCACTGCCTGCGGCGTACGGTCATTCACACCGCGCCCGGTGGGTAGAGTTTTTCCTCCCCTGATTTCTAACCGTTTTGACGGTTTGGAGTGTGCCGCGTGGAGGGCGCGAACGAAACCGTTTAAAACGGTTCCAGGTGTCAGCGTTCGCTTTGACACCGGGCTAAAGCCACGGTGTGAATGAGATAGTCTACGAAAAGCAAAAGTTGTGACAGGTGAATCATACACTTCACGAATGATGAAGCCACGCACGATTAAGATTGTCGCTATAGTACTTGGCCTCGTTGTTGTCCTCACAACAATCCTTGGCTATGAAGCAGCGTTAGAATGGCAGCACCTCCCTCCAGCCTATTCCCCTAACACCATAGACGTCTGAGACTCAAATTGAACTACTTGCTCTCAGCGGGTGACCTTGACACCGCTCTTACCGCAAGCATAAAGTCCACCTATTCTGCGTCGCTTGTTTTGCTGTGAACGCCCGCAAGGTCGCACCGGCTAAACTCTTAAAAACCAATCAGGTCTCCCCGACTTTTTGCCCCTTTTCCGGGTGGCTTTCTGATGTGACGCAGGTAGATGAGCACTCCCGATCAGCAATCGTCGTTTTACCAAAATGAAGTCTGTTCCGGCATCGGATCCAACACCCACTCAGAAGGAGTAAGTTTATGAGACGTGCCTCGATGTTTTTGGCGCCGCTATTTGTCTGCGCGCTGGCAATTCTGGTCACGCAGGCGCAGACGGCACGCAAGATAAACGTGGACTACAAGGAAACCACGCTTAAGAATGGGCTGCGCGTGATCACTGTCGAAGATCACAGCGCACCGGTCATTGCCATTTCTGTTAATTACAATGTTGGCTCTCGAGACGAGCGCAAGGGTCGCACCGGATTTGCCCATCTATTCGAACATATGATGTTTCAAGGCTCTGAAAATATTGGCAAGTCTGAACAAATGGTCATGGTGCTTAACAATGGCGGCACCATGAACGGAACGACCAGCGAAGACCGCACGGTTTACTTCGAAGCGCTACCGTCAAATCAGCTTGACCTGCTGCTGTTTCTGGAAGCCGATCGTATGCGTAGCCTGGCAATCACCAAAGAGAATCTCGATAACCAGCGGAACGCTGTTCAGGAAGAGCGCCGCAGTGGGCTCGACAATCAGCCGTATGGCAAGAGCCGTGAGATTCAGCAGGCACTCATCTATGACAACTTCGCTTACAAGCACTCGGTCATCGGATCAATGGAGGACCTGAATGCCGCCAGCGTGGAAGACGTCGCGGAGTTCTTCAAAACTTACTACGCTCCGAATAATGCTGTCCTGGCGTTAGTCGGCTACTTCGATACCAAAGATGCGTTGGCGAAAATTGCCAAGAGCTTCGAGAGTATCCCGCGCCAACCAAATCCTCCTTCGGTAGATATGACCGAGCCTGAACAGACGAGCGAGCGACGCACTTCAGTCGACGACATTCTGGCGCGGGCGCCGCGAGTTGATGTCGCATTCAAAGCCGTCCCCGGCAACACGACGGATTTCTACGCGCTGCAAGTGCTCTCGGCGACACTACAAGGAGGACAGAGTTCCCGCTTGTATCAAAAGCTGGTCAAAGAAAGAGAGATGACCACAAATGTCGGAGGATTCATGGATGAGAAGCGGGGTCTCGGAGCGTTTTATGTATTCGCTACCTTGAGACCCAACGCGACGACAGCCGACGTGGAGAAAGTCATCTATGAGGAGATTGAGCGTTTGAAAAAAGAGCCCATCGCAGATTGGGAATTGCAAAAAGCCAAAAACAATACTCGGCGTTCCATCATCAGTGGCCTGCAAAGCTCGCTTTCACGAGCCATCACGCTCAGCCAGTATGCCGTCTACTACAACGACCCGGGGTTGATTAACACCCGGCTCGACAAAGTCTCTGCCGTAACGAAGGACGACGTACAGCGCGTTGCGAACAAGTATTTGCGCGACGCAAATCGCACCGTTGTTATCACCATGCCGAAAGCGAAGGCTAAAGGCACAACAGCCGCAAGCGGGCAGTAAAGGAGTTTTAGATAAATGAAGACACTCACAATCAAGCAAAGGATGCTGGCGGTTGCCACGATGATCGCTCTCGGCGGATCGGCAGGATTTTGCGACATAGTTTACGCTCAGGGAGGTGCCACCGCGGCCCAGTCGTCAAAAGGCGCCGTGATCAAGGGCAAGGCGCCGGTCAACAAGAATGTTCTTAAGGTGAAACTGCCAAAAGCCAGGGAAGCGAAGCTGCCGAATGGCTTGCAGGTGATTCTGCTGGAGAACCATAAGGTGCCAACGTTTACGGCGCAAATGGTAATCCTGAGCGGTGGCCTGACCGACAAGCCTGATTTCCGTGGACTTGCCTCTTTCACGGCCACGCTGTTGCGTGAAGGGACCACTAAACGCACCAGCAAAGATATTGCCGAGCAGACGGATTCCATCGGCGCCACACTGGCATCGAATTCCGGTCTGTCGAACCCGACCAGCACGGTCACGGCCTCTGGATTAGTGGAAAACCTGGACCAGACCTTCGAGATCATGGCCGACGTGATTCGCAATCCGACATTTCCTACGGAAGAAGTTGAAAAATATAGGACGAGAGCGTTGGCGCAGCTCCAGCTTCAACGTTCCAGTCCACAGTTTCTCGCGCAGGAGCAATTCAGCAAGGCGATCTATGGCGATCATCCTGCAGCGCTCGTGGCACCTCCGGCGGAGTCGATCAAAAAGGTGACCTCCAAAGACCTGGCGACTTTTCACTCCGCTTACTATCGCCCCAACAATGCGATTCTCGCGATCGTCGGAGATGTAACTCTGAAGGAACTGATGCCGAAGATCGGAAAGGCCTTTGGCGACTGGCAGAAGGGTGACGTTGCCGCGACTACGATTCCGGCGGCGCCAGCTCAGGCCGGTTCCCGAATTCTCCTCATCGATCGCCCGGGCTCAGTACAGACTGTGCTGCAGCTAGGCACGCTGGGAATCGAGCGCACCAATCCCGATTATTTTTCACTGCTCCTGGCGGACAAGATTTTGGGCGGCGGTCCGGCAGCTCGGCTGTTCCTCAATCTTCGTGAAGACAAGGGCTACACTTACGGCGCTTACAGCAACTTTGGCGGTACCAAGTTCCGCGGTACCTGGGTGTCAAGTTCGGAAGTAAGAACCGATGTCACTGAAGGTGCGATGAAGGAATTCATGTTCGAGCTAAAGCGCTTACGTGAGGAGACAGTCAGCCCGGAAGAACTGGAAAACGCCAAGCGCGCAATCGTTGGGAGCTTTGCGCTTTCTCTCGAACAACCTCAATCACTCTTACAAAACATCGTGACGCAGAAGCTCTACGACCTACCCGCCGATTACTGGGACACATATCCTCAGAAAGTTGCCGCCATAACTCCTGGCGACATTAAGAACGTCGCTCAAAAGTATATCGATCTGGATCACCTTCAGGTCGTGGCTGTGGGTGATGCGTCAAAGGCCCGCGACGTCCTCGCCAAATATGGCAAGGTTGAAATTTACGGTGCCGACGGAAAGCCCATTCCGCCAGGTGAGATGAAAAATCAGTAAGCTATGAAGACAATGTGAAACCCATCAAGTAGGCCCTAACCAGGCCCTCACCAGTTTCGTAAGTTGAGTTGACCCCAGAGAACACTCTCAAGCGGGGGCGTTGCCCCGCTGCTCAATTCGTGCTTTTCAGGCATCGCACTCGCGGGCTTGAAAACCGAACTCGCGTATTAAGTCACTCACCTCTGTCACCTCAGCAGTCGAAAGTTCTGCGTACATTGGAAGCGACAGCACCTCGTCGCAGGCTTGCTCGGTGTGCGGGAAGTCGCCCAAATTATAGCCCAGGTCGCGATAACCCAACTGCAAGTGAACAGGAATCGGATAGTGAATGCCGGTGGAGACGCCACGAGCTTTCAAGTGCTCAACCAGTTTATCTCGCTGCGGAGTAAACACCGGGAAAATGTGGTTTACCGATCGAGTGTAAGGCATCTCCTCCAGCAGGCACACTCCAGTGTCTGCCAACGCCCGGCGATAGTCTGCCGCATGCTTTCGTCGGGTTCGATTCCAATCGTCAAGATGGCGCAACTTCACACCCAGCACTGCCCCTTGCATTCCTTCCATGCGGTAATTGTAACCAACCGCGTCGTGGTAATTTTTTTGACTCTGTCCGTGATCGCGCAGCCGTCTGATAATCTTCGCGTATTCAGCATCATTCGTTACCACCGCTCCGCCCTCTCCGTAAGCACCCAGATTCTTCCCCGGGTAAAAACTAAAACACGCAAGATTGCCGATGCTGCCCGCCCGGGTTCCTTTGTATTCGGCTCCATGTGCCTGGGCCGCGTCTTCGACCACTGTGAGGTCATGCCGGTGAGAAATTTCGAGAATCGCATCCATATCCGCGCAAGCTCCGTACAGATGAACAGGCATGATCGCTTTCGTGCGCGGAGTGATAGCCGCCTCGAGGCGCGCCGGATCCATGGTGCCGCAGCGAGGATCGATATCAACGAGTACGGGCCGCGCTCCCGTGTAGCGTATGGCTGCCACACTGGCGACGAAGGTATAGCTGACGGTGATAACCTCGTCTCCGGGTTTAACGCCGGCCGCAAGCAGAGCTAGGTGAAGTGCGCTCGTGCCGGAATTAACTCCCAGGGCGTATCTTGTCTGACAATAGTCCGCAAAGTCGGTTTCAAAAGCTTCCACCTTCTCCCCCAAAACAAACTGGCAGCTCTCCAAAACCTCTGCGATGGCCGCATCGATCTCTTCTTTGATACTCAGATACTGGGCCTTTAAATCTACGTAAGGGATCATTGGTTTTCTTATACAATCGCTATCAGTTCCCCGCGCGCGCGCACTGAGCGCTCTGCGGCTTCCACTATTTGTATCAACCTCAAGCCCGCATGCCCATCCGTTTCCGGCCGGGTACCGTTGTTTACGCAGTCGATAAAGTGCAGCACCTCGGTCAGCAAAGCCTCGGTTGCCTCCAATCGCGGCGCCCACATGTCTCCCGAGCGATAACTTACGAGCATCTCATATACAGCCTCAGGACTATGAGAGACGGTAACGCCACGGTCATAAATCTTTACTTTCTCACTGGGTTCCAGATCGTCATAAAGAATCATTTTTTCGCTGCCACCGATAAGCGTGTGCCGGACCTTCACGGGAGTGAGCCAATTGACATGCACGTGCGCAATCTGCGGATTGGCAAAAAAGAGTGTGATGTAGGCGACATTTTCGGGTTGGCCGGGAATATTGCTGATACCGGTAGCGGAAACGGCGAGAGCTCGGGAAGGCAAAACGTAATCCATAATTGAAAGATCGTGAATTGCTAGATCCCAGATCACGTTTACATCATGCTGAAACAGACCCAGGTTAACCCGCACGGCGTCGTAGTAATAGATCTCACCGAGAGCATTGTTGGCAATGAGTTCCCGAATCTTGCGCACCGCCCCGGTGTAAACGAACGTATGATCAACCATGAGCACGCGCTGGCGGCGGGCGGCCTCATCGATTAGTTGTAACGCTTGCGCAGAGGTTGAAGCCACAGGTTTTTCAACCAGTACATGTTTGTTGGCAGCGAGCGCCGCCATGGCCAGTTCGAAATGGGACGATACAGGGGTGGCGATCGCAACGGCGTCAATGCCCGGTTGGTTGAGCAACTCCCGCCAGTCGGTAAGCCTTTTGATAGAGGGATATCGGTTCTCAACCATGGCCAGTCGCTCCGGCCGCAGATCGCAGACGGCCGCGACGGTAGATCCGGGCGCTTCCATAAAGTTGCGCACAAGGTTAGGTCCCCAGTAGCCGTAGCCGATCACGCCGACTCTGATCATGCGAAATCCTGCTTGCTAGTTTTGGAACGCTGTCGCACATCGCCGATTAGGCGCGCGGGGACTCCGGCTACGATCGCGTAGTCCGGTACATCGTGTGTAACCACTGCTCCAGCGCCTACCAACGCGGATTCGCCGATGGTCACGCCTGCACCAATAGTGGCGTTGCTGCCAATTGAGGCACGACGCTTTACTCGCGTCGTTACGACCTGCCAGTCGGTTTCAATTTGCAACGAGCCATCCTCATTCGCTGCGCGAGGATAACGGTCGTTGATAAACATTACCCCATGGCCAACGAACACTTGGTCTTCAATTGTGACGCCTTCACAAATGAAAGTGTGAGAAGAGATCTTGCACCTGACGCCTATCCAGGCGTTCTTTTGGATCTCTACAAACGCGCCAATCTTGGTTTCTGCACCGATGGTGCAGCCATAAAGGTTGACTAAATCGGGTTGTAAGATCTTAACTCCGGCTCCCAATGTCACATTAGATGCGATCGACATAGTGACTAGCTTAAACTCGTGAAGTGCGGCGCCGATTTTGGAGGGCGCTGGGCACGAGCATCCCAGCTCGGGCTGCCGCGCCAGAGATCCCGACCTTGTCGCCGCTTTGGCTTGACGTTCTCCAGCGCCCGGTTAAGTAGACTGCGCAGGTGATGAGTCCTTTGTTTTCGTAAGAGATCGCAGTTACACCGAGGCTTAGCCCGAAGTCAAAGGGATCTCCGACCGCTGGAATTGTCTTAATGGTTTTCCTTACAGCGTCATCCACTTGGCAAACTCCGAACCGTTAAATCGCTAGGATCAAGGAATCAGGCCCTAAACCGGGCTAAAGCCGCAGTGTGAAATACGATTGCGAAAGCTAAGAGTCCGACAAGGGCCGTGTAACCGACGAGTCGCAAATGATTGCCTAAACCTTCAGCGGCATCCAGTAGTCAAGCGGTAAAATCGGGTGCAAACGCATACCGAGACCTCCCATCGTCTTTAAACTCTCCTCATGGGTCGAAAGCTGCTTCTTCGGGCCGATGATGTGGAATACCGCCTTCGAGAACACTTGCCCAACGCCCACGTCGGGCAGAACTCCGGTCATCAATAAGACTTTTCCACCCGCTCTTCCTCTGAGAGGCGCGCGAGTGCATAAAGCATCCACGCTTCGGTCCAGCGCATGAACGCCGTGCGAACGGTGTGGAAACGACGCCGCTGATAATAAAAGAAGCCGCGCTTATCGCGCAGATTACGAATAGACCAGTGCGCGATCTTTTGCGCCAAATCCATTGCCTCGCGATCTCGTTCGCGTAACTCCAGGAGTGTGATGATGGCGGTTGCCGCCGCATGCGCGTCAGCTGGATAAAGCTCGTCATGGTAGTATTTCGGCCACCCATCCGCAAGAAAGAAGCCACGGCGCCAGAATCGGTAGCCCCGCTGCAACGCTTCGTTAAATTCGGACGTGTGGACTATCTGGCAGTGCGCAACTACCCTCGCCAGCGAGGTTAATAAATACGCTGTGTGAAAATTGTCTATCCACGCTTGATTCTTCTCGGCGCCGTAAACCCACGAGCCATTTTCCTGCTGCTGATTAACGACATAACGCGCGGCCCGCACCGCCCAGCGGCATAGTTCCTGCTCGCGTGTTAACGCGGCAACGCCGGCCAGCGTTTCGGCCGCCAGCAAACTGGCGTTGTAGATTCGATTAACGGTGTCGGGTGAGTAACTGAAGCAGACTTCGGTGGGCGTTTCTTCACTGCGCCGGAGATCCTGAAGAATGAAGTCGCACGTACTGCGCGCAATTTTAAGGAATGTTTCATCATCGAAGGTCTGCGCTGCTTCAATGAATGCCCGAGCTGCGAAGGCAGTTGGTACAATCGTGGGCGTACCCTGTGGCGCAAAGAACACTCGTGATTGCCAGTCGAAGTTATAACCCCACGCAGCACCGCTCCAACCTTCTAAACGCATGGAAAGGAGATCGTTGAGCAATTGGCGAGCCTCTTTTTCGGTCTCATTTGTCTTGGTGCGGCGATAGTTCGCCAGAGCTGCAAGCGCAAACAGCGCCATGCCTTTGGAGTTTCTGCTCGCGGTGACGAGGCCAATACTCCTAAGGTTTAGGGGAGAATGTTTCACCAGCTGCGTCCAGGCAAGACGGGCACGGCGAGATCGTTTTAGAGGTGTGGCCTCAAATACACGACTATTCAACGCATCGAAGGGGTCGTGTCCGGCGAAGTTGTGTGCGCGGCACCAGGCGAAGAGTTCCGCGAATGCGTCTTGAATATTTGGATTGTCCATTTAAAGCCGTACAACTGGCGGTTTTTGGGGAACTTGGAATTGAGTGCGGTTAGCGGAACAAAGACACGATCCACTAATCGTGCTTTCTTCGTGCGGGTTGGTGGATCGTTCCGCTCTCTGAAAACCACCGGGTCACAAGGGTTGGATTCCTGCCGACTGCGCGCTGCTCACCCCTACTGCTCACGGCCCACTGATGTCTCAATGCGGCGTGGGGTTTCGATAAAGCTTTCGTGCCAGAGTTCAAACATCAGGAGGGTCCAGAGCAGCTTGCGATGGTTGGCTATACCCCGTTCGTGTTCGTCCTGCAGGCGCGTTATGTATTCAGGATTGAAAACACCGGCCCTGCGCACGCGTGCAGGCGACAGCAGATCTCGTGCCAGGGGTCGCAGTTTCCCCTTCAGCCATTCGGCGACCGGAACACCAACACCCTTTTTGCTTCTCCGTGTCACAAAAGGAGGTAAGAGATCTGCAACGGCGCGTTTAAGGATGTACTTCGTTTTCGGGCCTCTCAACTTGTAATGTGCGGGCAGCGAAGCGGCATATTCAGCCACCCGGCGATCGAGGAATGGCGCCCGCACTTCCAACGAGACAGCCATGCTGGCGCGGTCAACCTTCGTCAAAATGTCTTCCGCAAGATAAAGTCTGGTGTCGAGATTTTGCATGTGCCCGACAATATCTTCGGCGTCACACTCAGCAAACATGATGCGCGCGTCCCGATAAACGTCGCCATCGGTGGCCTGCAACGCCGCTGGAGTCAGCAACCGCTCGTGCTCGTCGGGCGTGAACGAGCCAAACCAAATGTGATGGCGGGCCACGGGATCGTACTTCACTCCGGTGATGAATCTAAGCGCCTTATAGTCAAAGGAAAGATTCTTGGTTTTGACCGGGAGGTGGCGGACAAGTGGTTCGATAACCGCGGCTTTCAGCGGCCCGGGAACGCGAGCGTAAATTTCAGCCAGGCGATGTCCCCAGTACATCGGGTAGCCGGCAAAGAGTTCATCTCCCCCATCGCCGCCCAGGGCGACAGTCACATGCTTGCGAGTGAAGCGGGAAAGCAGATACGTAGGCACCAGGGAGGGATCACTGAAAGGTTCATCCATCCAGGAGCCGATGTCCCCGACAAGATTCGCCGCCAGGTTGGAGCTCAAACGCTCCTCGTGGTGATCCGTACCGAGGAACTTTGCCACTCCTCGAGCATATGACGATTCATCGAAAGAAGACTCCGCGAACGAGATCGAAAACGTCTTGACCGCTTCCGAGGAAGCCCGCACTGCCAGTGCGGTCACCGCGGATGAATCAACGCCGCCGGAAAGCAACACTCCCAGAGGCACGTCGGAAACCAAACGCATGCTTACCGAATCGGCCAACAGCTCCCGCAGTCGTTCTCCCGCTTCGTCTTCACGAGGAACGGGCTCTTTCGTGTGATAACTCAAGCGCCAGTAGGCGGCAGTTTCGATCTGTCCGTTCTCAAGTGTCAGCATATGTGCAGCCGGCAGCTTGTTTATTCCCTGGTAGATGGAGAGTGGGGCCGGCACATAATCGAAGGAGAGATATTGACGCAGGGCCTGCACATTGAGCGCCGGGACAACGGCCGGGTGAGCCAGCAAAGCTTTTGGTTCGGAAGCAAATATCAGTGTGTTATCAAAGACGCCCCAATAGAGTGGCTTCTCGCCAAAGTAGTCGCGAGCGATGAGTAGTCTGCGCCGCCGGGAATCCCAGAGGGCGAAGGCAAACATACCATTGAGATGGTGAACCATCTCCTGACCATACTCTTCGTAGAGATGCGGCAGGACTTCAGTATCGGAAGCGCTGCGGAATGAATGGCCGCGTTTTTCCAGGTTTGAGCGCAACTGGCGATAGTTGTAGATTTCCCCGTTGAGGACCACCACGACGCTCTGGTCCTCGTTGAAGACTGGTTGTTCGCCGCTGATAAGATCGATAATCGCTAGGCGGCGCATTCCCAGCCCGACACCGGTAGAAACGAGCAACCCCTCGGAGTCAGGCCCGCGGTGAACCATGCGCTCACACATGGCGTGCAGCAGTTGCTTTGCGCCATCGGGAGGCGGTGTGCGCGAATCGAGGCTGGCCCAACCGGTTATTCCACACATTGGTTCGTGAATCGTGAATCGTAAATCGTGAATCGTAAATCGTGAAACTGAGAGCTAGATTGCTCTGCGTTTAAGGCTTTGGGAAAGCCTTGTAATCATTCGACCTATGTCGTCGACGTCTCTGGCTAAGATGTGGTAGTCCTTCTCCGACAAGTATCCAAGTCGCGATGCTATCAACAGTTCAGCATCTACCTCGCTTGCTGATCCTTGGGAATGTGACAAGAACAGCATGAACTCTTTGAGCGAAGTGCGTGCGGCACCGTCGGCGATGTTGGCCGCTACCGACGCACGTCGTACCTGTGCGCTTAACCCGAACTTTTTTTCGTTGGGAAAACGGTCTGTAACTCTATAGATCGCTACAACGAAATCAATGGCTCTTCTCCAAAGATCGAGTTGTTGGTGAGGTCTCATATGAAGCTCCTTTCAAGCTATGAGGACATTCTTGTGTCGTTATGCTCTTCGATTCACGATTCACGATCCTGGAAAGCCAATTTTCTCGCGCACGGCGTAGATCGATTTCTCCTGCGACTCGTGATACGTCCGCACCAGCATTTCGGCCAGTAAACCCATCAGCAAAAACTGAATGCCCACCGCGAACATCACAACCGCCAGAATTGGCAGGGGCGTTTGCACAAAGTCTGCCTTGTGAAAGAATTTCAAAAAGATAGCGTACAAGCCCGCCGCCACTGATACGAAAAACGCCAGCATGCCAAACGAACCGAAAACGTAAATGGGTTTCGTCTGGTAGGAAGCCATGAACTTGATCGTCATTAAATCAAAGACGACCTTGAGAG
>JACCSP010000107.1 GCA_013812905.1 Pyrinomonadaceae bacterium
AGAATCTTAGCAGAACCGCCTCTGGAACCCCAACGCGACGCCACCAAACTCGCGCAGGTGGATAGAAGTGATGGGCGATTATTAGAACGCCCGGTCCAAGTCGAGAGAAAAACTAATTGACGCCGAACACGCACACAGGAAAGATGAAGTAGGACGGTTACTCGTCGTAGCGGTCAGCAATTGCCTGATGTACGGTCTGAGGGGGCAAAAAGGCGCTTCATCGGATGTTTGGCGGCTCCACAGAGGCAAAGATTGCAGGTCCAGAAGTGATACTCAACAATGGAGCTGCTTTGCTTCTTCGGCGGCGTCTTGCCATTGCGAGATATCGGAGCATGGGCGCTTAGGCCGCGACGGACCTTCGCTTGTCAGACTAACAGCACCGACTCCTTCTTTTTCTATCTGTCTTTTGGTTAAGTGCGTTCGCCAAATCTTCAGTCGGAGCCGGTGTGCCTACCGAAAATGTCGTCCGGCTTTAAATACTTGCACTTACCGCTCTGACTCAGAGTACCCTGCAGCTGCTCGTCGATTCCTTTCCGGCTGCTTACGACTCATTTATGTTTATCTTCTCCGCCTTCTATCAACTACTTCGCCTCCTGCTTAGACCTAGGCTTGTACTGGTGACGGAAAACCTCGCTCTACGTCAACAACTGGTGGTCCTCCACCGCTCGGCGAATCGGCGTCGGCTTCGTCGCCGAGATCGTTTGTTCTGGATTGCCTTGTCGCATCTATGGCAGAACTGGCGGTCTGTCCTCATCATCGTTAAACCAGAGACTGTGATTAAGTGGCACCGGCAAGGCTTCAGGTGTTACTGGCGCTGGAAGTCGCGAGCCGTTCAGGTGGGACGGCCCAAAATCAATCTTGAGATCCGTGAGTTGATTCGGAGAATATCCCGAGAGAATCTGACTTGGGGAGTGCCGCGGATCCAAGCAGAACTTCAGTTACTAGGCTATGAGATTGCAGAATCAACGGTAGCGAAGTATCGAGTCAGACATCGCAGGCCACCGTCACAAAACGGTTAGTAGATGCGATTGACCTTGAACCCACAATGAAATCGTGCTTGCCTTTCCGGCCGGAAAAACGCTCGACGACACTACGTTTCGCGACTGTCGTGCGGGGGCGACACTGGGCCGTGAAAGACCCCTAGTCATTGAGATGGCGCTAGCCTCCATAGAGCCTCTAACTTTCTTCCCTTCCGGCTGGGCTCCCTGCTCCCTGCTGCCTATGCCTAATGCCGACTGCTTAATGCCCTCAAGGCCCGAATCTTTGCTTGTATTCGCCTGAGACGATGAACGCCTTCACCATCTCAGCGTTAACAAAGTTGCCGTTGAACTGATTAAGTTTTCCCAGCCAGAAGTTGTAACCATCAAAGTCTGAATCGGGCGGGTCGTTTGGATTTCTGCGCAGGTAACCAAAGTACTGCATCAACACAAAGGCTCGGTTGAATTCCAGTTGCGTGAGGGTCGAGTTTTCGGCCACGCGCCGCAGCACGCGCCCGCGCGCTGTCGTGTCTTACACAAAATCCTTGATGCTACCTACCTTTAAACGACGCTGCTAACAAAGTGGATCAATCAAGCCACTTTGTCCCGACCTCATGTCGTCTAAATTTATTGCTTCGGAAGTAATCGCCGTTTGCTAACACACGCCTATAACTTGAAACTTATCCACCTTGACGCCCAGCTGGACTTCGGAACTAATCGTACCCCTTGGATAACATTTAATTAGATCAGATTCTTATTACTTGACCCGCTGTTAGCTTTAGCGTAGAAGCACACAACGGTGCTCACACTTTCTGAGGAGGCGCTCATGATTCTTGTAGTTGGCGGAACAGGTCTATTGGGCGGGGAGATCTGTAGACTGCTGTCGGCGAAAGGCAAGGCGATCAGAGCGCTTGTGAGATCTACATCAGATCAGAGTAAAGTGGCCCAGCTTGAAAGTCTGAATATTGAAGCCGCGCTAGGTGACCTCAAAGATCGTTTTTCTCTGGAAGATGCGTGCCGAGGGATAGATACACTTATCTCGACGGCTTCGGCAACACACGCTCGCCAGGACGGAGACTCCATCCAGACGGTTGATTTAGAGGGTCAGCTAAACCTGATTGATGCGGCAAAAGCCAATCGCGTAGGCCGATTCGTGCTGATTTCCTTCCCGGAGACGGGTAATGAATTCGCGCTGCAAACTGCTAAACGACGCGTGGAAGAACAGCTGAAAGTTAGTGGCCTAAACTACACCATCTTGCAGCCGACTTTCTTTATGGAGGTATGGTTGAGTCCAGCCTTAGGCTTCGACGCTGCTAACGCCAAAGCGCAAATTTATGGATCCGGAGAGAATAAGATTAGTTGGATTTCGTATAAGGACGTGGCGAAATTTGCTGTAGCTTCTCTGGACAATCCTGAGGCTGATGACACTGTGGTTGAGTTAGGTGGCCCTCAAGCATTGAGTCCTTTAGAAGTAGTGAAGATTTTCGAAGAGAGGCAGGGACGGGATTTTGTAGTTCAGCGTGTGCCGGAGCAAGCACTAACGGCTCAGAAGGCGGCAGCGGGCGACCCTTTAACACAATCATTTGCAGGTCTTATGCTTTACTACGCCAAGGGAAACGTAATTGATATGCGAGAAACACTTCGAAAATTCCCGGTGCAACTTAGTTCAGTCGATGATTATGCTCAGGCCAGCCTGTAACCTGGATAATTATTGCACTTTCCATTGCCTTTCACGATGCGTGCTAGGGCTTGTTTTCCGTCTTCTCACGAATCTTACGCAGCTTTTCGGCGAGAGCTCTTTTGTTCTCTCGTAGGCGTTCTTTTTCCTCAGGAGTCAGCATGTTTGAGGCTAGGTAGCGATCCCATTCGTTTTCGGAAGGTTGATCTTTTTCGTCTTGATCTGGCATAAACTCTTCTACAACGTTCACCCTGCGCAGAA
The DNA here is from genome assembly GCA_013812905.1 of Pyrinomonadaceae bacterium. Classification (GTDB taxonomy): domain Bacteria; phylum Acidobacteriota; class Blastocatellia; order Pyrinomonadales; family Pyrinomonadaceae; genus PSRF01. The sequence continues at coordinate 2,917 of JACCSP010000107.1, forward strand.
GACGGTCGGCGAAAGCTGGCCGTTTTCGCTGTTTTCGGTTTTACCGCCCCCGGAAATGCCGTTTAACTTGAAAGAAACTCGTCGATGATCGCTGCGGCTCCTTCGGGCTCTCGCGCTATCTCTAACTCGATCCGCGTCAAGCAGTTGAACAACCTCAGATAACCGCACGCGAGCAGCAGGATCGAATTGGGCCTGCTTCTGCAACTTGCAGGGGAGTCGTTTGACTATGGCGTCATAACAGCAGCTCGTGTTGTTCTCGGTCTCAGCGCGCCTTCCTCGAGCGAGGTCAGCGCGGGGTCAAGCGCCGACGACATCCGCCGCGACCTGAGCATCGCTTCGTGCCGAACCTGCTGCCGCCTATCTTTGTATATACAACTCGGGAATTTGCTTTCGCAGGTTTGCCACCTTCGGCAGGTCGTGGATCACGATATAAGGCTGGTCCGGATGATGCTTGGCGTAATCCTGATGATAGGCCTCGGCTTCATAGGTGTAGCACCCTGCCCTGCTTATTATTGAGTTATCAGGGAGCGACCGCACCGCCGCAACTCGAACCCGACCCGGCAGTACATCCGAAACAATGTGGGCCTGTCATGATGCCCCGGCTACTAAACTTCTCAGGATCAAATTCTCCGATTGTCTGGGGCAGACTTTGCGCGACGCCCAGTTCGAGCATCTGGTTGAAGTCACAATCGTAAAGCTTTCCGGTCCAGTCAACGCTCACGAGATTGCGGCACATCAGCCCTTCGATGGTCGTAGGATTAAAAGCCTCAACAAGCTTTTGCATGTAGCGTTCTTCATTACCAGAGCGCCGGAGGTAATCGAGGAAGCGTTTGATAGGCATGTTTGTGATGGTGAACAGATGGTTGAAAGATATTCCGTGGCGCGTCATTAACTCATACTTGAAATCGGCTTCGATGCTGGTCTGCGGCGGCGGAAGAAACGCGCCGACCGGGTTGTACACAATATTGAGAGCCAATCCAGTGCCTTCCATTCCATAACCCACTGCATTCAACCGCTGCAACGCTTCAACAGATTTATCGAAAACACCGTGCCCTCGCTGAGCGTCCGTCTGTTGTTCCAGAAAGTAAGGCAGAGAAGACACAACTTCCAGCGAGTGATCACGAAAGAACTCCGGCAGATCCTCCTGTCCCCGCTGATACATAACCGTGAGGTTGTGACGGACTATCACGTGTGAACCCAGCGCGCGTGATTCGCGGACGAGGTAACGAAAGGAAGGATTTAGCTCAGGCGCGCCTCCCGTGATATCCACGGTCGCGAAGCGAAACTTTTGCACGGCTGCGATAACTTGTTCCGCCGTTTCAGGCGTCATGATTTCGGTGCGAGTTGGGCTGGCATCTACGTGGCAATGTTTGCAGGCTTGGTTGCACAGTTTACCGACGTTGATCTGAAGCGTGTTAACGACGGAAGCGCGCAACTCGATCCCGTGCGCCGCCAGTTTTCCTTCGAAGCTGATCGGAGCCCGCAAATGCTTGGGTGCACGTTCCACAATGGGCAACGCTTGCGGCATTACATTGAGACCTTGTTGACCGATTTATGCGCCTGCAGACCGTGAATGAGCGATGCGCCACCGCGAATCGCCGACGCCATGTGAATTGCTTCGGTCATCTGCTCCATGTTCGATCCTGATTCGAGACACGATTGCGAATAAGAATCGATGCAGTAAGGGCACTGCAAAGCATGCGCGACTGCCAAGCCGATAAGCGCCTTCTCACGCCGCGAAAGTGCACCATCTTCCTGGCAGGCCTGATACCACGTCATAAACTTCTCAAACAGATCCGGCCGGTGCTTACCAACTTCTGAAAACCGCTGCAGATCATCTTCTTCGTAATAGGTCATTCTGCAATACTCCGTATCTCGATTTCGAATCCGCGGACTGCGGATCCGGATTTGGAGTTTGTGGATGCTCTGAAGGCGACTCTACTCATATTCCGCGATCCTAAATTCCAATTCGAAATTAATGTGTCCGCGATTTCATTGCACTGCGGACCGGTGTGTAAAGTGTGCCCAGAGTGTGCGGACTAGCGCCCATCCAATAAAGTAATTGTAAAAACATCCATTGTGAAAAAGTGCGTAGGAAGCTGCGTCCTTCAAAACGACGCGACGATGTAACGACAGAGGACGTTAAATGAGTCATTCGTCCGCACTTGTTTAAGCGACGCACCAAATCCAGGTCTTCAAAAATCGGGAACGGCTTGAAGCCGCCGATGTGTTCGTAGATTTCACGCCGCACGAAAATCGCAGAGTCGCCATAATAGAGTCCCAGTCTTCGCATTTGTCGATAGAAGCAGGTGAGAAAACGGGCCGCAATCGTATGGACATCGAAATGAATATTGAAATTACCTCCAACCACATGCGGATCACCCAGCGACTCGCCGATTAGTTCAAACGCATCAGGTTGGGGAATAGTGTCTGCATGAAGAAACCAGAGCACTTTCCCTTGCGCCACGCCCGCCCCTGCGTGCATCTGTGCGCCGCGTCCGCGCTCCGCATTAATGAGCTTCACATCGCGACGGCCACCCACCACCGCAACTGTTTCGTCAACGCTGCCGCCATCAACCACTATCACCTCGACGACACCGCGCATTCTGGCAACCGCATCAAGCGTCTGGCCGATGAAACGAGCCTCGTTAAATGTCGGAATGATTACCGAGACCAACATGGTGTTTTCCGGGTGACATCTCCGCGACCAACAGCCTTTAATTAAGCAAACAACTACTCGCGCAGCTTCTCGCCTTCGCTCTTCTTCGGCCTCAGGGTGGCGTCCTTGTTGAGATCAAGCTCTTGCTGCTTCGCGGGCGATGAGCCTTTCGGTGGGTATCCC
>JACCSP010000137.1 GCA_013812905.1 Pyrinomonadaceae bacterium
CCCTTCCGGTCGAGGCCCGCGGGATACAAACCGAACGATTGAATGAAGACCAACTGGTCGCCATTGCCTCTCCCCGCCACCGGCTCGCGAAACAGCGCACCGTGAGCGCGTACACCCTGGCCGGCGAGAAACTAATTCTCGGTGAACGCGGCGGCAACACGAGGAGATTGATCGATCAGTTTTTCGCGCAGGCCGGGGTCACCTTGAGCGTGGCGATGGAGTTGAGTCGCCAGGCGGCGATTCGAAGAATGGTTGAGGAAGACATGGGGGTTGGTATCGTCCCCTTTCAATCGGTTCGTGAAGAGGTTGAGAGGGGTCGGCTGGTGAGATGGTGGATTGAGGGTGCGCACATCAACTGGGAACTCGGCATTGCTAGACTAAGCGGCGGCTATGAGTCTCCAATCATGCAAAGCTTCATTCGTCTTGCGCGCAAGCATTTCGGCAGCGACGCGGACGCGAAGAGTTCAAAGAAATCAAAGCCCATAGGGAGGTCGGTTAAAAAAAATCGCTCGCGCCGCTGAGTTCAGAGGGATGCGTCGAACCGCGGCTGGGCTGTAGCGACGCAGAAAAATCCTGGGGTCAAACATTAGGCGATCCCAAAAACAGCTCAAGCCCCGCTCGAGCGCCAACAGCATGACTGGTTATTCAGTTGTTAACCTACAGTCCCACCACTCAAGCCTGAGTGTTTCCGCCAGAGGACTCTTTCCATTCTTAGTGATCCCAGTTAAAACATACCAAACCAATCGCGCCCCTCGGCGCTAAAGCGGGGTAAACCGCCTTCCTTACCCGCAAGTTAGTGGGCTTGAGGCATCCTGCAGGGGATCTGACGGCTCGGCAAGACTCAGCAGGCGACATCGTTGAGTGCCGTAATCAAACGCTCAATATCCTGCTCATTATTAAAGAAATCCGTTGCGACTCTAATACCCTCGGGCTTTTCAGTGACTATTACACCTCGCTCCGCAAGTTTGGTAACAACCTGAACCGGGTTTCTGAGCGCAACCAACGTCTCCGCGGAGCGACTATTCTGGTTACCGAGCGGTGAAAGCACTGTCCAGCCAGTCTCCCCTAAGCGATTGGTCAAAAGCCGATTGAGAGAAAGCGAGCGCGACTCAATATTCTTGATTCCTACGGCGGTCAAAAAATTAACTGACGCACCCAATGCGAAGATGCCGGCAAAATGTGGGCAACCCAACTCAGAGCGCGCGGCTGCGTCAACGCGCAGACCGATTTCGGAATTGCGGTCTCCGTAAGGATCTTCAACGCTAAGCCAACCAATAGCACGCGGTTTTGTTTCCGCCAACAGCGCGCGGCTGATATAGACGAAACCTGACCCGTAGCCGGAGAGCATCCATTTGTGACCGGTAGCGCACAGTGCATCAATTTTCATCTGCTTCACATCGATCTCAAACACGCCTGCCGACTGACTCGCGTTAATAACGAGGGCGTGATTGCCTTTCTCCAGGCCAAGTTGTACTAGGTCGCTACGAAAGCCGTTTGAGTACTGAACGTGACTTAGGGAAATGATTCCGGTCCTTGGTGTCATCGCCCGGCGTATATCACTTGGATCCACCTCGCCGGCAACATTCTGCACCAGATGCACCGGAGTCTGGCGATGCATCCACGGAATGGTCGAAACCGGAAACTCCAGGTCGCAGGAGATGACCTCTCCCCTCCCCTCCAGAGCGTCTACTATTAAATTCATCCCCGAAGAAGTATTCGTCGTTAACCCAATCTCATCCGGCTCGGCATTGATGAATTTTGCGATCTCCTTCCTGACCACCTCGAGCCTAGCCCGCCATTCATCCCAATGCACATCACCATCGATCATCATCTGGCGGTAATACTCCGCTCCCGCTTCCATCACGGGGCGCGCCAGCGGCCCCGCAGCCGCCGTGTTCAGATAGGCGATAGCGTTCGTCACTGGATAATGCTCGCGAATCGCTTCCCAGTTGATCATGGTTTCCACGACAAGTGTGAGACGAAAAGAAGGGTACTGTCGGGCTTGCCCTGACAGTTTGTGGAGGCACAGGCAGAAAAAGTCTGCCCTATGAATCAGGTCTATTACTTCCCCCAACGCGAGCGCTTGGTCGTCGGTTTATTGCTCGAGCGCCTGCTTGCGGCCTTGTTCCGTCATTAACCCGCCTAACGATTTCGAGTGTGAAGAGCCCTCAACGGTTCTGACGGCAATGTCCTGAACCTGACCATAGGCTTTCTCCAACTGCTGCGAGAGCCTCGCAATCTGTTCGCTTTGTTCTTTGGCTAGCTGCTCCAAAGATTCGATGCGGGTCTTCAGCACATTACGTTCGCCGTCGAACTCTTTTATCAGCAGCTCCTCCCTGTTTTTGCCCTCAATCTGTACCCTCGCAGTAGCTTCTTTCACGGCCCCGTTTATTGCCGCGTCCATCTCCTTGGGGAAGGAGGCTGCTTTCGTGCGCAGTACGTTTAGTTCGTCTTCTCTCTGGGCAACAGCCTTTTCTCTCTCGCCTAGCTCCTGTTCCATTCGCTCTTTCGTGTGCAGGATGTCTCTTTCGAGTCGCGCCTTCTCGTCTTCAAACTGATCCTTGGCTAACTGCTGCTCACGAGTGAAAGCATAACGGTACTCTTCCTTCTCACGTTCCCGCTTTTTAGCCTCCGCCGTCTCACGTTCCTTGGCTTCGGCCTCGCGCAGTCTTTTGTCTTTCTCCCACTCGCCACGCATGGTTTGAATTTCGCGGCCGAGGTTCTCTTTATTTGCCGTCATTTCGCGTTCAAACTCTTGGCGCTTGATCTCCTGAGCTTCGATTAATGCGGCCAGGCTTGATGCGGCTTTCTCAATCTCGTAAATCTCTTGCAGCTCGCCCTCCTTTACGGCGACAGCTTTTTTTATCCCCTCATAGGTGCGAACTCCATCTTCAAGCCGGTCAGAGAGCTGGGCGAGCATCTTCCCCATCTCCGATTTCAGGTTGCCGATCTCTTTAACAATCCCGTCGGTCGAGAGGGCATCGGCTGATGCTACCACTTCTTTTACCGTCTTCTCTTCGAGCCGTTGTTGCGGTTTCAGTTCGACTTCGCGCTTCTGCTGTAGTTGTTTCAGGACCTCATTGTAAGCTTCGAGCATCTCCTTTTTCGTGTTTGACGCAGAAAGTTTCTTAGGTTGAAGTGTTTGGTCTGTCATGGCGTCAATCCTCTCTTGTTTTCCCATTGTCTGGGGGTTCTTTTCAGGTTCCAGTTCACCCGATGTGCAGGGCCATCCACCAACTCACCTCTTGGTAAGATTTCGAAGTCCTCTTGATGGCCTTCCGGGAAGTGTGATTCTACATGACTCACCACTTTCGGCGAACCTACCTTGGGTGAAGTGGTGTAGTGTCTTCTATCGAGTTTGTAGTCTTTTTCGTGCGGCTTTGTGTGCTTTCGAGGATTCATTTTTACCTGCGAAAGGCGATCTACAAAAAATCACACGAAACATCCTGGAACTAAAGTCTGCATTTCTATATCCATAAAACCAGAAGATGCTGGCCGGTTGTACAGTTGTTTTCACTGGCAGTACGCTAGCGAGATACTTCAAACCACAGCGTAGCGAGCGGCGGCAACGAGACAATCGCTGAATACTCTTGGCCGTTCAAAGGACGATTCTCAGCAATTAGCGTTTCAATTTCGCTACCCTCGCCCGCGTAGAATTCAGCGTCGGTATTAACTAGAATAGGATATTTGCCGGCCTTCGGCAGTCCCAGCCGGTGACGGTCGCGAGGTATGGGAGAAAAATTGCAGACGCAGACCATCTCTTTTGCAGTCGCCGGGGATCTGCGTATGAATGAAACGATGTTTTCGCTCGCATTGTCAGCATCGATCCACTGGAAACCCGCGGGTTGGGAATCCGCCTCCCAGAGAGAATTCTCTTCGCGGTAAATACGATTGAGATCGCGAATTAATGTCTGCACACCTTTATGCAGCGGATCTTCCAGCAGGTGCCAATCCAAACTCTCAGTCTCGTTCCATTCTCGCCATTGACCAAACTCGCCGCCCATGAAAAGCAGCTTCTTTCCCGGATGCGCCCACATGTAGCCGTACAGTGCACGCAAGGTGGCAAACTTCTGTGCCTGGTCACCAGGCATTTTGTTAAGCAGTGCGCCTTTCATATGCACTACCTCGTCATGTGAAAAAGGCAGAATAAAGTTCTCGCTCCACGCATAGACCAACCCAAACGTGAGGGTGTTGTGGCTTCCTCCGCGAAACAACGGGTCGGTTTGGAAATACTTCAGCGTGTCGTGCATCCACCCCATGTTCCACTTGAAATCAAAACCCAGCCCTCCCGCGTAAACCGGATGACTCACCTGCGGCCAGGCCGTGGACTCTTCCGCAATCATCATCGCCCCGGGACATTCTCTATGAGTTACTTCGTTCATCTCTTTCAACAGGGTGAGTGCTTCCAGGTTTTCGCGCCCGCCAAATTGATTCGTCTGCCATTCACCCTCCTTTCGGCTGTAATCGAGATAGAGCATGGAAGCCACAGCATCTACCCGCAGGCCGTCAAGATGAAATTCCTTGAGCCAGTAGAGTGCATTGGCGATGAGGAAATTGCGAACCTCATTCCGACCGTAGTTGAAAATGTAAGTGCCCCAATCTGGATGTTCGCCTTTCCGCGGATCTAAATGTTCGTAGAGTGCCGAGCCATCGAACCGGCCAAGAGCAAACGCATCTTTTGGAAAGTGGGCGGGCACCCAGTCCATGATCACTCCAATGCCCCGACGGTGGAGATAATCAATCAAATAGCGGAAATCATCCGGAGTTCCATAACGCGCTGACGCGGCGTAGTAACTGCCGACCTGATAACCCCACGAGGGTCCGTAGGGATGTTCTTTCAACGGCAGGAATTCCACATGAGTAAAACCCAAGTTAAGCACGTAGTCCGCGAGCACGGACGCCAGTTCGCGATATTGAAGTGGCCGGTTGTCTTCTTCAAGCATTCGACGCCAGGAGCCTAAATGAACTTCGTAGATCGAAAGTGGCTGGCGAAAATGTTCCCGGTTAGCTCGCTTTCTCAACCATCTTTGATCGCGAAATTTATAAGTTGACTGGTAGACGATTGACGAAGTGTTGGGCGGAACCTCCATTAAGGCGGCATATGGATCGGCCTTGAGAAAGGGGCGCCGTCCGTGGGCTCGTATCTCGTACTTGTACATCGTGCCAGGCTCGAGTTCCGGAATAAACAGCTCCCACACACCTGATCCACCAAGCATCCGCATCTGATGTAATTGCCCATTCCAACCGTTAAAGTTGCCGACCACGCTTACACTCTCGGCATGCGGCGCCCAGACCGCAAACGAAACTCCCCCCACACGGCCAACTCTTCTGATGTGCGCGCCCAGCTTTTCGTAAATTGCTTCGTGCCGGCCTTCGGCAAACAAATGCAAGTCGAGTTCGCCGAGGGTGGGAGAAAAGGAGTATGGATCGCGGAGCGTAACCCAGTGGCTATCTGACTCGTGAACTTTGAAACGATACGAAGGTATCTCGGTCAGGTCAGAACACAAAATCTCAAAAAGGCCCGCAGCATGTGTCTTAGTCATTGGTTGCGGGCGTTTCTTTCCGACGACGACTTCTACCGACTTTGCTTCTGGCCGAAAAGCGCGGATGGTTACACCATCCGCCGAGAGATGTGGTCCGAGCACGCGATGGGGGTTTTCATGTTTGAGCGTTACAAGGCGGTTGAGTTCGGACGGGTCAACCGTAGCCTGGGAGGTCGCGATCGCCTCCGATTCGGTTCGCGTCGGTTTGGGCGAAACGCGGTCAGTCTTCTTCTCTCCGCGCTTTACTGCGAGCTTCTTCCTCATGAGAATTTAGCTTCAGCTTCCTGCAGAGCGGCAACTGATGCTGGTTCGGCGTATCGACGGTAGACATCAGCGCCGGTTCCCTTGTCTTTAAGGTTGCTCCCGGCTTCTGCCAGCATTTCCAGAAACTGCCCGCGCGGGGAGGGAAGTCCAAGCTCGTCCAGTAACTCAATTATCCGCGCGCCATATTTCATCACCTGGATCGTTTCGATCCCGGAGATGTCTGAAAAGAACCACCCGCAACTTGTGAACATGAGTAAAGCATATCGCTGCATCTCCAGCAGCGTCAGGGCCCTAAACTGGTCTGTTGTGGACAGCCAGCGTCCTGCCTGACGGTGGAGAAAGTCTTCTCGTGAGCGCTGCTGGTCCAGAATGAGCTCAAAGGAAGTGTTTCGTGCCGCCCAGGGGTCGACAAACAATTCGGAGCCAATTGTTACAAAATGGCCGGCCGCCCTGTCGCGGAGGAAATTCAACGCGGCTCGCAGCGGTCGACGCCAAGCCTGGTTCCATCCTGGTTCTCCCCCAGTGTGGCAGCCACAGTCTCTGAGCCAACGGCCGACACCATGGGCGCAGCTCCAAGACGAGCCCCCACCATCTGGGCCTTCACTGATCTGCACTTCGAGTTCTGCCGGGTACTGATCGAGATGCTGGCCGTAGTTTGTAATCGAGAACCCCTGATCGGGAGCCTCGAACTCAAGGGTGTGGGCCAGGCACAGGTCACCAAACTTGAAATGATGTCCGTAGGTTTCGCCGTCGGTGGCAACGTTTACGAGCGGTCCCCGTGCGGCAGCCCGCTTGAAGACAGCGACTAGAGCTTCGCTAGAACCCAACGCGTTCTCAAAAGCGATGGCGCGCGCTGCTGGTCCATCGTAAAAGAAAATGGCGATTGACCGCCCGGAGCCGTCCTGATGAAGATAACGATAAGCTTTCGAAGTATCGATACTTCCATCTCCTACAGATTTCCATTCGTCACTACCTGAAGCTTTCAAACGCGCCGCCTGGGTAGGAGCGAGAATAACGAATCGAAGATGCTGCTCGATCAGCAGATCGAGGGTGCGCTTGTCCACTGCGGTTTCCGGCAACCACAGCGATTCAGGTTCTCGGCCGAAGCGATGCCGGAAGTCAGCTACACCCCAGAGAACCTGAGTCAAACGATCTTGTTCGTTCGCAAGGGGTAGAATCGCGTGACCAAAAGCCTGCGCGATTGCATTTCCGTGACCGCCACGAGTTTTACAGCTGACGAGATCGGCCTCGAGAATCCGCCTGTATGTTCGCGGATGGTGGCGTTCGAGCCACGCCAGCAGGGTCGGGCCAAAGTTGAAACTTATCTTTTCGTAATTATTTACCGTGCGCTCGACCCTTTTTTCTGCGCCGCTGATTTGCGCCTGAGCGTTGGGCGCGTAGCATTCGGCATGAATGCGCTCATTCCAGTCGTGATAGGGATCAGCGCCAAACTCGCGATCGACATTTCCCGTCCAGGGATTCTCGCGTGGTGGTTGGTAGAAGTGTCCGTGAAGGATAAGGGCGGTCATCCTAAACAATTCTTCCTCGTTTAGCGGTTTGCAGAGTTAGCCGCGCATTTCGCGGATAAACGCGGATCTGAAATCGGAAGAATTTAAATCAAGCAGCGCAAGTTCGGAGTACTGCTGCAGTTCGAGCGAGTTGGGAAATACCAGTCAAATACAGAACCATTTGCGGTAGCCAATGGATCCCAGCACTCGGTACGGGCCGGTGCCATTCAAACTCACCGCACCGCGGTAGCTGAGTGCGGGGATCCATTGGCTACCGCAAATGGTTCTGTGATTGAGTGGCAACGGCTCCTGCATCAGTACAAGCTCGACAGCTGTCTTTTTCTCAGATTCGTGTCATTCGCGTAATCCGCGGCTAATTCTTTCCGTGTATATTCGCTGCCGGTTAGCTTCGTTTTCGACCAGCCATGTCCAAGCCGACAGCGGCAACGAGAATCGCACCTTTTATTATGTTCTGCATGTACGGTTCGACGTTTTTAAGTGACATGCCGTTGTCGAGACTGGCCATAATCAGGGCGCCCAGGATGGCTCCAAATACGGTACCGCGCCCACCCATCAGGCTGGTACCTCCAATCACACAGGCTGCGATCGCATCGAGCTCCAACAGTTGGCCCGCGTCAGGAGACGCACTGCCCACGCGCGCGGTATAGATTATTGATGCCACACCTGTGAGCGCGCCCATGATGCAAAACACAGCGAGAATGTGTCGGCGTAAGTTTATGCCTGAAAGCCGAGCCGCGTCCGGATTACCGCCGATCGCGTAGAGATAACGTCCGAAGGTCGTATTCTGCGTAAGGAACGCGCCGGTCAGAGCGATGGCCAAAAAGATAATTACGGGGTTTGGTATCCCGGCAGCCACCCCGGGAGCAAGTTCGTAGGAATTCATCATGTAAACAAACCCAATGATTACGACACTGGGAATAAGCACCCGCACCAATGTGGTTCGGACTGAAGCCGCACTAATTCCATGACGGCGCCGTGCGCGATTGCGCGAAATGTTCATTAGTATGATGGCCGCCACGGCAATGGCCGCAATTATCCAACCTACCATTGGCCCGACATAGCCCTGCCCAATCGACTTGAAGGATTGGAGCCTCAACGGGATTGTCTCGCCCCTGCTCAAACCGAGGATTACCCCGCGCCACGCCAGCAAACCTCCGAGAGTAACAATGAAAGCCGGAATGTTGACGTATGCAGTCAAAGCTCCTTGGAAGGAACCGACAGCGACGCCCACGGCAATCCCGGCGGCTAATGACGGAACCAATTCCCAGCCAAACCACCCCTGTGCGATTGCCGCGATTCCTCCGGCAAGTCCGACAAGCGAACCCACCGACAAGTCGATCTGCCCGGTGATGATGACCATCAGCATGCCGACCGCCAGCACACCGGTCACCGCCGTTTGCCGCATCAGATTCGAAAAGTTTCGCGGGTCGAGGAAGATCTGACTGGTCGAATAGTGAAAATAGACCCAGATGGCGATTAGGGCAAAGAGCATCGTGTAAGCACGAAGAACATCGGTGTTTATCTTAAATTTTCCGATCTTCGTTTGCGGCGTGACCTCGGGTTCGGCGACGTCCGCAAGGAAGTCCGAGGAGGCTGGGGGTCTATCGCTGACTGGGTCGCGGGCTTGATGGTTCATTGAACCTCACCAAAGCTAAGAACAATCAACATTGCTGACCAAACTAAGAACGATCCACAAATCACACGAAGCGGCACGAAAAGAGTTTAGGCAGCCTGCTAGGATTACACGGGCCTGTCAGAACGGCGAGCGGTAGCGACCCGGTCCTTAACTGGGACAGGCAACGACCCGGTCGCTACCGCTCCCGGTTCTGACATTGACTACGCGGCTCGAGCAACGTGTCCGGTCGCGCAAGCCATGACGGCTTCCGGCGTTGCAGTCGCTCGAGTGAATTCGCCGGTCATCCTTCCTTCATGCAAAACAACAATGCGATCTGACAGCCCGAGCACTTCCGGTAATTCTGACGAAACGAGCACAATAGCGAGTCCCGTCTTCGCCAGGGCGTTGATCTGGGCATAAATTTCCTGCTTGGCGCCAACATCAATGCCACGGGTGGGCTCATCCAGAAACAAAACACGGGGATTGGTCAACAACCACTTAGCCAGAACCACCTTCTGCTGATTGCCGCCAGAGAGCGTTCCGGCGATGGTGAAAACCGAGTTGGCTTTAACCCGCAAGTCTTTCATTGCACGGACGCCCGCTGCCGATTCGGCATCGACACTCGTAATGAAGCGGCCGGATATGCGTCGCAGTCCGGCGAGCGTCATGTTGGAAAGAATTGTCTGGTCCAACACAAGTCCGAAGCGTTTGCGATCCTCGGTCACAAAGCCGATGCCCTGCGTGATGGCGTCCGCTGGATCCGAAATCTGAACAGGTTTCCCCGCAATCTTCACCACTCCCGTCCTAGTACCGGCGTGAGCACCAAAAATAGCCATCAGTAGATCGCTTCGCCCGGCCCCCATGAGACCGGCGATTCCCAACACCTCGCCGCGGCGTACCGAGAAACTAACTTTCTCGACCAGCTTTTTCCCGGGAACGTCAGGGTCCTCCACCGACAAATTCTCCACTTCAAAAACAACCTCTCCGTGAGCGTGGTCTACGGTAGGAAAGATATCCCCCACTTCGCGTCCCACCATCCGAGCGATCACGCGCACCTCATCCCATTCTATCGTAGGATTAGTGCCAACGGTTTTGCCGTCTCGCAGGACTGTAATTCTGTCGCTGAGCTGAAAGACCTCCCCCAGCTTGTGCGAAATGTAGATCATCCCCACATCGTTAGTGCGCAGTTGGTTGAGTATACCGAATAGCGTCTGTACTTCGGTATCGGTAAGCGCCGCGGTGGGCTCGTCAAGCACCAGAATCCTGGCATCATGCGACAGTGCTTTGGCGATCTCGATCAATTGCTGCTGACCAATGCCGAGATTGCGAATAGGCGTATGTATATCAATATCAAGATTAAGACTCTTGAGCAGTTTCCGAGCTCGGCGATGAAGTTCCTCCCAACGAATGACACCCCATTTCACCGGCTCGCGTCCCAGAAAAATGTTTTCCGCGACGGTCATTTCCTTTACTAAAGATAGCTCCTGGTAGATAACCGCAATGCCCGCTTTTTCCGCATCACGCACCCCGCTGAAGCGTCTCTGTTGACCTTCAATCAGAAGTTCGCCTCCATACTCGGGATGTGGGTAAACCCCGCCCAGCACCTTCATCAATGTCGACTTGCCGGCCCCATTCTCACCCACGAGGGCATGAATCTCACCTTTGTGTAAATCAAAGGTAACGCCATCGAGCGCACGAACCCCGGGAAAGGACTTCGTTATATTGCGCATCTCTAAAAACGCGCCTTGTGCCATTCCGTTCATCTTGACAGATTTGTCCAACGTCCAAAGTCCAATGTCCAACGTCCATTCCGCAACTCAGCGGTATTTGCTTCCTCGAAGGTGCGATCCTTTAAGGTACCTCATTACCCCGGAAATCAGCTGACCGACTTCCGTAGACTCCTTCGACAGTATCTCGAACCTGTCCACCGAGAGATAATCTTGATCGAGAGCCACGTAGAGTTACGCTCGGACTTCTCCGCAAGAGCCCTTTGCGATGGACAGGAATTGCAGAAATTCTTGGTCGCCGCCACGTTCAAAGCCTTCCGCAATGTTTGAGAGAATTGATACCGACGCACGACGTATCTGGTCTCTTAGCCCAAAGTCGCGCATGAACATCCCTGCTGAAGTGATTTGGTAGATCTGTTTGGTTAGTTTGCGCGCGCTCTTCAAGGATCCGATGTCCTCGAACTTTTGATTTTCGACATATTCAGCCTCCTTAGGTGAGTATTGGAGTTAATTCCATTACGACCTTGGACATTGGACATTGGACTTTGGACTTTTTCCTTTACGGTTTCGGGCATTTCTCCGGAGGCAGCCCAGCGCAGATGTTCTCGAGTTTCTGATAACCGTCTTTCACTATGGTATCGAGAAGGTTGTTGCGATCAACGGCAACGGGCGCTAAGAGAATAGCCGGAACCTTCTTGAAACCGTTGTCGATGGTCTCTGTAGTTGCCACTTGTTCCCCGCGCGCGAGCTTGATGGCGGCATCGACTGCACCGTGGGCAAGTGGTTGAATTGATTTGTAGATCGTCATTGTCTGCTTGCCCTCAACGATCAGCTTCAACGAGGCGAGGTCGGCATCTTGGCCTGATACCAGCACCTTGCCTGCGAGATTCTGCCCCTCCAGGGCCTGCACTGCACCTCGCGCCGTGCCATCATTCGAAGCCACGACGGCGTCAACCTGGTTATTAGCCTGCGTGAGAGCATTCTCAACGATGTTCAGGGCAGCGCTGGCCTGCCACTCCT
>JACCSP010000172.1 GCA_013812905.1 Pyrinomonadaceae bacterium
GAGGCATGCTGATTTCAATTCATCCTAACCGCGCGCCTGACCTGCTTGCGCGTTTGCGTGAGAACTACTCGCAGGCCCAGGTTATAGGACGTGTATTAGAGCTAGACGCATGCTCAATCACGGTTAGGTAAAACAATGGTTTCAACAACTCACGACCTGGCAAAGACCTACACGGGAGCATTATCCGAGCTTTACCGCACGGTGCGAGCGCGAACCATGCGCATTGTCGCTCCTTTGGAGATTGAGGACTACGTAATCCAGACCGCCGAATTCATGAGTCCGCCCCGGTGGCACATAGGCCATACATCCTGGTTCTTCGAGACTTTGCTCCAGAGTTATCTCGAAGGTTACCAGCCTTACTCTGAAGACTTCCTCTTCTATTTCAACTCTTATTACGAGGGCTTCGGCGCACGCATCGAGCGAGCGAAACGCGGTACCAGATCAAGACCGACCGTGCAAGCAACGCTCAAATATCGCCACCACATTGATGACCTGATGATTGAGTTTCTGGAGAAGCTGGCCGAGCATCCGCAGGCGGGCAAAGTGCATTCGCTGGTAACACTGGGGCTGGAGCACGAGATGCAACACCAGGAACTTTTGGTTTATGACATCAAGCATCTGCTCTGCGACCTCTATAAGCCTGAAATGACAACCGCGCCGGCAACTTGCCAGACTATTGCGGGAATGGCGGAGGTGGAGCGCGGGCTGTTCTGGCTTGGGTGCGGGGTCCGGAGTGGACCGACCGTAAGAGACGGCTCAGAACCTACAGGCGAAACGCCTGCGGTCCCGGCCTTCGCGTTTGATAATGAAAAGCCGGCGCATCAGGTCTTCTTACAGGATTTCGCTATCGATCGCGCGCTCGTAAGCAACGGAGATTTCCTTCAGTTCATTAGGAGCGGCGGATATCGGGATTTCCGCTGGTGGTTCTCGGAAGGTTGGCAAATGGTATCGAAGGAGCAATGGCAGGCCCCGCTCTACTGGGAAATCCACGATGGTCAATGGATGATTCGAGACTTCAAGGGCCTGCAGCCGGTTGAGAGTAAGGCAGACGAGCCCGTTTCTCACGTCAGCTTTTACGAGGCCTCTGCTTACGCGGGGTGGGCCGGGAAACGTTTGCCCACCGAAGCAGAATGGGAGAAAGCGGCCTGCTTTGATCCTACAATTGGAGATACAAGGGCTTTTCCCTGGGGTGACGATGTAGCGAATCAATCCCAAGCGAATCTTTTGGAAAATGAGCTTTGGGGCGTCACGCCAATCGGGGCTTTCCCGGAGGGTCAAAATGCTTACGATTGTCAGCAAATGATAGGTGACGTGTGGGAGTGGACGAGTTCGGATTACGTTCCTTATCCCGGCTTCAAGTCGGAATTCGACGAGTATAACGACAAATGGTTTGTCAATCAGAAGGTCCTTCGCGGCGGTTCATACGCGACGCCCCGCCTGCATATCCGATCGACCTATCGTAACTTCTTTCATGCTCATGAGCGTTGGATGATTTCCGGGTTCCGTTGTGCGAAAGACCTTTCAGCGATGGCGGCTCATACTTCTGGCGCTACAAAAGCTCGATAGCTGGTTGAACGTCTTGGCCACGATGTTAAACGATGTAGAGATTCGAGTGCTCGGCTCGCTGGTTGAGAAGCAGCTCACCACGCCGGAGTATTATCCCCTGACCCTGCACGCGCTGACCGTTGCCTGTAATCAGAAGAACAACCGCAATCCGGTGACGGCATACGACGAGAACACTGTCGCCCAGGCTTTGGAGACTCTGCGTGAGAAGAGTCTTTCTTACGTTTTTCATGGTAGCAGCAGCAGGGTGCCCAAGTACAAGCACGTTATGCCGGAAGTGATGCACCTAAGCCCGCCAGAGCTGGCAGTGATGGGTGTGCTGATGTTGCGCGGTCCGCAGACGATGGGCGAGCTGCGCGGGAACGGTTCGAGGTTTCATGAGTTTTCCGGGTTGGAGGAAGTGGAAAAAACACTCAATGCGCTAATCTCAAAAGAGCCCGAAGCTATGGTTGTGCGCCTACCGCGTCAGCCTGGGCAGAAGGATGCACGGTTCGTTCATCTTCTCTCGGGGCCCCCAAGCCCGGAATTTCTGAAGGAACTGGAAACCCATTCGAAGGTCAATCAGCCCAGGGACGAAGAACCGGACGGAGTTAAGAAGCTTAAACAAGAGATCGAAGGTTTGAGAGAAGAGTTTCGAGTCCTGCAACAGCAGTTTGAGGAATTCAAGAAGCAGTTTGAATAATATGCTCTTAAGTGTTAATCCGCAGATTACACAGATTGCTCAGACTTGGGACCGAATCGTCATCTAAGCAACTCGCATACGCCCTTTCTATTCTTAACCTACAATCTGCGGAATCTGCGGACAGAACGCGATCTTGTCATTCCACCGCTAGGCCAGTGTTTCACGTGTGCAATTTCGACCGTGCCGCGCTATAATCCCGCCCCATGAATTTTGAAATTTTTCACCCAGCGGTTGCCCGCTGGTTTCAGAAGACTTTTGCCTCAGCCACGGCCCCGCAGGATCTCGCCTGGCCGGCAATCAAAGCGCACCGCCACACTCTTATTGCGGCGCCCACCGGTTCGGGTAAGACACTCGCAGCATTTCTTGCTGCTATTGATGATCTGGTTCGGCTAGGCATCCATGGAAACCTCGACGATACCACCCACGTCGTCTACGTCTCACCCTTAAAAGCTTTAAGTAACGACGTACAGCGAAACCTGCAGATTCCGCTCGAGGGTATTCAGCACGAACTGCGGGCGATGGGTCTGCCGGAGATAAGCATTCGCACCCTAGTGCGCACGGGCGATACGCCTGCCGCCGAACGCACGGCGATGACCAAGCGCCCGCCGCATATCGTCGTAACCACACCCGAGTCGCTCTACATTCTGCTGACCAGCGATGGCGGCCGCAAGATGTTACGGACCACGCGCACCTTGATTCTTGACGAAATTCACGCTGTTGTCGGAGACAAACGCGGGTCGCATCTGGCTCTCTCAGTTGAGCGCCTCGAACAATTAATTCAGCAGCACGGTCAAAGTGACGACGACGAGATCCGAAATCAGGAATCCGAAGCTCGAAGTTCGACGCTCATTCGCGTGGGTTTGTCGGCAACGCAGCGACCCATCGAAGAGGTTGCGCGCTTTCTCGTGGGCTCGGCTGAAATCGATTCTGACGGTCGTCCCAACTGCACTATTGTTAATAGCGGGCACATGCGCAAGCTCGATTTGGCTATTGAGGTCCCGGACTCGCCTCTGCAGGCCGTGATGTCCGGCGACGTCTGGGATGAAGTCTATGACCGGCTGGCGCAGCTCATCAGAGAACACAAGACCACCCTCGTATTCGTGAACACGCGCCGGCTTGCCGAGCGCGTGGCGCGTCATCTGGGAGAGCGCCTTGGCGATGAGAACATAGCTGCCCATCACGGTAGCCTCGCGCGCGAACAGCGGCTGGCGGCTGAACAGAGATTGAAAGCCGGGGAGTTGAGCGCCCTCGTAGCTACCGCATCATTGGAACTCGGGATCGATATTGGCGACGTTAACCTCGTATGCCAAATCGGTTCCACACGTTCAATTGCCAGCTTAGTGCAACGCGTCGGGCGGTCAAACCATACGGTTGCCGGTTTCCCCAAAGGCAGGATCTTTCCGCTCTCGCGTGATGAGTTGGTGGAATGCGCCGCGTTGATTGATGCGGTGCGGAGGGGGGAGCTTGATCGACTTTCGATTCCGGAACAGCCCCTCGACATCCTGGCACAGCAGATTGTGGCCACCGTGGCGACGGAAGAATGGACTGAAGACGCGCTCTTCCAGATGGTGCGGCGAGCGTTTCCATATCGGAACCTCGAGCGCAAGGATTTCAACGCGATTGTACGCATGCTGGCGGAAGGATTTTCGACAAAGCGCGGCCGCCGTTCAACCTATTTACATCATGATGCTGTCAATCACCGTTTACGGGGTCGACGGGGCGCGAAGCTGGCGGCCATTACTTCAGGCGGAGCGATTCCCGATTCAGCGGATTATGCCGTGGTGCTTGAACCAAGTGGGCTGGTCATTGGTTCGGTTAATGAAGATTTCGCGATAGAGAGCTTGCAGGGCGATATCTTCCAATTGGGAAACGCCTCCTGGAGGGTGCTGCGGGTCGAGCAGGGCAAGGTGCGGGTCGAAGATGCCGCAGGACAACCGCCATCCATTCCTTTCTGGCTGGGCGAGGCCCCTTCGCGCACGTTCGAACTTTCGGCTTCTGTTTCGCGGCTCCGGGAGGAAATTGCAGAAAGAGTGACTTTTGACGCCAAGGGAAACGGAGGCAGTAAAGCGGGTCACGTTTCCACCGCACAAAGTATAGGCCCAGCAGATGTTGCCGAGGGTTCCAGCCAGTTGCCAAACATGCACCAAAGCGATGAAGAGAGCGGCGAAAGACCCCGGGTTGAACTCGGTGCAGCGGTGAATTGGCTGGTAGACGATGTCGGAATCTCGCGAGCCGCTGCTGAACAGATGGTTGAGTATCTTGCTGCGGCCAAGGCCGCGTTGGGTGTGATGCCGACGCTCGACAATATCGTCCTCGAACGTTTCTTCGACGACAGCGGCAACATGCAACTCGTGTTGCATTCGCCGCTTGGCAGCCGGGTGAATCGTGCCTGGGGTCTGGCGTTACGCAAGCGTTTCTGCCGGCAGTTCAATTTTGAGTTGCAGGCTGCGGCCACAGAAGATGCCATAGTTCTTTCACTTGGCCCTACTCACAGTTTTCCCCTTGATGACGTTTTCCATTACCTGAACTCGAATACCGTGCGCGAACTGCTCTGTCAGGCATTGCTTGATGCGCCGATGTGGAACATCCGTTGGCGCTGGAATGTAACACGCGCTCTGGCTGTGCTCCGAAGACGCGGGGGTAAGAAGATTCCCGCCCAACTGCAGCGGATGAACGCGGAGGATTTGTTGACTGCAGTCTTCCCTGATCAAGTCGCCTGCGCGGAGAATCTTGCCGGTCAACGTGAGATTCCCGAGCATCCGCTGGTGAGCCAAACGGTGCGTGATTGTCTCGAAGAGGCCATGGACATCGACAGCCTCGAAGAACTCTTGGCGGCAATCGAACGCAACGAAAAGAACCTCTTTGCCCGCGACCTGCTGGAACCATCACCGCTAGCTGCGGAAATACTCAATGCCCGGCCATACGCTTACCTTGACGACGCTCCGTTGGAAGAGCGACGCACGCGCGCTGTGTCCCAGCGTCGATGGCTCGATCCGGCAACTGCAGCGGATATCGGCAAGCTGGACCAGGCAGCAATCGACCGGGTGCGTCTGGAAGCGTGGCCGGGGGTTCAGAATCCCGACGAGCTTCACGATGCCCTGGTGGAAATGGGATTCATCACTGAAGCGGAAGGCATGCTGGGTAAGTTTGCGGTTGACAAAGCGGCGGGGCCGCGTTCGATCTCGAATGAAGTTGCTGAGACTGAGGTGACACCCGTCGAGTGGAAAGAGTTTCTAAAGACGCTGGCCGGCGATCGACGTGCAGCAGTACTCGATGCCAGGACCGCACGAGTGCTTGATGCTGGGAGCGCAGGCGTCCCGCCTGCCGGGGTCACGTTAGAGACTTCCTTGAGTGTTGAACGTAACGACGATGATGCAGGCGAGACGCCTGCGGTTCCAGCAGGGACAAGGCTTTGGGTTGCTGCGGAGCGGCTGCCGCAGTTGCAGGCAGTCTTCCCGACCGCGACTTTACACCCGTTGATTTCCGCTCCCGTCTCATTTACCGAGACCAGGTGGACATTTGATGAGGCCTTGGTCGAACTGCTGCGTGGTCGTCTTGAAGGCTTGGGACCGGTAACCGCGAGCGGCCTTGCCGCCTCAGCCGGGCTCGCGATCAGCGAGGTTGATGGCGCATTGCTGAAACTTGAGGCCGAGGGGTTTGTGCTCCGCGGCCGCTTCACACCCGGGAGCGAAGAAACTGAGTGGTGTGCCCGGCGACTACTCGCGAGAATTCATAGCTACACGCTGAACCGCTTGCGACAGGAAATTGAGCCGGTTTCGAGTGCCGATTTCATTCGCTTCCTCTTGTCCTGGCAAAAGGTTGCGCCCGATCACCAGATGGAAGGACCTCAAAGTTTGCTGGCGCTGATTGAACAACTCGAAGGCTTCGAGGCGCCGGCCTCAGCGTGGGAAGGTGAGATCTTTCCGAGTAGGTTGGTGGAATACGATCCGGCCTGGCTCGACGCCTTGTGCTTATCCGGCGAGGTTGTCTGGGCGCGCCTTACTCCCGGCGCTTCGAAGAATGGTCCCGAAAAGTCGCGCTCAGGCCCGGTGCGAAGCACGCCAATCGCGCTCATGAGGCGCAAGGAGTTTTCCGTCTGGAACTCAGTATTTCCCCGCCCGGTGATTGAGGAGATGACATTCTCAACAGTCATTCAGGATGTCTACGATTATTTAAGAGCCAGCGGCGCTTCGTTCTTCTCAGACATCGTTGAAGGCACTAAACTTCTGCGCACCCAAGTCGAGGAATCGCTGGCTGACCTGGTAGCTAATGGATTGGTAGTGTCAGACAGCTTCACCGGCCTGCGCGCACTGCTTACGCCCTCACATCGCAAGACTCAAGCGGCTGCCAGAAAAAAACGTCGCGAAGCAGTTTATGAAATGTCCAGCGCTGGACGCTGGAGCATAATCAACCGTTCTACCGGAACTGCGGACATCTCGTCCGCAAGCGACTTGTCAGAACCGCGAGCGGTAGCGACCGGGTTAAACAGCACGCCTTCCCCCGAAGTAGTTGAAAAAATCGCTCGCATACTTTTGAAGCGGTACGGAGTGGTTTTCAAGCGTTTACTTGAACGCGAAGGTCTGACGTTGCCCTGGCGAGTGCTGCTCCGTACCTATCATCGGCTGGAAGCACGAGGTGAGATTCGCGGCGGAAGGTTTGTGGCCGGAATCTCCGGCGAACAGTTTGCACTACCGGAAGCAGTCGGGATGGTGCGCGCGATCCGGCGCGCGCCGGCCAACGACAATATGATTTCAGTCAGCGCTGCCGATCCTTTGAACCTGGTGGGCATTATTACACCCGGCACACGCATCACTGCTCACACGTCCAACCGCATACTCTATCGAGAGGGGGTTCCGGTTGCGACGCTCGAATCCGGCGATACGAAGTTTATCATTGAACTGAGCCGGGCGATGGAATGGAAAGCCAAGAGTGCTCTACTGCGGAAGGCAACGCCACCGGTGCTGCGACCCTATCTAAGCCGGTCGGCTTAACTCAATGTCGAGTCTCAACCGCTGACGAGAGAAGGGCTTCATAATTCAGTTGCGATTTTGCGTGACAGGTAGGTTTCCTTTAGACTCAGACTCGTTCGCAACATAATATTTTCTCCGAGATCCTCTATGCCTGAGCCAACCCACGTTAGCCCTAAAGCCGGTGATCCTCTACTGCTCGTCGGCACGATGAAAGGCGCATTTGTTCTTCGCTCCGACGCCTCGAGAATAAACTGGGAAGTTGGCGGACCCTACTTCCCCGGTCGTGCGATATACGCCATGGCCTATGACGCTCGTGACGGACGCAATCGTCTCTGGGCTGCGGTGAACAGCTCTTACTGGGGTTCTTACCTGAGTACGTCGAACGATCTTGGCAAGACCTGGACGGAGCCGGAGACATACGGCGTCAAGTTTCCCGAAGACGCCGAGAATTCGGTCAAACAGATTTGGCAGATTGTGCCCGGTAACGCAGCCGAGCGAGATACACTCTATTGTGGGATTGAGCCTGCAGCTTTGTTTAGATCAGATGATGCCGGCGAAACCTGGTCGCTCATAAAAGGGCTTTACGATCATCCGCACCGCCCGCAATGGCAGCCGGGCGGAGGTGGCTTGTGCTTGCATACTATTCTGCCCGATCCTGTTAACCAGGATCGCATGCACATCGCGATTTCCACGGGTGGCGTGTATCGCACGGATGATGGCGGGAAAACCTGGGAGGCTCGCAACAAGGGCGTGCGCGCGCAGTTTTTGCCGCCTGAGCAAAGGTATCCGGAGTTTGGCCAGTGCGTACACAAGATCGTCAGTCATCCGTCAACACCCAAACGTCTCTTCCTGCAGAACCACTGGGGACTTTACCGAAGCGATGATGGCGGCGATTCCTGGCAGGACATCGCTAATGGTGTGCCTTCGGATTTCGGGTTCGCCCTCGAAGTAGATCATAACGTTCCGAACACGGCCTATATCATCCCGCTTGAGTCCGACGAGTTTCGCTGCACTCCGGAAGCCAAGCTGCGCGTCTATCGCACTCGAAACGCCGGCGAGTCGTGGGAGGCACTCACAAACGGTCTGCCGCAGGAGAACGCATTCGAGACGGTGTTGCGCGATGGGATGGCGGGCGACACGCTCGATCCGGCCGGTCTCTATTTTGGCACGCGCAACGGCAAGCTCTTTGGTACCAACGATGGTGGAGAGTCGTGGAGCGCGATTGTGGAAGGCTTGCCGGCTGTGGTTTGTGTAAAGACGGCTGTAGCTTGATCATAGTCAAACGCGATCCACGAGATCGCTTGAAAGGACATAAAAAGGAATAGAAGTGTTGCTCAATCGGGCCACACCGGACTTGTTCGGCAAAAGTACGGGAATGGAGAAATTGTGAAACTGGTTATTCTGGTTAATTCTCTATTGCTGGTGGCGATTTCGGCGCCGGTTGCTCAAGAGAAGGCGGCAGCCCAATTCAAGCTGGTGGAATTCCACATGGCGCTCCTAAAACGCGGACCGCAGTGGACGGATAAGAAAACTCCGCAGAGAAGGGAGATCCTCACGCGGCATCTCGCCTACTTCACCGGCTTGCTGGACTCGGGTAAGGCTGTCATCGGCGGGCCCCTTACTGATGAGAGTGAGATCCGCGGCCTCTATGTGTTGCGGGCGAAATCCGCCGGGGAAGCTCGCCAGTGGGCTGATGCTGATCCGGCGGTGAAGTCGGGTTACTTCTCCGTCGAGATGCATCCCTGGTGGTCCGAAGAAGTAATGAAAAAAGCCGCTTCGCCTATGAAAATGACTACCGCCTACATCGGCTTTCTTTCGCGCGGCGCAAAATGGACTCCGGAGAAAACTCCTCAAACAGAGGAGTTACAAAAGGCTCACAGAGCCAACATCAACAAACTGGCAGAAACGAAGAAGCTTGTAGTTGCTGGTCCATTTGGTGACAACGGCCAACTGCGTGGGATTTTTGTTTTCAAGGTCGGTTCATTGGACGAGGCGAAAGAACTAGCAGCGACGGATCCGTCCGTGCAGGCGGGGAGGTTATCAATCGACATTCATCCTTGGCTCGTGCCGGATGGGATACTACCATAGGTTTCAGGTGCCGGGTTTCAGGTGTCGGCGATGCGCTCCCGGAATCCAGAAGGCCCGAGACCGCACGATTCGGTCTTGACACCCGCTACCTGACACCCGATACCCGAACCATGGTCACTTTTAACATCGCCGGCTTCCTAGCCGATTTTACGAACGGAAGCAGTGAGATTTCAGTGAATTCCTCGCCCACGACGGTTGGGGAAGCGCTGCATGAATTGTGGCAACTGCACCTTGCCTTGCGTGATCGCGTCGTAAACGAACAGGGTCAGCTGAGAACTCATGTGAACATCTTTGTCGATGGCGAAAACATCCGCCGCAAGCAACTCCTCGAGACGCCAATCTCCGGCCGAACTGAAATCACCATTCTGCCTTCTGTAAGCGGCGGAGCCATTCGTGAATCATGAATCGTAGTTCTGTTAATCCCTAAGTTGCCGACTTCATTAGCTGCGCGCAGAACCATCTACGATTACCATTTACGATTTACGATTCACCTCTCTCGATATACGATGGCTCTATGAGAGCAACCTGGGATAACGTAGATATTGCGGAAAGCGAAAAGACAGTCGTGGTTGAAGGGAATCACTACTTTCCTCCGGAGACTATTAACAAAGATTATTTTCAGGAAAGTAGCAAGCATACTTCCTGTCCGTGGAAGGGCGAGGCGAGTTACTACGATGTAGTAGTCAACGGACAGGTGAATAAGGATGCAGCGTGGTATTACCCTGACCCCAAAGATGCCGCTGCCGAGATCAAAAACCACGTGGCTTTTTGGCGAGGCGTGAAAGTCGGGGACTCGTAAATCGTGAATGTTATGTGAATCCTAGACTTGAACATGTCTACCGACTTGAACGATCCACGAAATAACATGAACTGACACGAAATCTTCAGTGGCATTCGTGTGAGTTCGTGGAACGTGTCTGATGCTACCTAAGCCTAAGATCTAAAGTCACGGATGTCTTTGAACGGCTTATCGGGATCGTTAAAGTCAGGACGATAGTAGTAAGCCGCTCCGTCAAACTGCTGCATCCACCCTGCTTCCATTCCCATCTCCTCAAGAGCAGACACCGTCCGCAGCCACTCTGATTCGGTAATTCGCCGCGAGAGCAGAATGTGGCGCGGGTTCGTAGCCGCCTGGTTTGTCGGATAGTACTGGGCCATGAGGGAAACAGCCACTCGGGGACTAAGCGAGTCTCTGATCCATTCAAGCGATTCCCGCACCCCACCAATATCGTTCGGCAAAACGAGCAGACGGATAACCAGGCCACGTTTGAGCAGTCCATCTTCGCCCAGGACTAGCTCGTCGCCGGTTTGCCGGTACATGTCGGCAATAGCCAGCCGTGAGCACTCCTTGTAACGCTTCACTTTCGAATAGAGATAACCCGCTTCATCTTCGGCATACTTTAGATCGGGCAGGTAAACGTCCACGATGCCGTCGAGCAGTCGTAGCACTTCCACGGAATCGTAAGCGTTGGTGTTGTAGACGATCGGGAGGCTCAAACCTTGCCGGGCAGCGATGAGAATTCCACGGGCCATCTGGGGGGCGAAGTGTGTCGGTGACACGAAGTTGATGTTATGACAGCCCTGTGACGCGAGCTCGAGCATCATTGCCGCCAGTCGCTCGTGGGTCACCTCGTTTTTGATCTGTTCTTTGTGAGTTTGGGAGATTTGGTAATTCTGGCAATAGACGCAACGCAAATTGCAATTGCCGAAAAAAATGTTTCCGGCGCCGTGCGTGCCTACCAGGGCAGGCTCTTCACCGAAATGCGGGGTGTAGGAAGAAACGATGGGTAGTTTTCCGGAATAACAGGCTGCGAGCTCATTGTTGAGTCGATTGTTCAGGCAGTCCCGCGGGCAGACCGTGCAGCGCTCAAGCAATGCTTCCAGCCTTTCAACGCGCGCCTCCAACTGGCCTGAGTTAAGCAACGAAATATAAGATGCTTGTTTCATTTACGCTGAACCTTTAAGCAACTACAGCTTAGTTTGATTGATGTCTTCTGAAGTGAACGAAGTGCGGCTTGTGATGCTCGACCAAGTCAGGCGGTGCGATCCGTGTAGTTTGCCGCCAGATGAAATCCATCTCAGCATGTATCGTACTGAGCGCCAGGCGCGCCTCAAATATAAGCAACATGCTGCCATAGAAAAGAAAGCAAGCGCCCAGCATACCGACAATTACCGGCACCAGGTTGTAACGCTGATGGCCTGCAATTCCCACCACTCCGATGGCCACGCTGGTCGCTACAAACATTCCCAGTGCCACGTAAAAGGTAACCATCGCTCGTTGCAGGATGCGGGCCCGACTCGTTAGTTTGTCCAACTGGGAGAAGATCACGGCTTGTCTTTCTCTCGCGACTTCAGTGTTACCCGGTTTCTCAGCCATCACTTCCAGTCGATCCGAGAGGGCCCGAACTCGATCCACGACTCGGCCCAGTCGGCCCGAGGTCGAGAGAATCATGCTTCCACAGGCGGAAATCAATACGGCCGGGGTGATCATTGCCGTAAGGACGGCGATCGCTGACGACATTAAATCCATATCTTATGTTAGATGGTAAATGCCAAAATGGTAAATTGTAGGGCAGTCGGTACTGAGGCAGTTGTTGAGTAGGCGCTAACGTGAGCCAAGCACAGAATCGAAATTTTCGTTTTTAGCCGGGGATTTGCTCGGATGAATGCGAATCAGATGATGAGTAAATAAGCTTAAACAAGGTCTAGCCTTGGCGCTGCTTCTTCGTAATTACGCTTTTTAGATCCGCGTTTATCCGCCCATATCCGCGGCTCTTTCTGCTTAACTCTCCCCTCAAGCTTGTCTGGGCTTAACTGCTTCTCCTGCTTCGTCGCCTTACGCTGCGCTTCTTGGTGGGTGTCTCTTTTGTTGCCGGCGCCACCGATGGTTCGGCTGCCTTCTTCTTTGGTTTCATCTGCTCCTTGATTATATCGAGCACGGTCTGCTGTGGGACATCGGCGCGCACCACTACCTCATTCTCCTGGGGAGTAATCGAGAGTGCCTTCAAAAGTGATTGTGCTGCCGGGTCAGGCACTGATGACGTAGCGTGTCGCAGCAAACCGTTAATCAGACTGTTAATAATCTTTGCCGTGTCCGGATTATCGGCATTGAGGGCGCCGCGCAAGATAAAGTTGGAAGCATCCATCGTTAAGGCGGCATAAAAGTCGCCAAACTTCGAGTCACAACGCGGCGCTCTGGCATTGGCTTCCGTGCCGAGCAGGCCAAAACTCTTGCTGAACGACGTTAGCGGCGACCCGGCAATACTAATCAGGGCACTTGGATCGCGCAGGAGGGAATTGAGATTCTCCGGGCTGATGCGCTTGTTGCCTTCTTCAGCGTCGACTGCTGCTTTCAAATAGGTGGTTGAGCCTACGGCAATGGTGGTGGCATTGAGGGGAACTATAGCCACCTCCGAAAACGACTTGAGTAGAGGATTTTTCTCCGCTTCCTTAGCGATGGGGTCTATGGTCACCAGTCCCAAGGTCTTCGTTCCATATTTCTCCTCGCGCAACTTTCCTGCTGAGGCCATCCTGGCCAGTCCCATAAGGGAGTCGGAACTCAAATCACCGCTGGCCACCGCCATGAATTCCGGCGGCATGAAAGTCAGCTCTGCGGTTGGTTTCCTGAACCTGACCGCGATCACTATGTAATCCACATTTGATGGATCCACTCCGGCGAACTGTTTTACCTCGGCGAAAGTCTTGCGCATGTTCGCCAGATCTTTTTCCGGCATCAGCCGCGGCGCTGCTTCATTTAAGATTCGACGCGAGTTGATAAAAATTAACGTGTCTGCTTCAGGCAAGGCCGCCAGACCAGAGGGCACCATTTGACTGAGGGCACTATGTGAATCCGTCCTCACCAGTCCGTTCAACGCAAGCGTCAGGGTGTTTTGCGCCGGGGTAACAGCACTTATTGCCAGCACCAAAAGGATTGGTAGGAGTAACTGGGGAATGATTTTCTTCACGAGGTAAGCCTCCATTTCAAGTTTCGTCTATCTTCACATAAGATTGCGCCGGAGTCATCAGTTTGTTTGGGGAAGGGCTTCCTGGACAGGAGTCAGCAGCGAGGATGAAGGGAGTCGAGAGGAGTTGCCGGTTGCCAGAAAACTTGGCCGCGGATTTACGCTGATACCGCGGTCTAACAAGAACTGACTACATTAACCGATCTGGCCGCCGGACCTTTAACTGAGTTCGATTGTATTTGGTTCTGATCCGCGTGCTCCGCGCAAATCCTCGGCCACTCCGGTACTTTGCGGAAGAGGCGTTCGGCATCGTCATGAGCGCGGCCATGGTTTCAATCCCGT
>JACCSP010000017.1 GCA_013812905.1 Pyrinomonadaceae bacterium
TTGAGATCGCACCCGAGTTAGTCGCCGATCACACTACGTCTGTCACCGGGAAAACCATCGGTCCGTACCGGCTCGACTCCCAGCTCGGCGCAGGTGGGATGGGGAAAGTCTATCTGGCCCACGACCAAAGGCTGGGCCGCAATGTGGCTCTGAAACTGCTTGACCCCAGACTTACCGGCGATAGCGAGCAGCGCATGCGCTTCCTCCGCGAAGCACGCCTCGCCGCCTCACTCGATCACCCCAGCATCTGTACCATCCATGAAGTGGGGGAGGCGGCAGGCCGCCCCTTCATCGCCATGCAGTACGTCGAGGGTGAGACGTTGCGGCGCGCGATCCACGGGCGACCGCTGAAACTTGACTCCCTTCTTTCGATCAGCCTGCAAGTGGCCGACGCGTTGGCTGAGGCCCACGCGCGAGGGATCATCCACCGCGACGTTAAGGCCGGCAACATCATCATCACTCCCCGCGGTCAGGCAAAGGTGCTCGACTTTGGCTTGGCCAAGCTGCTTGAGAGATCTGAGGGAGACGCTGAAACTCACCTGACCATGACAGGCGCAGTTATGGGCACGCCCGCGTCTATGTCGCCGGAGCAGGCGCGAGGCGAACGTGCGGATCATCGCAGCGATATATTCTCCTTAGGCTGCGTGCTCTATGAGATGGCGACAGGGCAGACTCCCTTTAGCGGGAGGTCTAAAGCCGATGTGATTAGCGCGCTGCTCAATCAGCCGCACACGCCAGCCACGGAGTTGAATAAAGAAATACCCGCGCATCTATCGGCGGTGATTGACCGGGCGCTGGCTAAAGAGCCAGCAGATCGCTACCAGTCAATGCAGGAGATGATCGCGGACTTGCGGCAGGTGGTGGCTGAGGCTGGAGGGCTGGATCACCTCTTCAGCTCGTCTGGGGCGCGCGTTGGACTGATCACGCCCTACATTCCGCCACGACGGCGGACTCTGGTCAAAAGGCCGTGGGCGATTGCCTCTCTGGCTGTTGGCCTGGCACTGATTGTCTTGGGCCTGATAGCCGCCTATTTATGGTCAAGGTCACCACAGCCGCCCGCAGTGTCACAGCAAAATCTCATCGCGCCGGATGCGTGGCCCGAGCCGATCAGGTCGATAGCGGTGCTGCCGTTCAAGCCGCTTGTGGCCGAGAGCCGTGACGAATCCCTTGAGCTAGGGATGGCCGACACGTTAATCACGAGGCTGAGTAGCATAAGTCAAATCATCGTGCGGCCCACGAGCGCGGTGCGGCAGTACATCGCCTTGGACCAGGATGCGATGGCTGCCGGTCGACAGTTGCGGGTGGAGTCCGTGTTGGACGGGAACATCCAGCGCGAGGGCGACAGGATCAGAGTGACGGTGCGGCTGCTAAGTGTCGCAGACGGCAGGACTCTGTGGGCGGGTCAGTTCGATGAAAAACTCACGAACGTATTCGCGGTGCAGGATTCGATCTCCGAACGAGTCGCCGGGGCGCTGGAGCTGGAGCTCACGGGTAAGGAGAGGGAGCTCCTGACAAAGCGTTACACCGAGAACGCCGAGGCGTATCAGCTTTATCTGAAAGGCTGGTACTTCTGGAACAAGAGGACTGAAGAGAGTCTGAAGCAAGCGATCGGTTATTTCAATCAAGCGATCGATTTAGATCCGAATTACGCGCTGGGTTACGCCGGCATTGCCGCCTCTTATGAATTACTCGCAGCCTTCGGCTCCATCCCGGCGAATGAGGCGATGCCAAAAGCCAAGACGGCAGCTATCAAGGCGCTGGAGATTGATGACACGCGGGCCGAAGCCCACGCCGCGCTGGCGCGTATCAGACTTAATTATGACTGGGACTGGTCGGGTGCCGAGAGAGATTTCAAGCGAGCCATCAAACTTAATCCAAATTATCCGACGGGGCACCATTGGTATGCCTGGCATTTAGCGGCCATGGAGCGGCATACAGAAGCCATCGCAGAGATGAAACGAGCACAAGAGCTTGATCCGCTATCGCTCGTCATAAACACGGACGTAGGATGGATTTTCTACTATGCACGCCAGTACGACCAAGCGATAGCAGAACTCCGGAAGACACTCGAGATGGACCCGAATTTCGTCCGGGCACACCTCCGCCTTGGGCTGAGTTATTTGCAAAAGTCAATGAATGAGGAAGCCATAGAAACGCTTCAAAAGGCCAAGGGCCTTTCCGGAAGCAGCACAGAGATAGTGGCGTTCCTTGGATATGCCTATGCAGTATCGGGTATGAAAGGCGAGGCGCAGAAGATACTCACCGACTTGCAGGAGAGATCAAGGCGGCGTTACGTCTCGCCTTATTACGTAGCAGCAATCTACACGGGCCTTGGTGACAGGGATCAGGCGTTCAATTGGCTAGAAAAAGCGTATGAGGAGCGCTCTGGCTGGCTAGTGAACCTCGAAGTGGAGCCAATGTTCGACAGCCTTCGCTCAGACCCGCGGTTTGAAGACTTGCTCCGGCGCATCGGCCTTAAGCAGTGACAAGGTCGAAAAACGAGCATCAAATCGCGTCGGAGTTATGATGATTGACTTTGTTGTGCACTCATTCACGTTGAGTAGGGTGAACTGGAGTTAACGCTCTCCCGCTTCGGCCCGTGGATGCGAGGCAGGAGCTCGAAGACAAGAAACAGACGAATCTTCGCGGCTGGATTCTACTAAGTGTGCAAGGCGGATAGGAGGCTCGTTCGAATACAGCGTTTTCTTTTTCTGCGAGCCGAACGTTATAGACTCATTTGAAGGTCAAGTTTTTTTGGAACAGTTTGATCAAAAGGGAAGAGGCCAGATTGGAGTAATGAAGAGCTTGAACCTCTCCTCCAAGGAAACCATTAGCGGAAACCGATTTACCGGCTCCAAGTGTCGGATTTGCACAAAAGAGGGGCGCGAGTTAGGCTACAGTCGTGGCTGAGTGATGGTTCATTCAGTCGAGGTTTTTTGATTTTAGGTTTTACATAATCAAAAATCGGAAATGATTTTATGCGATCCGCGCGTTCAATGACCTCACTCCGCCCCGCCGTCGGCGACAAGCGCGAGGCAATCTTGCGTGCCGCGATTCGCGTCTTTGCCCACAACGGCTATTTCAATTCCAAAGTTGCAGACATTGCGCGCGAAGCGGGAGTTGCGGATGGCACTGTCTATCTCTACTTCAAAAGCAAAGAGGAAATCCTCCATTCGATTTTCGATCGCACCGTGGAAGTAGCAATCTCCGAAGGTCGCAAGCAACTCGAGCAAATCAGCGATCCGCGCAGAAAACTTCGCCGGATTGCTCAGTTGCATCTCGAACGACTGGGTGCGGATCGGGAGCTGGCGGTGGTTTTTCAGGTGGAACTGCGCGGCTCAACGAAGTTCATGGAAGAGTTTTCCGCCGCGGGGTTCGCTGAATACCTCGGACTCATTCGCTCTACAATTGAAGAGGGCCAAAGTGCTGGTGTATTTCGCCGGGATCTGAATGCCAAGGTTGCCGCCAAGATTTTTTTTGGCGCTCTGGACGAAATGGCTACTAATTGGATTCTCTCCAAACGTCGTTACAAACTAGTTCCGATGGCAGATCAGGTGCTGGACATCCTGCTCAACGGAGTTAGCGAAAAGTGAATTCGGGCTTGCCAGCTACGAAGGAACAAATAAAAACCTCCGCGCGCGGACCTTTGTTCTCAGGACGTCCCACAACGCTCGTGGAGGCCTTTGAGCGAATTGGGCGAGATCATAGACGCGCCGACACGCTGAACTACAAACACGACGGCCGCTGGATACCAATCTCTTCGGACGAAATGCTTGCGCGCATCTATCGAATTGCCGCGGGACTGTATTCGCTGGGAGTATGTCCCGGAGATCGCGTCGCGCTTCTTTCTGATAGCCGGCCGGAGTGGACTTTGACTGATGCGGGCTGCTTGTTTGCCGGTGCCATCGATGTCCCCATTTATCCCACCTTAACCCCGCCGCAGGTACGCTACATCCTGAAGGATTCCGGCTCACGCGTCCTATTGGTCTCCAATCACCGGAAGTTTCTCGAAGTGAAGACAATTCTCAGGGAATGTCCGGCAGTTGAGCAGGTAATCTTTTTTGACGGCGCAGATGTAGACAAGAGCGAGGGAATTACTCTGGCAGAATTGGAGCAGCTTGGTCAGATCACCGACGCAGAACAGCCGCACCTAATCGAGGATCTGGCTCACCGTACGACGCCGGATCAACTGGCCACGATAATTTACACTTCAGGCACCACGGGTGAACCCAAAGGCGTTATGTTGACGCACTCTAATCTCATTTCAAACCTGATCGACGGCGCCGGGAACCTTTCGTTCGGCGAAAAAGATATTGCACTTTCCGTCTTGCCGCTCTCGCACATCTTTGAGCGTCAGGCTATGTACATGTACCTCTATCAGGGCATGATGGTTTACTACGCAGAGTCGCTGGAAACGATCGGTCCCAACCTGCGCGAAGTGCGTCCCACGATTCTGGTAGGAGTGCCTCGCATATTCGAAAAGATCTATGAACGTATCAAGGAGCGCGTGGCCGCCAAAGGAAGAGTCAATATGGCCTTGCTTTCATGGGCCGTCTCAGTTGCAAAGGCTTATGCGCGGTTTGAGGTTGATAAGAAGAAAGCCCCGCGGGCACTGGCGCTGAAACACAAGCTGGCCACAAAGCTTGTTTTCTCTAAATGGCGCGAGGCGTTCGGTGGGCGTATTCGCTTGCTGGTTTCGGGCGGCGCTGCATTGCCGGAAGAGTTGGGTTACATCTATCTCGGAGCGGGCATTCCTATCGTTCAGGGTTACGGACTCACTGAGACTTCACCCGTGATTACTACCGGCAGGCTGGAAGACAACCGCATCGGTTCTGTTGGTAAACCAATCCCTCGAGTGGAGGTCCGTATTGCAGCGGACGGCGAGATCGAAACGCGGGGCCCAAACGTGATGCGCGGCTATTACAACAAACCGGAGGAGTCGCGCGCCGTCTTTACCGAGGATGGCTGGTTCAAAACCGGAGACATCGGCATCATCGATGACGACGGTTTTCTGCACATCACAGACCGCAAGAAGGAATTGTTCAAGACTTCCGGCGGAAAGTATATTTCGCCGCAACCAATCGAGCAGATGATTAAGGGGTCGCGGTTTGTTAGCCAGGTCGTCCTCATCGGTGACGGCCGCAAGTATCCAGCCGCTTTAATCGTGCCCAACTGGCAGCAGATTGATTCCTACGCACAGATCAAAGGAATCAAAGTAACTGAACGCGCGGAACTGTGCCGGCATGAGCGGATAATCAACTTGTTTGAGCGGCAGATTGCCGGACTCACTCCCGACCTAGCTAAGTATGAACGAGTGAAGAAAGTTGGGTTGTTGGAAAGCGAGTTCACCATCGAAGGCGGGGAATTAACTCCCACCCTGAAAGTGAAGCGGCGAGTGATTGATGAGAAGTACCGCAGCGTGATTGATCGGCTCTATGATGAGGCAAACTAAAGTGGTAAATACTTACCCGCCGGTACTGGTTCATTTTGAGTTTTGGAAGTTCAGAGTTCGATCCTTAGGTTCCGGCTTAGCGGTGCGGACAAACTACAGCTCGAAATCTAAACTACCAGCCCCCGGCACGCTGCGGCCGGGCAGAACCATGGCGGAGAGAATTCGTTCCGCGGCGTCACGCGCTGCTTGCTTTAGTAATTGCTCGGTGTAGGGCAAACTGGCTCTGCCGCCCGGCCTAGGCATGACAATAATCCCACCGCCACGGTACGCCTGTTGGTAGCTGCGGCCGTTGGTGATCATTTTTGCCGTATTGGCAGCAAACACCCAGTAGTCGATATAAACCTCGCCAAGATCTGCGTCACTCAGGCTCCTCGCATCATCAAACCTCAACTGTATCCAAACAACGTGCGCATCCGCCTCGGCCTTGGCCCGCTTAACGGCTTCGCCACGGTTCATCTCGCGGTTCGCTATGTCGACTTTGACTGCCGGCGAATGGTTGAGCCGCTCGGCACATGCACGCTGGACGCTGTCATAGAAATACATCGGTATGTTTGTGAAATTCCCGACTCGATCGATACTGACGATAAAGGACAGGCCGGGTTTAGTTTCTGCAGCAGGCTTCTTCTCCACTGGCTTGGCTTGAGGTGCAGGCGTAGCAGCAGGTGCTGTTGATCTCGGCGCGCGCCTTCCCGATTGGGCTGTGACCGGCAGTGCGCATAGTGCGAGCAGCGCAAAGAGTGCAACTACACTCAAACTAGAAGCCACGATGTGAAAGAAACCGCGACGGTGGTTTGTCATCATGGTTATCCGAAACAAGCGGAAATCATTGTAGCATCGTGATCCGGAATCTCTGCTCAAATTTGGTTGTGGCCTAATTTGAGAGTTCGCTTGGGGGGGGGACGATCCACAAAACTCACACGAACGCACACGAAAACTATTAGTGATATTTCGTGGCGGTTTCGTGGATCGTTTTTTGATTTCCCCGCCAACCACATTTGCTACACTGGCCGGCAATCTCAGGCTACCTGAAGTTCGGAGCAGCAATAGTGCGTTCATTGATCATCACAGGGGTTAGTGACCAGGCGCGCGGCACGCGTTCCTTTGATCTCATGCCTGCAGGAGGAGTGGAAAACCACCGAGTTTCTTTTGTGCCGGGGCAAGTGGCAGTTTTGCAAGTAGAAGGTGAAGCGCCTGCTTACTTTGCCTTCGCCAGTGCGCCGGAAGATCCGGAATTAGAAGTGCTGGTCAAGCAGAAGATAGGCGCCAGCAACGTCATCTTCGATATGAAAGCAGGCGAACGAATTCAGCTGGTGGACGTGACTGGTCGCGGCTTTGCTCTCAACGACCATCAAATGAAGGATCTTGTTTTTGTGGCGATGGGTACGGGCGTGGCGCCACTCCGTTCAGCACTCCGGCAGGTGCTGAAACGCAAAGAACACTTCGGCCAGTTAGTGGTACTCTACGGGGCTCGCACACCCGACGACTTCTGCTACCGCGATGAAACTGGGGATTGGGAAGATGCTGGGGTGGAATTGCGTCAGGTTATCTCCCGGCCTGACGGCCACGACTGGTCTGGTCCTACCGGTTACGTTCAGTCTCTTTTGGATCACGTTCTACCATCACTCCACTCGCCCATCGCTTTGATTTGTGGCTCGCCAGCGATGATCGGGCAAACACGCGATCGACTGGAGAAAATGGGCTTTGCACCAAATGAGATTCTAACGAATTACTGAGGGGGACACTCGGAGTAACTGAGAACTCAGTTTAGCGAAGAGCCGCAACCCGATCGGAGCATAATACGATCCACGAAATCGCGCAAAATGACACTAACAACTTTCGTGGGTTTTCGTGGATCGTTCTGATTGACTATTCGGTTACCCTCACTTTTCTCTGGAGCGCCAGCGTCAACCAACACGCATTAGAAGATGATCACAACTTCTGAGTCACCCCAGTTTTAATGGACCAGACCGTTGGTGAAACCGCCACAGGCCATTAAGCGCGCCCAGCAAGACTTCTCACTCTACCCAGGGGTGGCTAGTCTCTCTCGGACTCTATCGGGTTTGGTGGTCTTGCTAACGATGGTTTGACTCATGCGAGCCGGACCAAACCAGGGCATTACTGACCGCTTTCATTACGAAGCACGAAAATATTAGAATGAATTCCATTCTACAATATTCGATCAATAAGGAAACTCCATGTGTCGATTGCTAGTCGTTCCTTTGTCTACCATGGGATTGCTGCTGCTAAGCTTCCCGGTTTTTTCACAAACACCAGGCCAGTATTTGGACCAGGCCAAGTCGATCCAGAACGATGCCCGAGTGAAAGCAGCCTACGAGTACATCGATAAGAACCGCGAGAGCATTCTGCGCGAATGGATTGCAATTACTGAGATCAACGCGCCCTCAGGACATGAACAGGAACGCGCAAAATACATCCAGAAGCTGCTGAGCAGGCATAGACTGGAAAGCGTTCATTACGACGCGGCGGGCAACCTGATTGCGGTGCGCAAGGGAACCGGGGGTGGACCGGTGGTTGTTTTTGATGCTCATCTGGACACAGTCTTTCAACCCGGACTCAAGATCAAAGCGACTATTCGCGAAGGACGAGTATATGCGCCCGGCGTGGGCGATGATACCCGGAATATCGAAGCCTTACTGGCAACGATTCGCGCCCTCGATGCGGCCCGAATCGAGACCAAGGGCGATCTGGTTTTTGTTTTTACGGTTGAAGAGGAGACAAACTTTACAGGCGTCAAGCAGTTCATTAAAGACAACAAAGGCAAAATCGATTACTACGTCGCGCTCGATGGCGGCTATGAGGGATTCACATATGCCGGCATTGGCATCAACTGGTACCGGCATCACTTCATCGGCCCTGGTGGCCACACACGCTCACCCACGCCGCCTTACTCAGCGAGCTTACCGCTGGCTCGTGCGATTTCCAGGATCTATGATCTAAAGATCCCCACCAATCCGTCGTCAAATCTTAACATTGGCATGCTGAGAGGTTCGGAAGTGGTGAACGCCAAAGCTTCCGACGCGTGGTTTACAGTGGACCTGCGTTCGACGAGTAACGAAGTATTAGCCGACCTGGAAAAAAAGATTGCAGCGATTGTGGAGGAAGAGGCCCGACGTGCTGATATGATGCTGAAGACGGAGGTGGTCTCCACATCCCCGGCGGCAGTGATTCCCGGACATAGGAATTCGAAGCTGGTGATGGTGGCTGAAGCGGTGCATCGCGCAATCGGATTTGATCCGCCAATTACGCCGACCGGCTCCAATAATGCCAGCCCCGCGCTGTTGCAAGGCGTTCCGTCGATCTCGACCGGAGCTGGACCTTGCAACGACTCACATGCTTTAACCGAGAACTGCGAGATCGAACCGCTCTACAAAGGGATTAAGAAAATTCTCTTGCTGGAGTTAGCGCTGGCCGAACTGTAGAAAGATTGTTGGCCCGCAGATTGAGATTGGCAACGGAGGTCAGTACCACCTCGCGGTAGCGGGTGGGTCCTCGTTACCTATGCTCAATCTTCAAAGTCTGAGGAAGGTACGGATCTCATGAAATCGCAGCTTGAGTGATTGGTAGGCTGAACCCCCGCTTTCGTAGAACTCGCGCCGAGCAGTAAAACTAAGAGGATCGTTATCGCGAAAAAGGAATTAGTCATAAAATATTGAAAGTCGCATTTCTTAATTTTGCTGAGTGAATTCCGTTGGGAAACGATCCACATAATTACACGAGTAAACACGAAAACGGAGCGACATAACAAAGTTCTACCGTAGAGTTGCTGCGCCTAAGTTGGGGGTTGACCCTTATGCGTCTCCGCGCGGGTACCCGAGTTTCCGCGCGGCTAATAACCGTCGCCGCGACATATCACGAGCGCCGTGCGCAGGATGATTTTCAGGTCCAGCAGCAGCGACCAGTTCTCGATATAGAACAGGTCGAGCCTCACCATCTCTTCAAAAGGCAGTCGGTTTCGTCCCGACACCTGCCACAGCCCGGTCAATCCCGGCTTCATGTCCAAACGTTTACGGTGAGCCAATTCATAAGCTTCGACTTCGTAAGGAATCGGCGGGCGCGGGCCTACCACGCTCATGTCGCCGAGCAGCACATTAAAGAGTTGCGGCAGTTCGTCCAGGCTGGTGCGACGTAACCAACGCCCCACGCGCGTAATGCGCGGGTCGGCAGGAAGTTTGTATGCCGGTTGCTCAGCGTTACCGAGGTTCGCTTCCGCCCGTCCGGCAATGAACATCCGTTGATATTCCTCATGAATGGTGTGATCCGAATCCTCATGCATAGTGCGAAATTTGTAGACGAGAAATATGCGGCCGTCCATACCCACGCGCTCTTGCTTGAAAAAGATGGGCCCGTTCGAATTCCACTTGATAAGCACTGCGATGATGAGCCAGAGCGGCAAGAACAAAGCGAGGGCCAGGACGGCGATGACAATGTCCGAAACGCGCTTAACAATCCTGGAGGCATTTGACAGTGGTTCGCGAAAAAGCCGGATCATTGGCAGTGCGCCGATCTGATCGATCTCGGTTTTGCGGGGCAGACAATTGAAGAGGTTCGGCGCGATGCGAAACTCTACGCCGCGCCGACGCCCGCTGCGCATCATGACATCGAAGAGCGCATCTCCATCGACGCGAGGGTCGGCAATTATCACTTCGTTAGCTCCCGATTCGCGAATAGCGTCCGGAAGCCCGGCTAGATTGCTGATAACGGGCACACCTTCATAAGTAAGCTGTCCCGATCCTTCAATCGGGCTGTTCTCAACAACACCAATAACGCGGTAGCCAAGAGAGGGACGTTCGCGCATTTCCCTGATGCAAAGAGCTGCTTCGGATCCCTGGCCGACCACTAGGGTAGGAATCAAATTAAGTTGCCGCTGTCTCGCAAACATCTGCAAGCTTCTTACCAGCAGCCGTAGCGCAACAACGCCGGCGAACGAGAGCAGAAAGTCGAGCACGAAGACCGCGCGGGCATAGGAGAACGCCCGATACTGAAAACCACCCCGATAGAGGAAGGCCGCGGCTACAACCAGAAGTGATCCGATGGCGGTCGACTTGAACAGGCGTATAGCGTCGTCGAAAAACGAAAACTCTCCCCGCAATCGGTAGAGATCGTAGTATTGCAAGGCCAGCAACCGGATCAGCACCACGAACAATAAAAGCGTTCCATAGGGAGCAAACTCCTGGCTCCACGTCAACCCGCCATTCGCGGTTCGCGCAAAGACGAACGTGCCTTCACGAAGGTAGAACGCACCGACAAAGGAAAATGCGGCTATCAGCGCGTCTCCTACAACGAGGGCCAACTTGACCGTGGGGATAACCCACTGCGGCGCCCGTCCGGGAACGCGCACGGTGCTGGCTGGGATGCGTGGGTTCTTGATGCGCTCGGCTCTCATTTCAGATTCAACCAGCCCGCGATAGCTGGCGACAGATTCACCCAGCCCGGGAGAGTGGGCGATGCATATGCCTGGGGGTGAGCCCCAGGGTCGAACAAATAAGCTCAAATCAGCCCGCGCGGGCGAGAGCGGATTAAGAACGTGTTCGCGCGTTAGTTTTCATCAACAATGTCTCTTTTGTTGCCGCTGCCACCCGCCTTCGTGGGCTCGAAACTAAATGCGATTGTCCTGGGGCCGCCCCAGGCTCTATGCTTGCGCCACGCTTCGCGGGCTCTAGATCCTCCAATATCAAATCAGCCACTTCTGCCCGCACATGCAAAGCGCTGCGTGGTTGGGCCTGTGCCTTTTTCTCTATTGGCAAATTCACTAAATCCTCATGCGTAACGATGCGTCGCAGACGTCTTTCGCGAACCAACTGCTCGTCAACCGCCGCCCATTCTCCCGCAAAGATTGTAGCTGCCGGGACACCCAGTGCCGCGGCCTCCCGATTCATCGTGCCGCCCCCGCTGACAACAAGATCACTGGATGCGATCAGATTCGGACCGTCTAGCGTGTGCTCCGGTAAAATCAGTTTCGCGCTCGCTCTTTTACTATATGTAGCGCGCTGCGAAGCATTACGTGCCAACAAAATCACTTTCGCCCCGGGATGTGCGGATAATCGCCCCAACAACTCCTCGAAAAGTTCATTCTCGAAACGATGATACAAAGCATCTCGCGCCGGCGGCCTCACAACTACCAGCACATCCTCCCGGCGGATTCCTAAATAGCCCAATTGATCTTTAAAGCTCTGATCGGGTTCAAAGTCAGCCAGATATACGTCTTCCTTGATCCCATTGTAACGCTTTACCTTTGCGCAGTGCGCGCCATAATGGGCCAAAGCGGTATCCGGAAAAGCCCGCGGAACAATGATCCGCGCCGCAAAACGAAAGGCGAGATGGTTTGCCGGCTGATGTTCGTAATCCATTAGGGTAACGCTTCTCAGCGAAAGCGCTTTCGCGGCCAGGATCTGAGAATAGGAGTTGTGGCTGACAGCGAGCGCGAAGGCACGCGAGTGGGCCCAACCACGCAGAGCCCATGCCCGCCTAACCAGGTTCCCGGCTTTGCCTGTCAACTCACGCCCACCGTGCCCGCTAATGACTTCAGGGGTGAAACCTGCGGCCTGGGCCAGATCCACCGTCTCGGCGAAATCGCGTGCGGTAACTTCTACCTCATGACCTCGATCCTGGAACTCTTTTACTAACGGGCGAAAAAAAGGGACGTGCGGGGAGTTTGCTAGATCGATCCAGATGCGCATCGGGGATTGGTCTGTCCTGAAAGTGCCTAAGTTAGTAGCCGAGGGCAAACGCTCGGGAAAACTGGAAGGCCTCCGAACTGAAAGGGCCGCACCATGCCACGAACGATTCAAAATGTGTGATGTAAAGGATCGAGACTTCGACCTTTTTTCAGGGTGCGGACTGAAATCCTCACTTAACCTGAACGCTACCCCGGTTTATGGTTTTGGAGGGGCTTTGCCTCCGATGAAATCGACCGCTTTTTGGTCATCCTCAAGACCTGCCAACACTCTGTCAACAGGTTCAAAAACATAGCCATCCTTGGACGGGATGATTCGGTAGCTTTTCGGTGAAGGCAAAACTATGAAGGAATAGCTTCCATCGGTGTCCGAGGTCGTTGCCAGCACAGTCCCTCGCGGACTAATCAGCACCACAACGACGTTTGAAATCGGAGCGCTGTTTGCGTCTCTCACCGTGCCGGTGAGCTTGACGGTCGTACGCGATCTTGCCCTTATCGCAGCCACACCTTCCTGAACTCCCGCCGATGGACTCGGGTCCGGGGAAGCTGCGGGCGATTGGGTGGGTGTTTGAACGGGACTCTCAGCCGTAGGCGATGGAGAGGGAGCGGCTTCGACAGTCCCCGTCACAACCGCGGAAGCAGGGGTCGCCGATAACTCGGGCGACGCGGCGGCCTCACGATCGACTGCGGATGGGGGTGGCGTTTCCACCGCACCGGGTTTATCAACACTCCCGATGCTTGGTTGGGACGAAACACTCTCAGTGACTCGGCTAGCGCCGATCCGCTCGTCCAAACCATCCAGGGACCCGTTGGTCTTCTGATACAGCTGCTCAATCACAGCGCGACGGCCGGGATCCGGATCACCGGCATTGTAGCTTTTGATGTAGTAGTCAAGTGCCTCTGTCTTGTTCCCAGCCTGATCGAGAGCGGCGCCCAGGTGCCAGAGGGTATTACGCGATAAAGGAGTACCTTCTGGAAGAATACCGGCGGCGCGCTTGAGGTGCACAATGGCTTCATCCGTCTTCCCCTGATTGTAGAGCGCCCATCCGGCAATGTCTTCTGCACGTCCACGCAGGATATTCTCCAGGATATTGCGCGGCGCGTCAGGTACATCCGGGGTACTTCCTTTCGCTATAGCTCGGGCGCGAATGTCGCGCAACTCTTCAGCCTGCGCAGCCACCGTGGCTACTGGAACCCCCAGCGCCGATTCAACACTACTCCTCGCGGCTGCGGTAAGCTCATATGCGGTTTGAAGAGCAACGCCTTTCCTTACTAGAACGCCGGCGGCATACAGTTGGCGGTAAACACGCATGTCGTCGGCGCCTGAGGCAAATTCTTTAGCCGCTTCGGCAACAATAGCTTCGTCAAGCTTGACGGTCTCGTTGGGTTGATTCGTGGCGCTGGCAAACGCCAGCAGTGCCTTTAAAATCCTCGCATCATTCTTATGGTCAGCTGCGTCAAACTGAAAAATGGCAGCGCGACGTTCAGGCGCCAGGAGTTGGATGAAATCTGATTCTTGCGCTGCCACCCGACCGGCAAGTCGAGCTGCGATCTTGCCATCTTTGAAGGTGAACGACTGAAGCAGAACTTCCGCTGCTTCATCGTAGAGGCCCGCAGCGCTTAGCACATTCGCGAGCTCATAGTCGAGCGTGGGGAAGTTTCCATACTGCCGAGCAAATCGAAGCGCGCGTTCAGCATCCATTGGTCTTTTGTTACCGAACAACGCGCGGGCAAGGGCGATTTGCGACCAGGTATAACGCGGTTCGAGTTGCACAGCTTTGCGGGCCAGTTCGAGAGACCGGTCGGCTTCGTTGTGCGCTGCAAACCAGTAGGCGGCGCCTGACATTAGAGGCAGGTTCCGCGGATCCTCCCGAAGGCCGGCCGCTAGCTCTCTATTACCTTCATCGAAGCGTCCGAGATCAAGAAGTGAAAGCACCATTCCCGCTCGGGCTGCCTTGTCTGTTGGTTCAGCTCTGAGTTGTTCCCGATAGAGTTCCAAAGCCTCTTCCGCTTTGCCGGCCGCCCGGTTTAGATCGGCGAGACTGCGCCTAAGACCTTTCTTCGAGTTGGGATCTAACTCCAGCGCACGTTTATACTCCGCAGCCGCCTCATCAAGCCGCAAAGAGATATGCAGACTACGACCCAGCACATAATGGGCTTCAGCCAGATCCGGACTTAGCTTGACGGCCTCTTCGGCTAAGCGGGTGGCTTCATTGCCCTCCTCAATTCCCAGGTAGAATCCAGCTAGCAACAACAAGCGTTTTGGATCAGCGCCAAACTTCGTTTCAATTTTCTGAGCAGCCTTGAGTGCGGCGTCTCGCTGCCCTCGGAAGAAGAGATTCAAAGGAATTTGTGAGACCACGCCGGAGAACAGCTTGTCTGACATGTTTGCCGGAGCTTCGTTAATTGCCAGCATCAACTGTTCGGTCCCGCCCAAACTGTCGCCATACTTAAGCCTCTGGTCCCCGAGACCAGCGTAACTGCTGATCAACAGTTCCATCGCACGCGGTTTCGATTTCGAGTTCGGATAGTCTTTCAGGAACTCCTTTAGTTTGACGATGCGATCTGTCAGTGGCAGCGTCAAGGTCAATTCCACTTCCTCAGATTCATCCTCATCTTCAATGGTCGAGGGCGTATTGCTGGGTGCTGAAGTCCCTGACGGCGAAGGGGATGGCGTCGCTTCCCGGTCTGTCGCCTGCTTAACCGGGGTTGTGGCCGCCTCATCGCTGGGAGTTGAAGTCGGCGACTGGGAAACCGCAACCCTGGCAGCGGAAGCTTCAGTTTGCGCTTGATCGATATCTTGCAGACTGAATCCCAGTTTCTTTGCCAGGGCAGCGATGAAATGATCCACACCATCAGTCAGACCCTGACTGAAATGCCCTGAGCTGATAGGCTCGCGTACGCGCTGGTTTAGTTCCCCTAGAATGCCTTCCGGAAGTTTGCCCTGCACGGATTTACTGAGCTGTGTAAACACCGCCTTCTCATCTACCGACACCACAAGCAAGAGAGTTTTCTTGGCACTGCCCCGCGAGCCAATGCCCCAGTCGCCGGCAAGCCGTCGCGAGAATTCGAAGATGTCCTGGTTACCAGTGTTCTGCACTGTAGCGAGGTTCAATTCGACTCCGCTTCTCTTCTTCACGTTATCAAGAATGGTGTCAAGCCGGTGTCTGGTGGCGTCGTCTACGACGTGTGCAAAGTCGTTCACATAGCCGGTTCGCGCAGGTAACTGCGTCTTCTCCTGTGCGTTAGACTTTGTGCCCAGGTACCCTGCGCAGAAGACGGCACTGGCGACCGTCGAGAGGAACAGCGCACTCCCTAGATTGCGATGACTTGATAGTTTCATTTTCTGACTCTGATAACGTTAAAAGCGCAAACGTAGAACTTCACAGTTGGTTCGAATTCCGGTCGGGTTCTAAAATGGAAGACGTTTCGCCGTGCATGATACCATCCTCGCACCGCGGTCAGCGAGGACGGTAAAGGTTCAAATCACGGCACCCAACGGATCACACGAAATGAGACAACCGAGTAGCGGTGGGAACCGGGTCGATAGGTTTGGATGTCCTGCAAGAAGCTATCCAAACGCCGTCGCCGCTTCGCCCTGCCGGCGCAGTCCAAAAAAGGCCTTGAGACTATTGGCGAGGTGACGTGAGCGAACTTGACGAAGCATGGGCCCTCGCTCTGGCAGAGGCTGAATCGCGCGCTCGTTTTTCGGGTCGCTGGGACATAGCCGCATACCTTACCTTACGCAAGTCCAACGATCTGTTGCGGACAACCGGCATTGATTGGTTAATCTCAACCTTCGAGAGTCTGGCCGCCCAAGCGAATCGACGGGGAGCGAGTATTCAGATCTCAAAAGAAGACAACCACCGCTTTCGCGCCGGCAATTCAACCATGGTGGGAAGGGTCTTGATTCTTCGTTTTGGCGTGAGGCAGCTGTCCGTCGAGGCTGGCTGGCCCCGCACACCCCGGGATGGAGTAGTTCGTGGTGGTTTAGCCTCCGCTAACCTTAGACATCTTGGAATTATTTCGGCGAGTGAGGCCCTACAGCTGGTCCAATCGCAGCAGGGTGCGCCGACATGGGTGGTAGGAGAGAAGGGAGAAGGACAAGCCGAGATTCGTGAGAGAAACCTGCGAAAACATATTGCCACACTGCTCGCTTCTGGCTAACCAGGCGCATTCCAACCTTTTAACCATTTCCGCAAACCGCTGCACGTTTTCGAACCATTCCGGTCTCCTTTAACGCTTAACGCATGCACCAGATCTCAGACACTCGATGAAAATCGGGGTTTTTCACATATCGCCACGCTCTAGCCGAGTCTGACAACTTTCGGGCATAGTGCTTGCAAAAGACCTTTACGGCGTAACGCTGGCTGTAAAAAGTCACCCCGAAGCAAGCGTTGAAACCGAACTGCCACAGTCGTTAGCAGCGAGAGTGGTCAGCTCGAGACGAGTTGATGAGGA
Organism: Pyrinomonadaceae bacterium; assembly: GCA_013812905.1. GTDB lineage: Bacteria > Acidobacteriota > Blastocatellia > Pyrinomonadales > Pyrinomonadaceae > PSRF01. Next base: position 16,608 of record JACCSP010000017.1, read on the forward strand.
GACTAAAGAATTATGATTAACCAACGCATACTCAGGTTTTCAATTTTTGCGGCCGCTTTGTTAGCGTTATATTTGCCCGCAGTGGCAGCCGCACAATGGGATCGCTACCCGGATTACGGGCGCAGTCGGGACAGAGATAACGGACGATACGGTCGTTACGACGATCGCTATTTGCGAGATTCGATTCATAGATTGGATCGGTTGAGCAAAAACTTTGAGAGCGCTTTAGACCGCGAACTGGACCGCAGTCATGAAGACGGAACCCGTCATGAAGATCGCGTGAATAACGAGGTGCATGACTTTCGGCGAGCTGTAGGCGATCTCAAGTCGCGCTTTGGCAATGGCCGCGATCTCAATCGCAGCAGAAACGAAGCCCAGCGGGTTCTGCAAACTGCTAGAGGAGCAGAAAGGGCTTCGCGTCATCACTTCCGGAACGGCCAGTTAGCCAACCAATGGTCGCAGATTCGTCAGGAGCTGAACGTCATTGCGCAGGCTTATGGATCTTACGGCTACAACGACGACAACTATCGCAATGATCGCAACCGCCGTAGCAGCAACAATGACTGGTGGCGCAGACTGCCGATCCCCTACTGAGCCGGTTTAGTAACTTCTGATTATGTCAATTGTAGGGGTGTCCTTCGGTGGGCACCCCTAGCCTTCGCGGGGGCCCCTGGAGGACACCCTACACACCAATGTCTTTCGCATATCTTTATCTTGGTGCCAGAATAGTCGCATGGCCGGAACGCTCTACGTTGTATCGACCCCAATCGGCAATCTTGAAGACTTGACGTACCGCGCCGTGCGAGTGCTGAGCGAAGTCGACATCGTCGCGTGCGAGGATACGCGCCACTCACAAAAACTCCTGAACCACTACGGCCTAAAAACAAAGACCGTAAGTTATCACGAACACAATGAGCGCGGACGCGCAGAAGAGCTGCTGGCATCAATCAAATCTGGCCTTGATGTGGCGATAGTTTCTGATGCCGGGACGCCGGGAATCAGTGATCCTGGTTTCCTGGTGGTCCGGACGGCTCTCGATGCGGGCCTGCGCGTCGTGCCCATACCTGGACCTACAGCTTTGGTCTCAGCTTTGGTGGTTTCCGGACTTCCCATCGACGAATTCTTTTTCGCCGGTTTTCTTCCGGCGCGTTCAGGCGCACGCCGAACCCGTCTCGCGGACTTGGCAGTAATTCCATCGACCCTAGTTTTTTACGAAGCGCCTCATCGCATCGTCGCGTCATTGGAAGATGCTCGCGAGATTCTGGGGGAACGCGAAGCCGTCGTCGCTAGGGAACTTACCAAGTTGCATGAGGAGATTTTGCGGGGGCGTTTAAGCGAGCTCGCAGCCTTATTTTACCAAGCCGCGCACGAGCCCCGCGGCGAAATGGTTGTGATGATTGATCGAAACGTTATTCTGAGCGCGGATGAAGATACGAAATCCGAATACAATGTAGCGTCAATAGTGGCCGGCTTTGAGGCCGAAGGTTTTGATGCGCGATCTGCTTTGAAGAAATCCGCCAGGCAGCTTGGGATTTCGCGGGACGAAGCCTACCGACGTTTGACCGCCGAGCGTTCCCGAGGAAAACCGTAACTAGCGCCGGCAAGTCGTGGACGATTCATCCACAGATTACGCAAATTACACTGATTACTAACTCAACAGTGGCGGTATCGGTCGTTTGCCTTTACTTCTGATCTGTGTAATCTGCGTAATCTGTGGATGATTTTCTGGCTTCTCAATTCGCCCCACTCAACTCGGCAGGCAATTGCTTATCAACTTTGGGCCGAGTCGGTCTGTTTGCAATTTCCCACATCATCACGTAAACTGTACGCACAATCTTCTGCATCTTCTCGTAGTCAATCTTCTGCGGTTCATCGCCAGGCCGGTGATAGTCTTCGTGCTCGCCATCAAAGAAGAAAACGATAGGAATACCCTTGCGCGCATAGTTGTAATGGTCGCTGCGGAAGAAGAATCGGTTGGGATCTTTGGGATCGTCGTAGCGATAATTATACGTTAGATTTAAGTAATCTCTGTTCACTGCTTCGGTCAACTCGCCCAGCTCTGTACTCATCATTTTTGACCCAATCACGTAAATCTCATTCGGGCCTGAGAGGGAGTTGTTGCGAGGGTTTGTGTCGCCCGCTTTCTTGCTGCGACCAATCATATCAATATTGATTTGGGTCACGATCTTCTGCAGCGGGATGGTTGGATATTCTGTGAAGTAGCGTGATCCCCAGAGTCCTTTCTCTTCACCGGCGTGCCAGTTAAAAAGCACCGAGCGCCTGGGTCGGGTTGGCGCCTTAGCCAGCGCCTCAGCTATGGCGAACAACGCAGTGGTTCCTGACCCATCATCGTCGGCGCCATTGAAGATCGCGTCTCCGTTAACTGGCGTCCCAATGCCAACATGGTCATAATGCGCACCCAGGGCGATGTATTCGTCTTTGAGGAGGGGATCGCTGCCTTCAAAGACGGCCACGACGTTTTGTGTTGCTATCGCATCGCTCTTGCTGCTAACGGTGACGCTCATCTTCTTGGTTAGACTCAATTCAAACGGCGCTGGCGTCTCTCCGCCAAAGGTCGCTTCGAAGAGCGCCGTGGCATTCTGCTTCTCCCCCTGGAATAAAAGATTGGCGATCCGGGGAGTTATCACTATTCGCGGCAACCGCGAGGTCTCTGCCGGCTGAAACTTCTCGACCACCGTCGTGGGCCGTTCGCTGAGTCGCTGACGGTTACGCTCCCAGTTAGCCAGAAATTGGAAATCCGGAACTATCACCGTGGCGATCGCGCCCTGCTTGCGCGCGTATTGAACCGGATCCATCCAATCTTCACCTGACTTGCCGTTACTGAGGTCAGAGGAGCTAACCCCCCGCGGCAGTCCGCTAAGCGAAGTGAACATGACGGCGATTTTTCCCTTTGCATCGATGCCTTTATAGGCGTCCATGTTTTTTGACTTTATGAACCATCCATTACCGGCAAATACGAGTGGGCCACTGACATCGCCAGTAGCTGGTAGCGCAATATAATCCTTGCCAAACGACAGGTTCTGGTCGTTTAGCCGCACTCGAGTCTGTTCCTTATTAACCAGGTCGCGTTTGAGGGCGATCTTCTGAAAGAACGTTCCGTCGTCGCCCGCGGGTGTGAGTCCCCAACGCGCGAGGTTCATCGCCAGAAACTTTGCCGTTAAGTCGAGACCGCGTGAAGGTGTGTCGCGCCCTTCCATTTCATCGGAAGCAATGAAAGTCAGATAGTCGCGTATTTGGCCAGCGGTGATTTGTTCTGCTCCTTTTTGAGACGCGAGCGTGGCCGCGACCGGTTTATTCGCCTTGACGCTTTTGCGTTGGGCCTGAACTGCCGGGAAAGGCAGTATTAAAACGCTCGTGAGTAAGAGCGATATCAAAAATCGTCGCATACTTTCTCCAGCTTTAAGTAGTTTAGAGTTCAAGCTTTAGCTTGTCCGTATCGCTAAGCGGCAACCTAAAGGTTGATGTTATGAACTTTAGGCCTGTTGCACTGCC